>NZ_CP017659.1:1529545-1835454 GCF_015326965.1 Paenibacillus sp. JZ16
CCGCAAAGCGAATCGCTGCTCCAGGCGACAGCTGAGCGATCAGCGAAATATCGACGGTTGCCACTTGCGCAATTTTAGGGTACCCTCCAAGCGTCTGCCGATCCGCCATTAGAATGATGGGCTGGCCATCTGCAGGTACCTGTACCGTTCCAAGGGCCACCGGCTCGGATATATATTCCTTTTCATGGGTCAATTGAAGCAGCGGACCGGACAACCTGTAGCCCATACGGTCCGATTGCGGAGTAACGGTGAACCGTTCTCCGAACAGCGCCTGCTTGCTGCCGTCGTCAAAGTCATCATATTGACGCCCTTTCAGCACACGTATCAACGTCTCCTGTCCTGGACCAGGATACCTTTCAGCAGAGACGGCCCATTTTGCGGTGAGGAAACCGCCATAATCATCAAGGTATCGTTCAGACGAGACCACAGGAAGCATAGAAAGATGGGCATGCAGCGTATCCCCCGTCTTCAACGGCCTCCCTTCATACCCGCCGATTCCGGCCCTTAAATAGGTGCTGCTGCTGCCCATTACCTGGTTGACATCAAATCCGCCCGACACCGCCATATAAGAACGGCAACCCGATACCGGCTGTTGAAACCTCAGAACACGGCCTGCTTTGATCAGCACGGGACGCCACATCGGAACCTTCACTCCTTCTATCGAGGGTGATAAATCCCCGCCGGTAATGGCAACCCACCGATCGCTATGAAATTCAACCGCAAATCCTGACCATGTAATTTCCAGAACGGCCTGATCATCCTCATTGCCAACTAGTCGATTGGCGATCCGATAAGCAGAGGTATCCATTGCTCCAGCCGTGATAATGCCGTATCTGCCGTAACCCCGTCTTCCCGCATCCTGAAGAGTCACAAGAAGTCCCGGCTTTATAACGGTTATACTCATAGACCCACTTCCCTTAACTGTTCGTATTCCTCCGCTTGAATAGGCCGAAACCGGATATATTGCCCGCTCTTCAACAGCGTTGGAGGCTCCGCTTCGGGACGAAATAAACCGAGCGGCGTCCGGCCGATAATCTGCCACCCACCCGGCGTTTCGATCGGATATATGCCGGTTTGCGTGCCGGCAATTCCTACGGATCCAGCCGGAATTTGCAGCCGGGGAGTCTGTTTCCTCGGTGTCGCAATCTGCTCCGGAACACCTCCAACATAGGGGAAGCCGGGCGCGAATCCAATGGCGTATACCAAGTAATCCTGCCCGGAATGAATACGAATGACATCCCTGGGGGTAAGGTCGTTCTGCTGAGCTACTTCCTCCAGATCCGGCCCATAGTCGCCCCCATAACAAATCGGTATGTCAACAACCTCATATTTCGTGATGTTCTTCTCTTCGGCTCCCGCCTCCATCCGCTGCTCGAGCATCGAACAGACGTAAGCAAACACGGTATCGAATCCGTCCGGTTTGCCGATCTTATCATAATCATAGTAAACCGCTACGCTCGTATACGAAGGGATGCATTCGATCCAGCCTGGAAAAGGGTTCTGCTCTATTCGTCTCGTCATAGCCGTGACCTGGCGATGCACCTTCTCACTCACGATATTTTCGAATTGTATGTGAACAGCCGAATCCCCTAAAGGGAAGAACGAATAAGACTTGCTCATAGGACATTCTCCATTCCATATGTACTGCTGATTATCGTCAATATTGAATGATTATTCCTATGATAGCAGAGAAACAGGCATCCGTTGAATATGCAATTTTATTATTTGTCGATGGAATCAGGAACAGTTGACTCTGACGGATCAGGCCAAGCGTCCATGCTGTATATCTGTATAATTTTAGGGAATGGTTGGCAAAATACTGAAGACGTACTTTGATAAGGAGGTGCCACCAACATGAGCCCACAAAACCAGAACAGTAACGAACCGACAAAAGCAGAAGTTCAAACCACGAAATTGAACAAAATGCCGATTCCAGGTGAATTCGACACTGAGATTTCTGCCGAAGAAGCAGCCGAGGTGTTTCAACAGCAGCAGCCAAACGCTGGTCATAGCTCCGAGAACCAGCAATAATACAAGTAGAAGACCTCACGGAAGATCCGTTGTTCACAGGATCGTCCGTGAGGTCTTTTTAGGTGTATTATTTACAAGTCATTCGGGTTTGTGGTTTAAATGAACCAACCACGAGACTTCATTTATGAGAGAAGGACACCCAGCCGAGCCCCGTATTCTTCCGTTTATATCCCCTTGGTGCCTAACCGCTTCGCTAGTTCGGCCAGATCATGCCCTTTCAGTGCGCCTTCCACCAGCTGCGGGAGAAGAGCAGGGGTGCATGCAAAGCAAGGTGTTCCGTCCCTGGACAGCAGCTTGGCTACCTGCTCATCATAGAACGGTTTTCCCTCGTCGGATAATGCGAGGAGACACATCGTCTTGACTCCCGCTTCCCGCAGTTCACGCATTCGCCGGATCAGCCCGGCTTGATTGCCGCCTTCATACAGATCCGAAATGATAATAAACAGCGTTTTTTTCGGTTCTTCAATAAACTGCTCGCAATAAGCGACCGATTTATGAATATCCGTTCCGCCGCCAAGCTGGATGCCGAATAACATATCCACCGGATCATTGGCACACTGCTCCGTCAGGTCAACAACTTCCGTATCGAACACGACCACACGGGTGTCTAGCGAGGGGATGCTTGCAAATATGGATCCGATAACGGAAGCCCAGATGACGGATTCCGCCATGGAACCGCTCTGGTCGATATCCACAATAACGGTCCATTCTTTGCTCCGTCTTGCCCTGTCAAAATAATAAAAACGCTCCGGCACGATCTGCTTGCGGTCCGCATCATAATTTTTCAGATTTCGCTGTATCGTCCGCTTCCAGTCAATACCGCTGAGCGAAGGAAGCGGTGTATGCTGCCTGCGGTTCAACGCCCCTGTCACAGCCCGGCGAATATCCTCCTGCAGACGCTGGACAAGTTCATCCACAACCGCCTTTACCAGCAGGCGCGCCGTATCCTTGGTTTTCTCGGGAATCTTCCCTTTCAGGGACAGCAGCGTGCCAACCAGCTGTATATCCGGCTTGACCGTAGCCAGAACCTCCGGTTCAAACAACAGCTGCTTCCAGCCCTTTCGTTCCATGGCATCATTCTGGATAATAGACACCACGTCTTCGGGGAAAAAGGTGCGGACATCCCCCAGCCACTGCGCCAGCCGGGGAGCGGACTTTCCTTGCCCGGCTGTCCGCTGCCCCGCGGCCGCACTTCCGGCTTCCGCCCCGCCGTCCGTATTATCATAAATCGCGGCCAGCGCACGGTCCATAATCATCTCTTCCTCCGACAGCTGTATGCTTCCCCCGGGGTTATAGCCCGCTAGCTGAGGTTCGGCCGACTGGCCCAGAATGAGCCGCCAACGCGATATTTGGTTGGGTTCCGGTATGCTCATCGTCTAAAAGTCCTCAAAGTCAAAATCATTCAAGTCGTCAATCATCTTCGCTTCTTCCTCCTTCAGATCGCCGGTCAAAATCTCGGCAGCCTGCTCTGCATTCACACCCCATAGCTCGCCAAGCAGCTCGGCAATCATCGTCTTCTCCTTCGCCGAAAAGCTGCTGAACGCCCGGCGCAGAAAAACAAGCGCACGAGTGAATTCATCATCCTCCAGGGACTGGATGTATTCATTCAGCTGCTCCCACAGACTTAACCGCGAGAGAAGAGCATATCGGTTCCGCATCGATAAGCCTTCAAACCATCCTGCCCCCAAATCAGCTGGAATGCCGGGGGATAATCTCCGCGACACTTCTTCGGCACACTGCCGGGCGGAAATCGCATTCCGCTCCATCAATACTGCACATGCATATCCCGACAAACGGGCGTTCAGGTCATCTCTTTCGGACAAATGCCCGAGCTCTTGCAGCCAAAGTTCCTCGTCCACCTGCTCCGCATGCTCCAAGGCGACGCTGTTCAGCTCATTCATGGCGGTTATCATTGAGCCGGATACCTCGTCGCTGCACTGGCTGCCATCGAGCAGAAACAAGCAAGCGCGCGTAAAGAGCTGCTGCAGCAGCGGTACAAGGGGCTCTGTATCCATCCGCCTGATCCCGCCATAACGGATCAGCACGGATAACTCCCGGGAAGCTGCCGCAATCTGAACGACATCGCGGCTGTCCACAGCAAGCTTTTGCAGGGTCTGCCGACCCGCTTCCATCTGATGAATCATCCCGCATTCATACGCGATACGAATCAGCGCAGAGGCTTCGGCAATCGAACTGCAGCCCGCCAGCTTTTGCTGGAGCATATAAGCGGCAGCCACCTCTACCGTCTCACCCAGCAGCGTCGATTCAACGACCTGAATTTCAACCTCCGGCGTCCATTGCACAACCCAGTGCTCCGCCCATGCTCCTTGCTCCTGCCCGCTGGGTCTGGACTTAACAAATTCAATCCCCAGCAGCTTCAGGCGATGAAACAAAAAGGACCGGTTCAAATCGAGATACGCGGACTCTTTTGAAGCTACCCTCCGGTTCTCGCGCAAATCCAATATTAAATCGTTGGCTACAACCGATTTATACTTCTCCAGCTTCAGCCTCTTCAGCTGGCGGTTCAGGTCGTCTTGGATCGGGGTCTGGCTGACGCCTTCCGCCAGCTCGCCGATCGCCGTGCCGATCTCCACACGTGCAAGCTCCTCAGCCACGACCGCAAGTTCGCCGCGCCCAAGCAGCGTCTGGGCCGCATCCCGCAAATCCCGAAGTGTCGGGAGACCGCCCCCGTGGAGCGCTGCCAGCGACTCCGCCAGCCGGACGGCTTCGATCACCTCCGCCGTGGAGCGGTGGGTGCCATTCTTTCTCATCGAGCCCGCCACCATGGATAAATAATGATTCGGCAATTCCGCTAGAGTCCCCTCCTGCATTCGTTCCCACATCATCTCAAAATAATGGGGAGCGATATTCCCGGCACCATATCCGGAAATGGACGACAGCTTATAATAGGAATATGGCATAAGCGTCAGCTTGGTTATCCGGGAAGGAAGCTGATTCAATTCCTCGTCGCTCATCGGGCTGGACAAATCGCGAAGGGCCGAGACATGATAAGCCCCGCACACGACTACGATGCGCTCGGGGTCATGCCCGGCCGCAATCGCTTCAACAATCTGGCGGCGCATATACGACTCCCGGACGGCATTGTAGGCGTATTCCACAGTATCCTCCCGCCGCTCTTTCTCCTCCGACAGCTCTCGCATCTCCATGGAAAAAGCCGATATGGATTGCCGGTAAGATCCTTCGCTCAAATTATGCTCGTAGCTCCGCTCCCAGTACATATCGTAATCGTATTCACCGGCAAGCTCGGCAATCCGCTCATATAGGGATTTTTCGTCCGGCCGACTTTCGTCCATCGGTCCAGCTGGTACCGAGTCGGAACCAAGTTCCTCGCCTTCAAGTTCTTTCACGCGCGTTTCGTCATCCGAGCTGCGGCGCAGATCCTGCAGACAGACGGCAGCAGATGAGGGCAGGTCGATAAATGCGGCATAAGCTCCGTGCTTCTGCGCCCATCTCATGGCCTGATATTCCGGGGAGTATACCGCAAAAGGCCACAGAATCGTTCGTACGGGCAGTTCTTCGGTAAACGCCAATATGGCTACCGGCGGCTTGGTTGTTGCCTGAGTCAGATTCCGTATTTCCCCGCTTGCATCCGACGGCCCTTCGATGAGCACGGCCGTGGGATTGATCACATCCAGAAAGTCCAGTACATGCTTCGCACCGGCGGGCGACAAATGCCGAACTCCAAAAACATGTATGCCGGCAGCATTCACTGGTTGATCTCCTTGCATGCGTTATATAAGCCCCGCCACTCCGCTCCGCGTTTTTTCATAATGTTATCAAGATATTCCTTCCATACGAGCCGGTCTTTATCATCGTCCTTCACAATCGCTCCTTGAAGTCCCGCTGCCAAGTCCTCGTCCGTCAGCTCACCGCTGCCAAAGCTCGCTGCCAGCGCCATGCTGTTCGTCAGGAGCGATATCGCTTCAGCCGTCGAGATCACTCCGCCCGGGGACTTCACCTTTTCCTTTTTATCCAGCGTCATGCCGCTGCGCAGCTCACGAAAGATCGTCACGACCTTGAGCAGTGCTTCATCTGCGGGAGCAGCAGCCTGCAGATCATAAGAGGAGGCAATCTCCGACACCCGCTTCTTTACGATTTCGATTTCGGTATTCAGATCCGCTGGTGCGGGAAGGACGATAATATTAAAACGGCGCTTGAGCGCAGTTGACATCTCATTGACCCCGCGGTCTCTTGTATTTGCGGTAGCGATAATAGAGAAGCCTTTCCGCGCGTTCATTTCTTTACCGAGCTCAGGCACCGATATCGTCTTTTCCGACAAAATGGAGATCAGTGCATCCTGTACCTCGGAGGCGCACCGGGAAATCTCTTCGAAGCGGGCTATCCCTCCAGCTTCCATCGCCCGCATGATCGGACTCTGCACCAACGCTTCGGGAGTCGGGCCTTGAGCGAGCAGCATGGCATAGTTCCAGGAATAACGGACATGCTCTTCACTCGTTCCTGCCGTTCCCTGAACGACCAGACCGGAATTCCCGTAGATCGCTGCGGCCAAATTTTCGGACAGCCAGGATTTGGCTGTACCTGGTTCCCCGATCAATAATAGAGCACGGTCGGTTACCAAGGTAGCGACCGCCATCTCGATCAGCCGCTTGTTCCCGATATATTTAGGCGTGATTTCCGTTTTGCCTGCCTTGCCGCCAACAATGAATTTGAGTACGGATTGAGGCGACATCTGCCATCCGGCTGGAATGTTTCCCGAATCCTCCTTACGCAATGCTTCCAGCTCGTGACGGAACAGTAATTCCGCGGGCTGCCGCATGATATCTTGTAATTGCTCTTGTCCAGCTGCCATGGGCTATTCACTCCTTTAATTTTCTTGCTCCTTCATCATCCGGAGGATGTAACGAAGCTGATCCTCGGCGTTGTCCCGAAAGTTGCCTTGCACCGCAAGAACGCGATCATAATACATTGCCGGTAATCGGCAAAGCTGCTTGAATATAAAAGGTTCAATCATGTAGCAGTCCTGATTGCGCTTATCCTCCAGTGCGACCACGATCGCTTCAAATAACGCCTCATCCTTCATGCCGGAGCGAACAAGACCCATAATGATCAAGTTGGCAAAACGGTTGCGGAATTCCGGCGAATTCTTCAGTTTCGCCAGTAAATACGACTCGGCTCCGTTATGTCCCCGGCGGGCGAACGCGCTTACCAGCGCAAGCTCATCCTGCTCGATAAACAGCTCAAGCCATCTGTCATCCCAGCTTGCTTGCAGCTGCTCCTGCGGAAGCATTTCCACGTAATACGTGTAACTTTCCTTCCCCGTAAACGGCATAACTTCCTCATACGGTTTATACTGCCTATGGATAACCATATCTGACAGGGTGTCCAGAAGCCTTTTTCGTTCCTTGGCCGCGTTGCCAAGAGACGAAGAGCCGAAACCTTGCAGCAGAACGTCCTTGTATTGTTCATATACGCGGTCCGGCGGCAGCACGCGCGCGGCTTTTTGGAATACCTCGCGGACATATGAGCTGCTATGTCTGTATTGCTCCAAATCGTTCTCCGCGTTTTGGCGAAGCAGTTCCCTGGCTTCCTCGGAATCTACACGATTCATGTAAATGACCGCTTCATTCATAAGGTATGCCCAGCCCAAAGACTTGATATATAAGGAATACTGCTGAAG
Organism: Paenibacillus sp. JZ16; assembly: GCF_015326965.1. Lineage (NCBI taxonomy): Bacteria > Bacillati > Bacillota > Bacilli > Caryophanales > Paenibacillaceae > Paenibacillus > Paenibacillus sp. JZ16. The sequence continues at coordinate 1,537,236 of NZ_CP017659.1, forward strand.
CACGTTCCGGTACAGCTCTTCGAGAGCAGAACTTTGTTTATCGTGCAGTGCCCACAAGCAGCGCTTCACCTTGCTCCAGCTCTCCTCCAGCTTTGACTTGTCATCCTGAAATTCGGAAACCGCTTGAAGCTCGGCGGACATGTCTCGTACAAGCCAATCCGTCAACAAGGCGGAGCGGCATTTGCCAAGGGCAGGGTTAACCAGCTCTTGGTCTTTTCCTTGAGCGGCTTCATACAATCGCTCCACAGCCTGCTCCGAACCGTTCTCTGCAAGCGCGTCGTATGCGGCTTCGCGGATGACTTTCTTCTTACTCTTACTCCATTCCATTAGATCAGCTTCATACTCTTCGTAGCGGGCAAGCAATTTGATCGCCATGCACCTCACCTCGTCGCTGCCGATCTCGGCTGCTTGTCGGATCAGCTCCGCTATTTCCTTGCCGCCAGTTTGGGCCATCACCTTCAGCTTGCGCGACTCCGACTTTCCGCCCGCGGGATTAAAGCTTTCCATCAGAAATGGAATGATTTCAGATCCATACGACGGCACGATCTCATTGGCCGCTAGCTCGCCAATCTCCACATAAGGGTCATTCAACGCTTCAATCGCAAGGTATACCAGCCGGAAATCACGGAACAAGCCCTCCTTCCATGCTTCTTCTATGATCTCGTAACGGCCGCCGCCCGTTGTAGTCAGCGCTGTCTGTACAGCGGAAAGCTTGCGGAAGGATAAATTAGATGACAGTGAAACCGGATGATGGTCTACCGGATGGAGCTCTCCTTCAGGGGCTGTTGTTCCTTGTGTATGCAGCACGGAGCTCAGCAGCTGGTTCAAATCCTGAAGCAGCTGAGCCGATGGAGTCTCCTTCCCGGACTCCGGTTCGATTAAAGCGCTGATCCCTTCACCCAATCTCTTGAACACGGGAGCGCGCTCTCCCAGCTGCTGAAACTGCGGCAGCAGCCTCTTGAGGCGAAAGTCGCCGGCTGCGAGTTCGCTGCCGGCAATATATAAACGCCTAACCTCCTGGTTAAGCTCCTGCAGTAATGCCGTACTCATGGTCGTTCCTCCTTCGTTATCCCTGCTCAGTACAACAGCCGGATGATTTCGTTATTCGTAACAAGGGTCAGCGGCTGCGCCAAGAGTCGGCCCGTCGTCAGGCTGTGCTCAAACATAACCAGCATGGAGACGCCGCTCAGCTTCTCCTCCGGCAAATACCGCAGCATCGGGACCGTCGACTGTAAAAATACGTCGCCAAGGGCAATCGACTGTCCGGCTTCATCCGTGATGGCATACTGACCTTCGTCGTTCCGGCTGATCCGGGAAACATGTAGCAGCATCACGGGATGGCTGTCAGCCAGCGGATTTTTCAGCTGGTTCTTCACCTTTTTAACTGCGTCAGCATAAGAGTTCGCCGCATATTCGTGAATCCAAACGAAATCCTCCGCTGTCAACGGAATTGAAGCCATCTCTTCAAAGCGGACTCGTCGGTTCATATCCCCCGGATAACGATAAAGCACTGGGACTCGGGCTTTTTCGAAAAAGCTGTCTTCCTCACGCATCAGCTTGGCGGCCTTATAGGGACGGTACTGAATCGTTCGGTGAATTTCGCCGCTGTCCTTCTGAATCCAGTATCCGATATCAACATGCTCCAGCCGTGCATCGTCGGCATAACTCAGAAAGGAAAGCTGTATCAACTCCGCCTCTTCACTTACGAGTCCGAAGCTTTGCAGCTCCGTCAGCTGCCAGGCGTGCCCCAGCCATTCCTCAATCGTCGACTCATGGTCCAGCGCCATATCCGGATCCTCAAGCTTTGAAGTCAGGTATTGTCTGCCTTTTTTAATGATTGCGTTCATAACAGCAAGCTGCCCCACCGCATATGTATAAGCTTTCTCCTGGTCTTTATCTGACAGCACCAACGCCAGGCGGCGAAGTTCCGACTGAGCACCCGATAAATAATAGTTGCCCATCTGCTTTACATGTTCCTGGATCAGCTTTTGTTCCTTTTTATCCAATGTTCCTAATCCGTTCCGGATCAACGAGTGGATCAGCCTCTCTAATACGTCCAGGCCCTCCAGCTGCGCATTGATTTTCTTTTTTAATGCCGATTTGTTGACCTTCTTCGGTTTGGGCGCTGCCCCTTCGGTTGTTTCTTTGAGCTTACGCTCTTCCCGCTTCTCCGCTTTCTCCCGTTTGGCGGCCAAATCCCCCGGCACCTCGGCGGGTGTAAACGATGCTCCGCCTGCATACGCATAGAGCAGACCAAGCACATGCTTGCACGGAAACTGCCGACTCGGGCAAGTACACCGCATAACCGGCTTCTCCGGTACCGCAAAATCGGCGGACGGCTGGTAATCGGAACTTCCGCTGCCAGCACATGTGCCAAAAAGTACGGCATGATCCACCGAATGATGGAGCTGCAGAAACCGTCCTTTTTTGACAAGACCCTGCCCATTCTTTATGGCCGCGCTATTCGGTGCCTGCGAATCGATCCATGACTCTGTTATCTCAACCAAACTCATACCCTCCTAAATCAAGTCGCTGCCGGTCATGCACAGCAAAATTATCCATTAACTTAATCATATCGAATCCGCGCCAGACTCCCTACCCTTCTTAAGACCTATTTAAGAACACTCATTCTTATTCATTCAACCATCCTAATCCTTTATTGGGTAATAAAGGAAACTACATTAAGCGGAAGTTTTTCTTGCGAGATAAGGATGCTAAGCCTTGGAAGTTTATACTTTCTTATCTCTAAAAAAAGAGCCGGCATAACCGGCTCTTCAGAAATCGATATCGTCATTAATCTTTTCTTACTTGATACCGCCCTGTTCTAACCTCGAGAATATATTCTTCAGGGAAAGGCATGCCGGATTCCAGGGCATCCTGTACGGCTTGTTCAATAGGGTAAGGCACGCGAATAAATTGAATGTTGAGAGGAGCCGGATCTTCGCTGTCATAGATTCCATCCAAAATGACATAGGAGGCCTCAGGCATTTCAAGGGGATTGCCGACGCTGCCGGTATTAAATAGCGTTCTCCCGTCCAGATGCTGGTGATATGCATTATGAATATCCCCGTAACCAGCAACGTCCGCGATTCTCGGATCCCCGCCCAGCGGGGAACTGTGAAACAAGGTTTCAAGCTTCTCCTGGCCATCCCATGGTTGTATTCGCTCGTACACGCTGCGGGGCGATGCATGAAACAACCGGATCCATTTACCGCTCATCATGAACTCAAGGATATACGGAAGATCGGCAAGATATTGAAGCCTCTCGCTTCCGAGTCTATGCTGATGCCATAGGAGGACCGGATCATCGGTTTCCTTACCTATAAAGTCGTCCCAATTCCCCTTGATGACATGCTGGCAATGGGTTCTCACCATATCAACCGCGATATCTCCGTGCGGGCCCTTGCCAATCAAGTCGCCCAGGCAGTAGATGGTTTCGATTCTGCGCTGTCTGATATCCTTCAGAACGGCTTCCAGCGCAGGGATGTTTCCGTGAATGTCGGAGATCAGTGCAATTTGCGTCAATGAACCCGCCTCCAAGCTTCGTTTATTTCGAATTGCTGTGGTTATGGCTAAGTGAATCCCTTAATTCATCATATGCGTCTCGAAGCCAGGGATGGACTACCTTCAGCAATTCACGTCGATTCCATAAGTATTGAATATATTCGAATGCCGCATGATCCAGCGAGATTTGCAGCTGGTCCGTAACCTCCTCTGAATACGGGGGGATTCCCGTTTGATCCCATTCCAATTTGTCAGCGACGAACAGTACCTTGTCTAGCAAAGAAGCCTTGGATCTCAACGTCGTATGGCAACCAACAGCGTTCAATATTTCCGGTTCTGTAATCTTGAACAAATCCTCAGCCATATATGCCGATATTTTCTGATGGACGATCATGGGAAATAACTCTTCTTCGGGCAATACTTCCAAACCGATCTCACGGGATACTTGAATGCGGACATGATTCGGAAAAACGGCACTAATATCATGCAGATACCCGGCATATTCAGCAGCGTTCGGATCGGCACCATAGAGAATTGCAATTCTGCGGGTTTCCTCCCCCACTTTAAGCACATGCTCTGCTGTTTTTAGGCATTGGTGTTTCTGCAGAAAGCGGACCACGTCATTTCTAAGATTTCCGGTGAGATCGTGTCCCCCAAGCTCACGGTAGGAGCTGATCATCAAGCGATGCTTACGCGGGTCATTCACTCTTTTCACCTCACCCAATTCCTTGAATTTACCAATCTAGCACTTCATTTTCCATACAATATTAACTTATACTGAGAATAGTTTGAAGCTATTATACAAGAAAGTCAAAGAAAGGAGGTCATCCGATTCTACGCATCATCGACCAAACCCATTCGTGCAGATGATGCGGGATATCAACGTTGAGTAAGACATAACGAACCTATTGGAAGGAGGAAGCAATGATATATTAGGAAAGAATTGATCGATCCGTGATATGGCCCCCGGTTTGTCCATTTATTATTCCTTAATATGGAATGTTTCGATTTTTAGTCTAATGTTTATTAACGTAATCATATATTTTACTCACGCGAGCTTGGTAACTGAATAAGATTTAAGCATCACCGACTTCACCACGTTAGGAGGCTGACGATAGTGAATACACGCAGGATGGTTAGCTTGGGGTTACTGATTCTTGTTATGATCATCAGTGGTTGCACGGGAAATGCTTCCACCGAAAAAACGAAAACGCTTACACTCTGGTACTGGAACCGAAGCCTGGACGATGAGCTGATTAAGTCTGTTGAAAAGGAATTCCCGGGGATTCGAATCGATGCGCAAAAAATCGGTGGCGACTTCAAATCGAAGCTAAAGACAACGCTGGCGGCCGGTTCCGGAGGACCGGACATCGTCGCTTTTAACGACTGGGTGGCAGAGCTGTTTACGAGCTCGGACCGTTTCTACGATCTGTATGAGCTGGGCGCCAAGGATATTGAGCCGGATTTCCTGGATTGGAAATGGAAGCTTGGCGTTACCCCGGAAGGCACTATGATTGCCCTTCCGATCGATACGGGGCCAACGGCCCTATATTACAGGGCCGATTTGTTCGGGGAAGCCGGGCTGCCAACCGAACCGGAAGAGGTACACGCGCAGCTTGGCACGTGGGATCAATACTTCGAAGCCGGGCAGAAGCTGCAGGAGCATTTTGATCAAAAAGTGAAAATGCTCGACAACATCACCAACATTTACACGCAAATGAATGCTCAGTCTGAACGCATATATTTTGCCGAGGACAATACGTTTATCGGCGAAACTCCCGAGTCCTCCATGAAAACGGCGTGGGATACGGCGGTGAAGGCTTCCCAGATGAAGCTAAGCGCCAACGCCAATACGTCCTCCTCCGAATGGAATGCCGCCATGAACAATGGACGGGTCGCTTCCTTTGTCGGTGCGGTGTGGATGAAGGAAATATTGATGCAGGCGGCGCCGGATACCAGCGGCAAGTGGAGAGTAGCACGCGCCCCTGGCGGGGACGGCAACAATGGCGGCTCCTTCCTGGCCATTATGAAGACGAGTAAATATCCGCAAGAAGCATTTGAAGTGATGAAATATATTCAGAGTCCGGAAAATCAGGTTCAATCCTTTAAGAAGATCAACCTCTTCCCTTCCGCCAAAGACGCGCTGGATGCCCCCGTGATGAAGGAGCCCGAGGAATTTTTCGGGAATCAGGCAACTGGCGAGGTGTTCTCGGAATCTGCACGTAACGTCAAACCTGCTTATTTCGGTGGTAAATTCGCTAATGTAAACGGCATTGTCAATCGAGAGCTGTCATCCGTTGCGCTCCAGGGCAAAAATCCTGATAAAGCCTGGGAAGACGCGCTGGCCAGAGTCAAAAAAGAACTGCTGCGCTGACCAAGGTTCTTGTTTTGCGAGGTATGGCTTTCCGATTGTTAGGAGTACTTAAATACCAACCGCTACAGGAGGTACAGTACGATGGATAATCCAATGCTGAATCGCACGCCCGTGGAACAGAAGCCTGTTCCTAAACATCCGAAATCTCAAGAGCGACTGTCTGCACAGATATGGAAACACCGCAAAGAATATTTGGCGATCTCCCCATTTTACATTCTATTTGCCATATTCGGCCTTTTCCCGATTGCCTTCTCGATGTTCCTGTCCTTTCAGAAATGGGACGGCATCGGGGAGATGACCTATAACGGGCTGGGCAACTACCAATTCATGCTCACCGATCCGGAATTCTGGAGAGCCGTCGGCAACACGCTGCTCATCTGGATTTACTCCACGATACCGATGCTGTTTATCGCGCTGGTCGTTGCCTTCCTGCTTAATGCATCATTTGTCCGGTTCCGCACCTTCTTCCGGATCGGCTATTTCCTGCCGAACGTCACCTCACTCGTGGCGGTTGCCATCGTGTTCGGCACCGTATTCTCGAACAATTACGGCCTTCTCAACTATATGCTGTCCCTGCTCGGCCTGAACTCCATCGAGTGGTTGAATAAGACATGGGGCATACAGCTCGCCATTTCGGTCATGGTCATATGGAGATGGGCAGGGTATAACGCCATTATCTATCTTGCCGGGCTGCAGAGCATCCCGACCGTCCTGTACGAAGCAGCCAAGATCGACGGAGCCTCCGGCATTCAATCCTTTTTCAAAATCACCATTCCCAATCTTAGGCCCATCATTCTCTTCACGGTCATTACCTCGACCATCGGCGGCATGCAGATCTTCACCGAACCGCAGGTGCTTGTTGGCAATGATGGTGGCGTCAGCGGCGGCGGTATGACCATCGTCCTCTACCTGTACCGTGAAGCCTTCGTGAATAACTATTTCGGATATGGCGCTGCCGTCGGCTGGGGAATGTTCCTGCTCATAGCGATCTTTTCCATCGTGAACTGGAAAATGGTGCAGGGCAGTCCGTCCAATGACTGAAATGGGGGTGAATCGTATGTTCAAATGGAAATCCATATTCCTTCACATCGGGTTAATCGCCGGACTGCTGCTGTCGATTTTCCCCTTCTATTGGCTGCTTGTCATGGCAACCCGAACCACTTCGGATATTTACAGCTTTCCTCCGAAACTATGGTTCGGTCCTCACTTGCTTGATAACGTGTCGAGGGTGCTGAGCAGCATTGATTTCTTCGGCGCCTTCTGGAATACTCTGTTCGTGGCTTCCGCTTGTACGCTGTTAGTCTTATTCTTTGATTCCCTGGCCGGATTCACGTTCGCCAAATTCCATTTCCCGGGCAAAAAATGGCTGTTTGTGCTGCTGCTGGCTACCATGATGGCGCCGGCCCAGCTGTCCCTGGTACCCTCCTTTGTCATTATGGCAGAGTTCGGATGGGTAGGAACTTATAAGGCGCTGATCATTCCCGGAATGGTAAACGCCTTCGGGATCTTCTGGATCAGGCAATATGCACAGGAGTCGGTGCCCTCGGAGCTGCTGGATGCTGGCAAAATCGACGGCTGCGGATTCTTCCGCCTCTACTGGAATATATCGCTGCCGATTCTGCGTCCCGCCCTATCGTTCCTGGCTGCCTTCACGTTCATCGGCGTATGGAATGACTACCTGTGGCCGCTAATTATTCTAAATGATGAGAACAAATTCACCCTGCAGGTTGCGCTTTCCTCATTGAACGGAATATACACGACCGACTATTCGATGGTCATTGCCGGTACGCTGCTCGCCGTCATTCCGCTGATCGTTTTGTTCCTGTTCATCAGCAAGCAATTCATTTCCGATATTGCAGCAGGTGCCATTAAGAGTTAACGGCAAGAGGGTATCCCAAAAGATCTTAGATCTATTGGGATACCCTCTTATTTGTTAAAAGCAGCCTTTTCTTTTATTTTACCCCAGATCATACCGCCATACCGAAACCATTACGGCACCATCGCCAGCTTCTCATGGTCCGGAGTTTCACTCTCCTCTTCTGAACCAACGACCGTCTCCCGCTTTAACTCCGCTGTTTCATCCAACTTTTTGCGCCCCATTACCGTTGCTGCCGCAAGCGCTAACGCTGCAGGAACGATAGCCCAAGCAAACGTAGCCGCAATGGAGGAAGCAAGCGAGTCCGAGATCGGCTTGAGCAGCTCGGCCGGAATCAGCGACCTCGTCTCCGGCGCCAATAAGATGTGAGGGTCCTTGAGATCGAATCCTTCAGGCAGCGACTCGGTGTTCATCACGCTCGATCCCGAGGATAAGGAACCGGCAAAGGATCGGCTCTGTATCAACCCGAACACCGTAATCCCAATCGTCATCCCAAGCGACCGCGTAAAGTTAAAGGTAGAACTCGCCATTCCACGCTGCTTATAGGATAAACCATGCATCACGGCAGTACTCAGCACGGAGAACGAGCCGCCGATGCCAAGCCCGATCAGCACCATGTACAGGGTTACGATGAACCTACTGGATTCCGCCGTTAGTGTCGAAGCAAGCACCATCCCTCCCGTGAACAGGACAAGCGTCGGGATCATGATGTTACGATACGATATTTTACTCATCAGAAAACCGCTCACCGTAGCCGTGATGACCGAACCCACCATCATTGGCAGCAGGACGAGCCCCGAGTTCGTTGCGCTTCCGCCAAGTACGCCTTGAATGAAGATTGGAATATACACGGAAGCCACGATGAAGGATCCTCCGCTGAATAAGCCGCACAGCACACTGGAGGTATAGAGTTTATTCTTGAACAAACGAAACGAAATGATCGGTTCTTCCGCCCTTCTCTCCGCAAGCACGAAGAGGACCAGCGTGACAAACGCCGCAGCAAACAACGTCAGGATAATCCAGGAATTCCACGCCAACTGCTTGCCGCCAAGCTCTAAAGCAAACATGAAACAGATCACGCCTGTCAGGAGCGTAGTGGCGCCCATCCAATCAATCGGCTGTTTGGAGCGTTCATGCGATTCTTTATAGAACAGCGTTACCATCATGAAAGCCACGATGCCGATTGGCAAATTAATATAGAATATCCACTGCCATGTAATCTGATCGGTAATATACGCACCTGCGAGCGGTCCGAATATGCTGGATAATCCGAACACGGCTCCGAATAACCCGGTAAGCTTACCCCGCTTTTCGAGGGGAACCGTATCGAACATAATCGCGAATGCAATCGGGATGAGCGCACCGCCACCAATACCTTGCACGGCACGATATAGCGCCAGTTCCGTAATGGAGTTCGCCGTACCGCACATCACGGAACCCAGCATAAATACAATCATCCCGAATACAAAAAACTTTTTGCGCCCATACATGTCGGACAGCTTGCCGAAGATCGGCATTCCCGCAAGCTCAGCGACCATATAAGCGGAGGTCACCCATACAAAATGATCAAGTCCTCCTAGCTCCCCGACGATATTCCCCATAGCGGTCGCTACGATCGTATTGTCCATGGAGGCCATTAATATGCCGAGCAGCAGGCCGGCAAGCACGATGGGTAATTTGTTGGTTGATTGTGTCTTCAAGTTCTCATACACTCCTTCTAAGTAGGTTTCCTTCTTCTTTACTGTCGTCATTGTAATTCAGAAAGTATGACAGGTGACTGTCACACTTTTATCCCCGATTCCTCTTTTTTTCAAAATACATATAAATACAGCCCAGAGACTTTATGCACTCATCCCTGGTAGCGTATAATCGGGATATCCAACTCATGAAGGAGGTTCATGTGGAATGAAGATCAGTGAATTATCGCAAATCAGTCAGGTCAGTGCACGCTCCATCCGGCATTATGAACAAAAAGGCCTGCTTGAAGCCCACAGGCTTGAGAACGATTACCGTCATTTCGACAGATCTGCCATCGAGCGGGTTAAAATGATTCAATTGTATTTGAAGCTGGGATTAACGACGGATCAAATCAGAGCTTTATTCAAAGGGGAAATCTCTTCTCCAGATGATTACGAGTACTGCGAGGAAATGCTGTCCATTTACCAAGAGAAGTTAAGTCATGTGGATGGTCAGATCGCTGCTCTCCATGAGTTGAAAAGGCTGCTTGAGCGGCAAATTTCCCTTACGATGAAGAAAAAGAACCAGGTCCCCGTCTAACGACATACGCGGCCCCGAGCGTCATGATGCTCGGGGCCGTTCTTTTCGATGATGAGATCCGTTATCTGCATACCTCCTTAACGTGTTAAAATAAAGGTGTACATCTGAAATGGAGGAAATCTACATATGGACAATTTCGAGAAAAATTTGGAGAAATACGCGGAGCTGGTCGTTAAGGTAGGCGTAAACATTCAGCCAGGCCAAGTGCTGATCGTCAATGCTCCAATCGAAACCGTAGAGTTGACACGCCGCATCGTGGCCAAGGCATACGATGCAGGTGCCAAATATGTGCAAGTCGACTGGGAAGATGAGAGAATCACCCGCATTCGCTACGAGAAAGCACCCACTGACTCCTTCGGTTATTATCCGCAGTGGCAGGCCGACGCCATGCAGCAGCTAGCCGAAGGCGGAGGAGCCATTCTGCGCATTAAGGTCCCGGATCCGGAGCTGTTCCGCGGCATTGATTCGACCAAAGTATCTACAGCCGTAAAAGCCGCTGCCGTAGCCAACGAGAAATACCAGGTTTACGTGCGCAACAATAAAATCAGCTGGTCGCTCATTAAAGCCCCTACCCGTGCCTGGGCCGATAAGGTATTCGCGGATCTTCCCGAAGAGGATCGGATTCAAGCCATGTGGGATGCGGTATTCCAGATGAACCGGGTGGGCAGCGAAGATCCGGTTGCCGCTTGGCGGGATCATATCGCTCAGCTGAAGCTGCGCCAGAACCACATGAATGCCAAACGCTATAAAGGCTTCCACTATCGTGCGCCTGGAACGGATCTGCGCGTGGACATGCCGGAAGGGTATCTCTGGCTCGGCGGCGGCGACGAGAATGAAGCCGGCGTATATTTCGTGGCGAACATGCCGACCGAAGAAATCTACACGATGCCGCACCGTACAGGCGTGAACGGAACCGTAACGAGTACGCTGCCGCTTAATCTAAACGGCCGCTTGGTGGAGGGCATGAAGCTCACGTTCAAGGACGGCAAGGTTGTCGAGTATGAAGCCGAATCCGGGCGGGAGCATCTCACAACACTGCTGGAAACGGACGAAGGCGCGTCTTATCTGGGAGAAATGGCACTCGTACCGCATGATTCGCCAATTTCCCAGCTGAACCGTGTCTTTTATAACACCGGTATCGATGAGAATGCGTCGTGCCATTTTGCGCTGGGCAGCGCCTACCCTGTCAATATCGAGGGCGGTACCAAAATGAGCAAGGAAGAACTTATAGCTAGCGGAGCCAATGTCAGTCTGACGCATGTTGATTTCATGATCGGATCGGCCGAGCTGGACATTGATGGCGTGCTGGCTGACGGCACGATTGAACCTGTATTTCGCGGTGGACGATGGGTTTAACTACACTCTAGATCCGTGTTCAGATTCACAGCTGTATACTTGAAACAAAGCCCTGCGGGAATTCGCGGGGCTTTACTAATATCCGTAACTCTTTGTGCTGATTTAAAAAGAAATAAACGAAGTCGATTTTTTTTACTTTACTTATATTGGAAGCGCTTTTATAATTTAATATAAAATAAAACATTTCACATAATTATGAATTAATATCGCAAGATGTTGGAGGTGATCCGGGAAAAGATAGGCGCTGCACGGATTAGCAATGCCCATTTCACAATGAAGGGAAGAGAACAATGATGAAACAAAAAGGGAAATGGCTTACCTCGCTTTTGCTTGCCATCAGTTTATGCACAGCAGGCACGCAGTCCGCTTTTGGTGCATTCTGGAACCTGAGCGGCGATATTGTTGTACATGACCCAACCATCATCAAGGAAGGAAACACATGGTACACTTTCTCTACCGGTCAGGGCATCCAACTGCTGAAATCGACCAACGGCACGAACTGGTCCAGATCGAACCAGGTATTTGCTTCCCCGCTGTCCTGGTGGAAAACCTATGTACCAAACCAAAGCACCAACGATCTATGGGCGCCCGATATTGAATATTTCAACGGCCGCTACTGGCTCTATTATTCGATCTCCTCCTTCGGTTCCAACACATCCGCTATCGGCCTGGCTTCCACGACCAGCATCTCCTCCGGCAATTGGCGAGATGACGGTCTCGTCACGCGTACGACCTCCTCCAATAATTACAATGCGATTGATCCGACGCTGACAATCGATAAGGACGGCAATCCGTGGCTGGCCTACGGCTCATTCTGGAGCGGACTCAAGCTGACCAGGCTTGATGCAAATACAATGAAACCGACCGGAAACCTGTATTCCATTGCCTCACGCCCGAACAACGGAGGGGCCGTTGAAGCGCCTACCATCGTTTATAGAAACGGTTACTATTATCTGTTCGCCTCCTTCGATTCCTGCTGCCAAGGGGTCAACAGCACCTACAAAATCGCTTACGGCCGTTCCACCAGCATAACAGGTCCATACGTGGACAAGAACGGTACCAGCATGTTGAATGGCGGCGGCACGATTATGGACAGCGGGAATGCAGTGTGGAAAGGTCCCGGACATCAGGATGTCTATAATAACCTCATTATTAGACATGCGTATGACGCAACCGATAACGGCACGCCGAAGCTGCTCATCAATGATTTGAACTGGGATTCCCAGGGCTGGCCCACTTATTGACTGCTCCATACCCATAATATGAATCTTCCTTAGACATCCACCCGAAAAAGGCTGACACTAAAGCTCCAGCTCTAGTGTCAGCCTCTCTTCCGTTCTTATTTCTTACTTCTTCTCCATGATATCCAGCATACGAAGAATCATCATGACGGCTTCCGCCCGGGTCGCGGATTCCCGTGGGGCGAACCGGTTACCTAAGCGCCCATTCACGATGCCAGCCGCGGTGGCGGCAGCGATTTCCTTCTCTGCCCAAGCCGGAATGGCTTTCTGATCAAGGAATTCCGTTTCTGCTTCTGGTAAGGAAAGGCCCAGATAACGTGTGATCAGGACAGCCATTTCAGAACGGTTGACAGGTTGATTCGGTCTGAATGTGCCATCTTGATATCCCTTCACAATACCTTCGGATACAGCCCATTGAATCGCTTTAAGCGCCCAGGTTCCGATGAGGGAACTGTCTTTGAAATTCAGCTTCCCAGCATCCCCTTGTCCATTCAATGCTTTGAACATCATCACCATAAATTCAGCGCGTGTTACTTGCCGGTCCGGCTTAAAGGTAAGATCCGGATAGCCGTCCACAATACCGAGCTGAACGGCTTCCTCTATCGCCGACGAAGCCCAATGTCCCGCGATGTCGGTTAACATCACTGGCTTTGGCTCCGGCTTCGGTTCTTCGGTCCCCGGCTTCGCCTTACGATGAATGGTTAACTGGTAAGTTCGGGTCGTACCGTTCTCAGCCCGAATCATCAGCTTCAACAGGTTATCCCCTTCCTTCAGCTCGATAACCTGATCCTTCTTCAGGGATTCTTCCCCCAGAAGGACTGTTGCCTTGTTATGCGCCGCATCCACACGGAGCTGCACGGATTCGGCTTCCGTCTCAAGTCGGTACTCTGTCGTATTCTCATTAAATGCAGGGGTGAGTTCCGCTGCTTTGCCGCCGATGATCACTTCGAGTCCTTTTAAACGGTTGTCTCCAGATAATACGTGGCCTCCAGAGGATCCCGATCCCGACTCTGATCCCGATGATGGCGGGTTCTCCGTTGAAGGTACCACCGAAGCGTTATAGGTACGGATCGCGGCTTGCAGAGCGCTGATCGCAGCTTGTACTTCCTTGGCTGTTGCCTGATCCTGCTGCGCTATGGCGCTGGCTCTTTCAATGGCAGCACGGAGTGCAGACCTTGCTTCTGCCGGATACTGCCCCGGCGATGTGCCTTCCTTTGTTTCGTCAAGCCTTTGCTGTGCCGATGCGATTAATCCGATTAACTCGCTCTTGTCTACTGCTGCTGCCGGCGTTGTAACCGACTTATGAAGTCCGGCGCTCTCTCCCGCAGCGTTATAGGCTTTCACGGTAAAATGATATCGGGTGTCAGGAACCAAACCGGAAGCGGTATGCGAATACACATCATTTGTCACGGTAACAACCGGTTCACTCTGCCCTTTCAGATATACACGATATCCATCCACGCCATCATCTGCGGTCGCTTCCGGCCAGCTCATGGATACAGCGTCTGATGTGATGTTCGAAAATTCAAGCTCCCCGGCTGTCCACACTGGCGCTCCCGGAATGTCTACGGCTTGAGTGACGACCGTTAATATCTCACTCGGAGCCGATTCCGTGCCTTGCTTGTCCACGGCGGTTACTTTGAATTCATACAGCGTGTCCGGGGTCAGCCCCGTCGCTTCATATACGCTATCCGTGACCGTTGCTACGCGCTCTCCGTCCTGATATACATTATAATTCATCGCTTGTTGGTCTGGACTGCTCACGGGATCCCAACCGATTTGAACCGTTGACGATGTCACATTCAGTGCTTTCAGGTTGGTCGGAGCGTCTGGATTCCCTCCATCTGTCGTGAATGTCCACACATCCGAAAGGGTTCTCCCCCCGAATTTGTCTTGTGCGACGACATACCACGAATAAGTTCCATCGGATTGCAGTCCTGCCCATTGCTGAACAACCTCAGTGCCGCTAGCTACGTTCTGCGGCGTACCGATGGACTCTCCTCTCAGATGATTCACTTGGATCGAATCCGTTGCTACCCGCTTTAATTTCGGTTCAAGATCCAGATTCATCTTGAACTCATCCGAGCCATTCGTATAATAATTGTACTTGTCCAGATAAGGAGAGTACGTATTCACGTAAATCTGATTGCTATCCTTATCAAAATGCAGCAGTCTCAAGTAACCACTCCCGCCATCGGCATGTCCTTGATAGTCTGCCAGCATCTGATATACGGTTCTGTCCGCAGTACCGTCACCATTATCATCCAATTCATTTTTAAGCAGACTGGCTCCCGTGTAATGGCCGCTTAGAACGGCAACCACGTTGGGATTCGGTACGACAACTTCCTTGTACAATTTGTTGCCTATACCGGAACGAGTTCCGTTCGCGAGCATGTAATCGTGGAAATTCAGAAATGCGATACGGTCCGGATATTCTGCGAGAACCTCGTTCATCCACTTTATGTCCTCGTCTTCAACGCCCCATCCCATATACATCATGATAAAGTCGTTGCCTTCAACGGATACAAGGTCATAATGTCCGCGATTGTCCTTGTAGGAACCTCCGTAATATGGCTGATTCTTGTAACGGTTCTCCCCGAAATATTGACTGTAGGTCGTGTAGTCCCAATCGTAGCTTCCCACATCATGATTTCCGGCGAGCACGCCATGCGGCAGATTTGCATCCTCCAGCATCTTCATGTAATCATCGGCACGTTTCCATTGATACTCAGCTGTCGGGTCGTTCACGATATCACCGGTATGGAACAAATATTTGATGTTCATATCATCGATGGAATCGACAATCCAGTTGAATTGCTTCTGCTGAATATGCGGGTACAGCTCCGTTAAGAATTGGGTATCCGATACCCAAACAAAAGTGTAGTCATAATCTCCACGTGAAGGGATTTCATCCTGTACAATGACATCCACTTTGCTGTTTTGTACGTAGTCTGCTGCCGACAGTTCGCCTCGAAGGGTAAAATCATCTTCAGACTGCGCAATATGTTTGGTGATCTCCATCCACTTATTCAGGTTGTGGTTCCACGCATACATCGTGACCTTGCGGCCCGACACCGTATGTCCTTCCCAAGTAACTTCAACGCGGTCACCCGGCTCCACGGCATGCTCCAGCTCTACCTCAAACCGGATATACGGGAACTGGGACGTGGAATCCACCGTGACATATTGATCGTTGGATTCAGCTACCAGCTTCAATTCCTCTTCGGTCAGCGCGGTTTCGCCAGCCGGGAACCTATCCTTAGGAGGCTCTTCATCCGAGGCGTACTTGGATAACTTTACCCGATCGCCACTTAATGCATGATACGGATATGCCTGGTGGAAAGAGACCTCAAGCTCGTCATCCGATGGATCGCTGACTTGAACCTTAAGCTCCGGCGATAACCCGGTTCCGCTCTCCATATCTGCTGGTGAGACCAATTCGGGTGCATTCGGATGCTCCGGTGCGGTGTTAAACGTTACCGTACGTTCCGAGATGTTGCCAATCTTATCCACTGCCCGAATGTCCAGCTTATGGACGCCTGGTTCAAGCTCGGACGATGAAGTATCGTATGGCACCTGGATGGCTCGACCATCTAGCAGTACCTCCACCTGTTCAACGCCGGATACGCTATCCTGTGCAGTCACATCAATGGGAATGCTTCCCTTATAGCTCTTGCCCTCTTCAACAGTCACGTTAATTTCGGGTCCATTGTTATCTACCTGAATGTTGGCCATTGCTTCAGACTTACCCTTTACATGCAAATCAACCTTGTGCTGCCCGTCTGTAACCGTCGTGGTATCCCATGCGTAAGAGAGGGCTTTTACCTTATCGGCAGAAATATCAAATTGAAACGTTACAAATGGCAGAAACCGTCCATCGTCCCCTAGGTCATGAATAAGCGCAGGATCGCTAAATTGCGGATCCCGGATTTCTGTTCCGTCTCCTATCAACAGCCGTACGTTGCGGACATTAAAATCATCCATATTCCCCGTCGGCTTGTCATCCTCGAAATAGGTCTTCTCATTATCGCCGGCCCGCAGGGTAATTTCGTTTGTGCCGCTTGTCAGCCATTGCGGTTCGACGGGGACAACGATGGTTTGATAACCGTCAATATTCGGCTCGGTCTTGAACAGAACGTTCTTGCCTACGGTCACCGTGTTGATCCCATCGTCAATACCATCGCCTTCAAAAACAAAATAAGCGGAATGCTCCATAACGGCTGAACCTTGAACCGGCTGCCCGTCGATATGAAGCTCGAGATCCGCAGGCTCTGCCCCGTCTGCCGCACCCCGAATATACGTTATCCCGGTGACGGTCTGTTGATCGTCAACATTCAGGCTGGCGCTGGCCCCGTTCCCCGTGAGGTCGACTTCATATTTAGGACTCTCTACTTTCTTAAAGGTATTGGATACCGTGAAAAAGTACTCCAGCTTGTTGTGTCCCAGCAGCTCCAGATAAGAAATCGTATGACGAAGGCCTTGCTTCCCGTCCTGAAGCTGTACAACCTTGTAATCGTTCTGTCCATCGACACGATAAGATAGCGCAAGTGAAGTAACCATATGATCATCGTGCGCTTCTGCCGTAATCTCCAGATTTTCGCCCGGCTCCACATTGGTCGTTGTCGTCCGGTTGGTGACCGCCGGTTCCTTGGTCACATCAATATGTACCGGCTCCGCAGGCACCTCGGAATGCTGCAGCGAACCCGGCGTAGCCTTATGCTCCAGCTGGGAGATCCGCTGCATCTTCAGGCTGCCATCTTCGGGATACTTATAGAAAATCCCCTGATCGGCTTTGTTATGAACCTCCCCGTCATTGTAAAATGCGGACACGATCGGACGGCCGGTATTTGTTACAACCACGAGCTCCCGCATGCGTGAATTGGACATGCCGCCTGAGAATATTTTGACAACATCGGTGTTTTCAATCAGATTGGTGCCGTAGTTTTTATTAAAATCAGCAATCGTGGATTTGCTGTTCTGAGCATTAATGATCCAGAACACCAGCGTGCCTCTGGATGGAATCTTCACCTCATCGGGAACATGAGCCCAAAGGGTATCACTCTCCAAGTAACGATAACGAATTTTGTAATGGCTGAAATCGATGTCTTGATCGGTATTGTTATATACTTCAATAAATTCATATCCGTCGGCGGTTCCTACATTCGTGGAATCAGGAACAAGCTCGGTGATCAGGAGTTCAGGCACGTTGGTAGGCGCGGTGGATGACTGGGCTGAAGCCTGTCCTGCGAAACCGGTAAACGAGGCCGACAACACGATACAGAGGATCAAGAAGCAGGATATACATCGATTCAGGACGATCTTAGACAATGGAAAACCTCCTAGAAATGATTTTTTGAACAATCAATTCAGTTTCCCAATTCTCCAGGTCTCCATGGGATCTCCAAATTTTAATTAAAGCGCTTTCAATATCAAATCCCTCACTCTATCAGATTTAGGCTATTCCCTTGAGAGATCCATTTAGCACGTCACCTCCTAAGATCAATAATTGCATATTCCCTTCGTTTTTTAAACCACTTTATGTAAAATCTGATAAATGATACGCAAGTCCCGGAAATCAGCTAGCCTTCTAGTAAAATAGGATAATATCCGAACAGACCTTCATCACTATATCTTAAGTAAGCATCCATATCTCAAGATCCACAAACGAAACCGGCATGGCGTTTAAAGATCATTACTTCCGATCTATTCATTTCTTATCCGTTTCATCTTTGAGCAAGCATTGTTCATCATCCTTTCTCATAGGATGCAGTTTGTGCTTATTCTGCACAAAAAAAAGACCCCGCGAATGATATCGCAGGATCCTTATCAGTGGGAAGCGAATTTGTTATTCATTATGCAGCAATTTTCCAATTGCTAGGGTGCCTTACCAGAAAAGAATCGAAGAAACTTCGCTCTCCTTCTCCTTTTACGAGTGTTCATGGCGAATCAACTTCCTTTCGGAATGACATGATGTTCTTCCGTCCGTCGATTGACAATACCACTTCCCACTTGTTCTATATTTACCCGGTTCTCGGGAAGTGAAACATTTTTGACCCGAACTTTCTTTGAATATGGAGATCAGCTATGTACCCCTTTATTTGTTTAAATGATTGCGGCTGCTCACACACTCTTCATTGTCTGGGACAGTTGTACCAGCTTGTTCATCGTTTTCCAATTCCGCATCGTCATCGGCACGCCGAGCTTCGACAACTGAACCGCCAGCTTGGAATTCCGAACGCTTTCCTTGAACAGCAAGTAAACCTCTTCACCGATCACCTCGAAGATTTCCTTTTCGTTCACATAAAGCTTTAATTTCTCCACATCTTCAACAGCAGGCGCTTCCGTCAGCATGGCAACATAAAGACTCTCAAACTCCGATGCTGCCTCCGCTTGACGCAGCGTTTCTTCCGAAAATGGACAGTTCCGAACGATCCCCTCGATTTCCTCGGAGGTTCTAAGGATCACCGATATCGGGAAGCCGAACGTTTCAAATATGCCCTGCTCGATTTGAACGCGCAGCGTTTCCTTGGATTCCCCGGATTCAAAGAGCACGTTTCCGCTCTGGATGTAGGTCTGCACGCGAGCTAGTCCCCTAGATTCAAGCATCTTTCTTAAATCGGCCATCTTGATTTTATTGTGTCCGCCTACGTTGATCCCTCTAAGCAACGCAATATAGATTGTCATTAGGGCATCCTTTCCAGAATCAGACCTGCCGTCTTCTCCCCGTTCGCAATGCAATCCGGTATCCCCACTCCATAATAGGAGCATCCCGCCAAAATAACGTTAGGATACAGGTCATCCATTTTCTGTTCTAATGATTCCACGATTTGCCGGTGCTTCAAATGATAATTCGGCATATTGTCATGCCATTTGGTGACTTCACAAGAGATCGGCTCAGCCTTAATGCCAAGGCTTTGGCTGATATCCCCCATCCCGATCTGTTTCAATTCTTGATCGGATAACTGGATCAGCTCCTCATAATGCGGATTGGAGCTCTTGTAGAACAATCGCATCAATAACCGCTTGTTCTCGGAGGTATGCTCCCATTTCCGGCTCGTCCAGGTGCAAGCATCACACTTCAACCGGGTTCCCTTGGCCGTAATGAATCCCGTTCCATCATAGGGAAGCTCTTCGTCTTGAATGTCATAGGCAAGATACACGCTGATGAGCGATTTGGTATACATCTGGTCAAAGTCCTCATTAAGCAGCGGATCTTGCAGCAAATCCTTCGCGGCGGATCCCAGCGTGCTTAAAACAACAAAATCAGCTTCAAGCTTTTCGCCATTTGCCAACGTCACCCCGTAGCCGCTGGCTGCTTTCTCCAGCTTCTCTGCGGCAACGCCTTTGTATATCTTCGCGCCTGCTTGGATCACGGTCCGTTCCAATGCATCAATCAATACGGAGACTCCGTCTTTGAAGGAAAGAAATTTCTTATTGCCCGAGCCAAGGAATTTCTGTTTATTCTCGGCCAAACCGCCCATGATGCTGCCGTACGTATTTTTGTACTCCAGCAAATAGGGAAACGTTGACGCAATTGTCAGGTCATGAAGCTCCCCGGAATAGACGCCCGATATGACCGGAGCGATCTGATTCTGAACGATTTCCTTGCCAAGGAAGGCTTCAAGGAACTCCCCCAAAGAATCGTCCTTGGTATACGTTTCATTCGGCGTGTAATAGTCCTTGAGCGCCTCCACCTTCCCCTCGGCAGACACAAGCTCGCTTTCGGCCAAGGATTTCAGGCTAAGCGGTATGCCGAATACGCTCTCATCCGGGATTCTTTTCAAACCTGCAGTCGTATATATGAAAGAAGTCCCCGTGGCGTTATACACAATCTGGTCTGTTAACTGAAGCTCCTCCAGAAGTGGTGCCACATTCGTTTTCCGGGATACGATCGAATCCGCTCCGGTTTCCATAATAAATTCACCGTTCTGAACGGTGCGGATTTTGCCTCCGAGCGTTTCACTTGCCTCGATAAGCACCAGTTCCATATTCTGTTGAAGGTGCTTCAACTCTTTTTGCAGATAGTATAAGGTCGAAAGTCCGGTAATGCCGCCGCCGATAACTACGGTAGTTGTCACTGTACATACACCTCTATTATGTAGGTTCATAACATCTTAATCATGATTGTTACCATTGTATCCAATTTCTAAGTATATCATAGAGCCCGTGCTTCCGAGGGACGCCATTCCCTCAATATTGTGAACAGAACCGTTCACTACTACGACTTCCCGCCCGCCCCGCGAGAAAACCCACCATTAGTACAGGCGTATTGCTCCTTAGTGCACGTACGGGGTCCAGGAGCATGCTTGGAGGGTTGTTGACAGCAAAAAACCCCGCGAGATCACTCGCAGAGTTTTTTTCGTGGGAAGCGGTCTTTTCTATTCTAACGCAATCGTTCCATTGCTTAAGGTGTACTTTGGAATCATTCAGATTGTGTCGTCCTTATTCCTCGTCATGTTGTACATGGGTATCAAATCCTTTCGGTAATTCCGACTTAACGTCTTGTTATCCGTCTGGTGTTGATGTGTGTTTCCACTTCCCACTTAGGATATATATACCCGGTGCATGGATGGTGAAACAGTTTTATCATCTTTCTCGCTTCGCCAGGAACTTTATTTGTCCTCGGTCAATACTTCAAGCAAGCCCGCCGGAAGCTCATACTTGCGGTTGTTGATCTGAATGCTCTTCAGTTCCTCCAGCAGCGAATCATCGCTTTCCGAGTCCTTAATGGCCTGCACCTCGTGGTGCAATTGCTCCATCTGACGGTCCAGCGCGTTAGCCGTATCCGCAGCCTTCTTAAGCTCTTCCAGCAGATGCTGAGGAACGGACTTATTATATTTGTAGAAAATTTTATGCTCCAAACTCGCCCAGAAATCCATGGCAATGGTTCGAATTTGGACTTCAACGCATACCTTCTCCACCCGATCGGAGAAAAAAACAGGCACTTCCACTAACAGATGCAGGCTTTGGTATCCGTTCGGCTTCGGATTCTTGATATAATCCTTGACGTTTAACACCGTTAAATCGCTCTGCTTCTGCAGCATGTCGCTAATTTTGTAAATGTCGGTTATGAATGAGCAGGTGATTCTTAGACCCGCAATGTCTTTGATATTATCTTCTATGGAGCTAAGAGAGATGTTTCCGCCTTTTCGGAGCAGCTTCTTCATGATGCTCTCCGGCGATTTCAGGCGGGATTTCGTATGTTCGATCGGGCTATAATCATGAAGAGCCTGGAACTCCTCTTTTAATATCTCCATTTTGGTTTCAATCTCATCTAAAGCGAATTTGTATTTCATCATGAATCGGGTAATTTCATTCCGAATGATTTTGAGCTGTTCGATTTGCAAAGAATTCATGGGATACTTCCTTTCGATTGTGTGATTCAGAGCCGTGATGACTCAAGTAGTAAATAAAAACAAAACACGCTGCTAACATTCCAGAAGTTCTGTTCCCTCTTTAAATAGTAGTTGATATTGAGGTGCAACTGCAACTTTAGTGTTGTAACGTCAAAAAGACGCTGCAACCGGAAGGTCGCAACGTCTTTTATCTTATGCCAACATCGTGCTGCTTGATATCGCTGTGCCACCTATCTTTGTACCGCTGGCACCCCGCCCCGCTTCTGAGCCGCTATCTGCGGATACGCTATGCCCAGCAGGATCACGATAACCCCGATCCATTGCAGCGCAGTCACCTGCTCGCTCAGCACCAGCACCGATGCAATAACGGCAACGGGCAGCTCTCCGGCACCAAGGATGGTTGCCAATCCCGTACTGATTTTGGGCGCACCGAGTGCGAATAGCAGTACTGGAAGAACAACGCCGAATACGCCTAAGATTAAGCCGAACAGCCATAACCCGTTGTCAAACAGGGATATCTCCGTGTACGCTTTCGGCGTGAACAGGATCGTCAGCAGAATAAGCCCACCCGTTGAGGTATAAAAGCTCCGGGTAATGGGTGACATCTGCGTCTCGACCCGGCCGCTGAAGAAGACAAACAAAGCCATCATCAAAGCCGCGGTCAGTCCCAATATTGCCCCTTTCCAATTCAATTGAATCTCGCCTGCACCCAACATCCCCCCAGCCATCATCGTCCCGACGAACAGGATGATAACGGAGATGACGGTGGATTTATCCGGCCATTGCCGTTTTACAACAGCTTCGATAATGACACCGATCCAGGTGAATTGAAATAGAAGCACGACGGCGATCGATGCCGGAATGCTCTGAAGGGCAAGGTAATACGTGACGCCTGTAAGGCATGTACATAACCCAACCCCGGCTAGCCTTAGGAATTGCTTGCCCGTGACCTTATGTCGTCCAAAAAACAGCATCAGCAACAGCAGAATGAGCCAGCCTGTCCCGAATTGGCTGATCATCACCTCCTGAAATAGGAACCCTTCCTGGTAAGCAAGCTTTACAACCGTTGACAGAATTCCGAAACAGCAGGCTCCCAAAAATACGAAGAATGAATTTTTCAACAAATGCAACAACGTGAAACTCCCCCTTACGCAACAAAAAACCCCACTTTCACTGTTTTGGAATCCAGAAAACAGTAAAAAGTGGGGTTGGCTCTGTTTGATATTGAATTATGGTCTTATCTTAAGACAAAACCTCAACATTGTAAATACCAACCACTAATTAAGAAGACAACTTTGCAAAGATCTCTTTCAATTTAGCAACGGCTTCGATCTCCAGAGCTTTAATATCCTCTACCAGCGTTATCGCAGTCATAGCTTGATCCTCCGAATTAGGCTCTCCGCCTACCGGAAATGGGAACATCTGATGCAGGACACTGAATTTCTCGCACATTCCCGTATATAACACGCTGGCTTCTTTAAACTGCTGCGTGAGCTCCGGTCCTTCGGTATTCGCATCCGGCCATGCTGCTATCAGTTCCTTGAAGAACTCAGCAGCGTAATACCGGGCATCTCTTAATACCTCGATGTTGTATGCATGGCCGTTCGGTTCGATCTTCCGCCCCTGCAGCGATTCGATCCAAGCATCGTATGCCGCAATCCCCTTCACTGCCGTCGGAACCACGCTTTCTTTCCCCTCATATTGTTCGATGGCAGTTTCAAGCGCAAGTCGAAGCTGCTGTTGAAGCGTTAAATCGACCGATCCCTCAATGGCCAGAACGAACAGCTCTTCCATTACACTCCTTCCGAGATTCTCATAAGGGAGCGTATCCGCTTTTCCGCATACTTCCCCATAGAGGGTTCTGGTCTCATCGTCATAGCCATACAGCGTACCAAATTCAGGGAAGAAAATATCCCATGCCAGCACAGGGTATCCGCGGTCCAGCGAGCTATGAATCAAATCAAGGGCCCTTGGCAGCTCCTGATGAATGCTGCGCTTGCCCATGGCACTCTTCTCCAAGGCAGATGGATCCAGCAGATTGGCATTGGTACCGATGCCGCCCGACATGCCGTCGATGAATTTGGAATGGAAGCCGATATTATGAAGACCCCGGGATAATACTTCACCAAAAAAATACGCGGTCGGACCTGCAATGTGAACCTGATCCGGAATGATGTTAATTCGGAATGCATGACCTGTCAGCCCCATAACCATCGGCAGGGATAGCTTCCGATCTGTAAATTGCAGCATTTTATACGTGGCATCCGCAGCAGTTGTCCAAGTTTTGATTTCTTTCAACGATCCTTCGTACTGTAGAATCTTCTTATTCATAATTCCCAAGTCCCTTCTCGTCTTAATATAAGAGTCAACGGTTACGCGAATTTTTTCTTGGATCACTTTCTTCCGCGATCTCGAAATAATCTGATACACATTGGCTGAAGAGAGCTGAAACAAGTCAGCAATTTCTTGCGGGGACAGCTGATCGAAAAAATGAGATTCGAAAATAAGCCGTTCGCGTGGCTTCAGGCGTTGAATGATGTTCGTTAAAACACGCAGCGTCTCTTGCTGGACGATTCGTTCCTCCGGTACGTTGAATCCTGCGGCCGCTTCGGCTGAAGAATGATGGAGCCTTCCCAGAATGCTGTCCAGACTATTCCACTGATCTGCACTCCCGGCACTATCATACCTTCCCCTGCCTTCAAGCTCGGTGAATGTCTGCTCTTTCATCGCGGAGCTTCCCTTAAGCCGGGTATAGGCCTGATTCCGTACGATCCGCTGCACCCAGGGCAGGAAACGCCGGGTATCGACCAGTTTGCCCAAGTGCAAAAATGCCCGGACCAATGCATCCTGTACAACGTCCTCTGCCAGGTAGGACTCCCGGGTTATAGCTCTGGCATAGCCATAAACCTTGGACCGATGACGCCGAACAAGCTCACCGAAAGCTTCCCGCTCCCCTGCCTGCGCATGTTTCACCAACTCCTGATCTTCCATCTCATCCCACTGGACCGTTCTGTCTGCTGTCGTATCCAATTGCTCAAACCCTCTTTCGTATCGTTGACTACTTATATGACCAGAGAAGTTCGTTATTTCTGACAACGTAATTGAAAAATATTATACCTTTTTTTGATTAAGCCTGGTGCCATGATACAAAGATAACCTCGCCATATTGCGCGGCGAAGTCCTGTCCCTTTTTTTCATTCCGCGATTAAGTTAAATATGTCAGAATATAGTCCTTACAGGCAATGGACAAAAGATGCCCAATAATGCGACAATATACTCTGCATGTCATATCTTATATCGTAAGAATAACGAAATTTGTATCACTACACTAAAAGAAGCAACATTGTACTTATAGGAAGGGAACGAAAGCATGGCTCAATTATTTTTTAAGTACGGCTCCATGAACAGTGGTAAATCCATCGAAATTTTGAAAGTCGCCCATAACTACGAAGAACAGAACAAACCGGTGCTCCTTTTTACATCCGCTATCGATGACCGGGATGCCGTTGGGTATGTGTCCTCACGAATCGGCCTGCGACGCGAAGCGATACCTATAACCGATACGACCGATATCTATGGGATTGTGAAGGAGCATCAGCCTAAGCCATACTGCGTTCTCGTTGACGAATGCCAGTTCCTCTCCAAGGACAGCATCCTGCAGCTCGTTCGGATCGTAGATGAGCTTAACGTGCCTGTCATGGGCTTCGGCTTGAAGAATGATTTCCGGAACGAGCTGTTTGAAGGCAGCCGCTGGATGCTGATTTACGCCGATAAAATCGAGGAAATGAAAACGATCTGCTGGTTCTGCGAACGTAAAGCGATCATGAACCTTCGCGTCATTGACGGTAAACCCGTATATGCCGGCGAGCAGATCCTGATCGGAGGGAATGATACCTACTTCCCTGTTTGCCGCAAATGTCATACCAATCCCCCTTTATCATAGGACTTTTACGAACAATCCACCATTCAAAACGTAAGGAGTAGGATGACCCATGCCGATAGTCAGACCGCTATTAACCGACCAGGACTTTCAGGAAGTTATGGAGCAGCAGACCCGTATACGCATCTTCAAGGATAATCATCTGATTGACTCCGGCAGTATCGTCATCCGATTCACCGACGAAACCGTCATTACGCAATCCAGCGTCAGCTCGCTCGGCTATCATAAGCGGGATGAATGCGAATTTTTTGAAGTACGGAAATGACATATGGATGGCCTGAGCGCTTTTAGATTGACGGCTTTCATGGAGCTTCGATCAGACACTCAGGCAATCCCCTCTCTTCGATCAGTGCTTTTTCAGTATACAGTCCGCATATAGCCGAAGTTACTTGCGAGATAAGGATGGTAAGACTTTAATGGTTTACTTGTTTTTATCTCCTAAATAAACAGACGGCCTTCTGCAGAAGAGGATCTGCAAAAAACCGCCGTTCGTTAATCAACCTATTACATCAATAGCATGTACGTGCACCTAGTGAATATCTGACTTCGCCATACTCCCACCCAGCACATCCGCGACATTTTGAATCGAAATAAATGCGTTCTTATCTATTTCCTGCACAACCGTCTTCAGCTTCGCAATCTCCAGCCGGGTGATGACGCAATAAATCATCTGCGTATCCTCTTTCGAATATCCGCCCTTGGCATAAATCATCGTCGTGCTGCGGCCCAGACGCTGCATGATGGCACTTGAGATTTCTTCATATTCATTGGATATAATCGTAACGGATTTGGACTCATCCAAGCCCTCTACCACAATATCCATCACTTTTGCCGCTATGTAGTATGAAAAAATCGAATACATGGCCGAATCTGCACCGAATACAAACCCTGCCGTAATAAAAATAAACACGTTGATAATCATGATGATCTGCCCGACCGGCATGCGCAGCTTTTTGGACAGCAGGATAGCAACAATCTCCGTACCATCAAGAGCTCCGCCGTAACGGATAACAAGACCTACCCCCAGACCAAGGACCAAACCACCAAACAGCACCGCCAAAATTTTCTCGTTCGTAAACGGGTCTACATGATGCAGGAAGGTTGTCGCCACCGACAATACCACGATCCCGTACAGTGTGGAAAATGCGAACGTTTTGCCGATCTGCTTATAACCGATGAACAGAAACGGCAAGTTGATAATGAAGAGGAACACACCCAGTTTAATGGGCGTAATCGATGATAATACGATGGAAATACCGGTAATACCCCCGTCGATAATTTCGTTGGGCACCAGGAATATTTCTAGCGCCACGGCCATCAGAACTGCACCGATGGTAATAAAGATGAACCGTTTCAGAATTTCGCCAACTGTCAGATTTTTGTGTTTTTTGACCATGCCATTCTCCTTTTGTATCTTTTTTCACACGAAGTGCCTGTCGAAGAACCATTGTATTAAAAAAAGGAATGGCATGTCAATGTTGACACGCTAAGTGACATGGGTCTTTTAGTCCATTGCCTTGTCATCCAGACATAAGGAACGCAGATGCTGCTCGAGAATCCTTTCGATCTTTTCTTTGGCAAGTTGCTGTGGCCTCATGATATGATGAATCGCTAATCCATCCACCAATGCGTATATGCGCTCCTTCTCATAATCAAGATCCAGCTCCGGTTTAGCCAGCTTATGTGCGACCAGGGTATCCACCGCATAATGGCACGCCTTGGTTAATCCATCATACATATGATCGGTCATTATTCTTAACTCGGGATAGACAAGTGCTTTGGCAACAAACGACATCCACACCTCCATTTCCATCGTCCTATCCTCATCCATCGGCAGAAATTGCATCAATACTTGTTTTACATCCTCAAACACGGGTCCCTTCAAGGACAAAGTCAAAAAGCGTTCTTCAATCCTCTCGATCATCAGGTTCATACAAAAAGCCAACAACTCAGCTTGGCTGGTAAAATAGTGTCTCAGCGAACCTACGGATAACTCCGCCTCTTCGGCGATATTGCGTACCGTCGCTTTTTCGAGTCCACCCCTCTGAATCACCCGCAGGGCAGCCTCAGCGACCCGTTGTCTTTGTTTATCATGATCTACGATTTTCGGCATAATCCCATTATACACTTCCGGTTTTTTTTAATACAACGTACCATAAACAACATTTCAGCATCTTTATTTGCTTCTTTAATGCCTACCTTCGTAAAAATAGGTTCTTTCTATGGAACACCTTGATAGAAGCAATACTATATATATTAATGTCAAAAAGAATAGGAACACGGGCAGCGTGTTCTTAAGAGAGGGGCGAGTTCATCATTCGCACATTAACTGAATCGAAGGCTAAACACGGTGTTTCTCGGGCATTCCGTGATCGGGAGAGCCGTTTAAACCTGTTCTGGCGTGTCGTCCTTGGGTGGCTGGCTTTTGTTACAGGGCTCGGACTAGCAGTTGTGATAGCCACGGTAGCGGGTTCATACCAGATCCCTACCCTCGGGCTCCAAATCCTCCTTGCCGTCGTAACAACAAGCATATCCGTGCCGCTGATTTATCTGCTTAGGCGTTATGTCGACCAGCGGCCCTGGAGCGGACTTGGTCTTAGCTCTGTTCCTTCCGGTTTTCGTTATTTCCTTCTCGGCATCGGTTTCCTTGCCCTGGTCACGGCAGCAGCCTTGCTGATCGGCAGCGCCGCCGGATGGCTCCGGATCGTGGATTTCCACTTCCCAATCGTTACGATGCTCGTTATCCTCATCAACGTCCCGATTGCATTTTTTTATGAAGCCTTTCCAGAAGAGATCACCTTCCGCGGTTATGTGTACCGGAACTTAAACACCCGTTTTCCGCGCTGGCTTGCTTTGGTCCTTCAGGTCGTAATGTTCGTGCTTGCGCCTATCGCTGTAACGGCATTCATGGTGGCCATAGGAATAGGGACATGGGATTTGATTACGGTGGAGTATATCATCAATTTAGTTGCTTTTGGTACGGTATTGCAGCTGTCCCGCATCGTATCCCACAATCTGTGGATGAGCATCGGCTTTCACCTGGCCTGGCTGGAGATGGTCCGGTACGCCGTGGTACCCTCCCAATATGCATTCATCGAGATTGAATACCTTTCGGTTTGGGGCAATTATATGGTAACGATCGGTTCGGTCATTATTGGGATCATCCTATTGATCGTCTGGTCGCTGCGGAGCAAGAACCGAATCGATTGGAACGGGATCGAGCCGGATCTCCCGCCGGATTCGAATCCTGAAACCAAGGAAGCGCTGCCCGCCCAATCTGTATAAGAACCGATAAAGGATATAGCTCAAACTCACCATGGCTTTAGGAGAGTTTGAGCTTTTCCCGTATCCCTCCTCCCGGTTCAATACTTGCAATTTATAATATTGATTCTGGTTATGCTATAATATATTTCATCCGTGATCGACCGGAAAATACATAATTTTACCCTAGGCAGGGAGAGGATTTACTCATCATGTTGGAATGGCTTCAGAACTTGTGGACCCATATGAAAGAAATTGACATGGATCAAGTGCAGGAATGGCTTCAGCAGTACTCGCAGCTGGGTCCCATCCCGGGTATTTTGCTTCCATTTATAGAGGCGTTCCTTCCCTTTCTGCCCCTTATCGTACTGGTGATGGGGAACTCCGCGGCCTATGGATTATGGTGGGGATTCCTGCTGTCGTGGATCGGCGTTTGCCTTGGATCCGTTACGGTGTTCTGGATTGTTCGTAAGCTGGGAGGCAAGCTTGGATTGCTTATCCAAAAAAGAATGCCGGGATCCCAGCGCTTCTTCCATTGGATCGAAGAAAAGGGCTTTACGCCGATCTTCATCCTGTACTGCTTCCCCTTCACGCCTTCCTCACTGATCAATATCGCATCCGGCATCAGCACGATATCGGCAACGACGTTCACGATAGCCGTTATGGCAGGTAAATCCGTGATGATTTTTATGGTGGCATTCATTGGACATGACTGGCAAGCCTTTGTCCAACAGCCTTGGCGCATTCTTATCGCGGCCATCGTCCTCTGGCTGCTGTGGCTTGCCGGCAAAAAGATGGAAAACCGTTACCATCATGAAGATCAGCCGGGAAGTGTCGTGATCAGCAGCAAAAAGACGAAGCGTTAGATGCATAACAAGACAACAAGACCCGCCGGTCCCGGTTGCTGGGATGGGCGGGTCTTGTTATGCATGGACGGGTCGTGATGGAAACCATTATGTTCACTCCAATACGTAAGCCGCCAGTTTATGCACCGTCTCAAAGCCCGCACGATGATACAGCTGGAGCGCCCCTGCATTGTCTTGGTCCACGCATAACGAGATTTCTTCCAGCTGCAGGACTTGGAATAAATAATGAAGAGCTTGATCAAGCAGGAGCCCGCCATAGCCTTTGCGCCGGAATTGTTCGGATACCGCGATGTATTCAATATTTCCTTCCTGGAAATCCGGGTCTCCCTCCACATAAACATACCCGACGAAACGGCCTTCTTCCGTAAATATGAAGAGCCGGTGATACTCATCCAGCTTCTGCAAAATAGACTCCGAGCTGAGATAGGTATTCGGGAAGGCGGTGCCATGCAGATTCTCGAACTCATCCCAATATTCGGGCGTGATATCCTGCAATCCAGGCGCGGTATTCGCTAACAAGGTGGATTTTTGGATTTTCAGCACATGATGCACACCTGTCTTTCTTCCCCCTTTGTCCTCCATAAACCTCGCAGCGGACGGATGAGCTACATTATAAAATCCGAAATAGCGTGTTACGCTGCCATTCAGCTTCATTGTTCCATCAACCCATAGCTCCTTCGCCAATCGATGCCAAAGCTCGCCTTCCGCATCGATAAAAGGTCCCCATATTTCAGCAGTTCCCTCTTCTTCGTCCACATCGAATCCCAATGCGCCCACCATCTGATCTTGATCATAGATCACGGTAAATCGCTGGCTGCTCAGCCGGCCATTTTCCGAAAAATCTTCCAGCAGCGTGCTGTAGACCTCCCCTTCCTGTTCGCCGCAATATCCGACATGATGATGACGATCCCCATTCATTCGGGCAAGAAAGGAAGACAGCTCTCTTAATTTCGTTTGATCTGTATCCAATACCATCTGTACACATTCTCCTTGTTCAGGATCAGCTTTCCCAGCGTGATTTCCGAGGGCTCCTCGAACCTGTTTTGGTCAATTTTACCACGAGATGATACCCGTGAGCCAAACATGAAACAAGAAATGGGCTTCCCATATGCTTGGAAAGCCCATCTCATCTTCTCGATCATTCAATCGGGACCTTGTTTACGGTTGACGGTCATCCCTTCTCGGAATGCTCCCCTTTCCGGGAAGCTCGCATCCGCTCACGTTCGCGCTTCAGCTCAGGCTTGAGGTCATCGTGAACGCTGTTCTCCCACATGGACACGCCTGATCGATACGCCGCTCTCCCGTTCAAGTGACCGGCTACCGGCCCCGTAATAAATACGAATACGATTCCCAGCAGCAGTTTGGCACTGACATGCTCCAGGTAGAAGGTGAAATACAGAAATGCGCCGGCAAGGATCAAGAGGACGCCCAGCGTGGCACTTTTCGTAGCTGCATGGGACCTCATGTAAACATCCGGCAGACGAATAAGGCCGAATGCACTCAATGCACCCAGCAAAGCGCCGAGCAGCACCATCAGCGCGATCAGAAACTCACCGATCTGACTCATCGTTTGTGCGTTCAATGACATCACCCCTCTCAATATATCTGGCAAGCGCGGTTGTTCCGATGAACGTAAGAATTCCGATCAGCAGAATGATATCAAAATACACGGATGTCCGGAACAGCATGCACAGGACAGCGATCATGGACAACAGGATAATTCCGATCGTATCCAGCGACATGATCCGGTCGTTCATGGAAGGTCCCTTGATTAATCGGTACAGGCAGCCCAGAATAGCAAGCGACAAAATCACCAATGAGGCTATCAGCATGCCATGGATCATGTGCGGGTCACCTCCTTGATCGCGCGTTCAAAGGTACCGCGGATCTGATTCGACAGCTCTTCGACATCTTCGATATCCATCGCATGGATATACAGCGTCTGACCATCGCGAGAGACTTCCAGGGTAAGCGTTCCTGGCGTCAAGCAGATCAGGCACGATAAGACCGTAATCTCCCAGTCGGACTTAAGCTCCGTATCGTAGGCGAAGATTCCGGGGCGGACATTCAGCTTCGGTCTTATAATCTGACCGATGACGGTGATACTTGATTTAAACAGCTCTCTTAGAAACAAAAGCAGCAGCATCAGAATAGACCACAGCTTACGCAAATAGAAATCGTTTGGCCAAAAGCGGCGCAACAGATAAATCAGCAACATACCGATCAGATAGCCGACTATCAAGTGCTGGGGGGACCAGTTATTGTTCAGGAACATCCAGACAACGGCAATGATGATATTTAACAGGATTTGATGGCCCATATCCACTACTCCTTTAGTACAGCGTTAATGTATAGTGATGGATCGGATAATACGGCGCCTGCTTGAGAGGTGTAGGAATAAATCCACTCCGAACCCACCCCAAGGACAATCACCATAACCGTTAGTCCAATAGCTGCCACATAAGCTGTCCGATGGATTCTGACTGGCTGCGATTCCGTATGCCCGGGTGATTCGCCCCAGAATGCCCCCATAAATACCTTGATCAGGGAATACAATACCGCCAGGCTTGATGCCAGTGCCAGTCCCGTCAACCAATAATGCCCTTCGCTCAAACCACCGCGGATGATAAGAACCTTGCCAAGGAATCCGCTAAGGGGCGGGATGCCGACCAGAGCCAATGCAACGATAAAGAACATCCATCCCACCAAGGGATGGCGCTTCATCAAGCCGCCCATATCACTCAGCTTGTTAGCACCCGCACTGGCAATGATGATTCCGCCGAGAATAAAGAGCAGCGCCTTTGCAATCATGTCATGCATCAAGTAGAATACAGCACCGTTCAAGGAATCTGAAGATGCCGACGCTATGCCGAAGGCGATAAAGCCGACGCTGATAATAATGTTATAATTCAGGATTCGTCCAAGATCCTTATACGCAACCGCGCCCAAACTTCCCAAAATCATCGTTGCCGCGGCCATCCAGCCAATGACGGCGTGGATGCCGCCGGTATCGTGATGGAAGATCAGCGTAAAGGTACGGATAATCGCATATAATCCAACCTTCGTAAGCAGCGCCCCGAACAAAGCTGAAACTGCCGCCGGAGGTGCACTGTAGGAACCGGGCAGCCAGAAGAACAGGAACAAGCCCGCCTTCAGAGCGAATACAATCAGGAACAACAGGCCGATGACCGACAAGATTCCGTCCTGCTGTACTTCTGCCACGCGCAGGGACAGGTGCGCCATATTCAGCGTGCCGACCGTGCCGTACAAATAAGCAACGGCTGCAACAAACAAGGTGGATGAAATAATATTAATCAGCATGTACTTCAGGGTTTCTCTCAGCTGCCGCTTGGTGCCCCCCAGCACAATCAGCGCATAGGAAGCGATCAGCATGACCTCAAAGCAGACAAACAGGTTAAACAGATCCCCTGTCAGGAACGATCCGATCACACCGGCCAGCAAAAATTGAAAAAAGGCATAGAAGTAATGCTTCTCTCTCTCTTCCCCGATGCTCCGAAAGGAATAGAACAGACAGGCAGCTGCCACAATCAACGTCGTGAGCACCAGCAGTGCCGCGAGCATATCGGCTACAAACACGATCCCATAAGGCGGCAGCCATCCGCCCATATGAAGCGTTTGGATGCCTTCGTTGTTTACCTGATTCACGATGAACAACGCCACAAGCAGGTTCAGTATGACACTGACCACACTGATCCAGCGCTGAACACGAACGTATTTGGAGCAAAAAATAAGAATTACGGCAGTAACTAACGGAATAAGGAGAGGCAGAACAATTACATTATTCATCATCCATCCCCCTTAGCTCCTCCATGTTGTCCGTGCCCAAGCGTTGATACGCTTTGTACGCCAATACGAAGAAGAACGATGTGACGCCAAAACTGATAACAATGGATGTCAGGATCAATGCTTGCGGAACGGGGTCAACATAGGATGAAGCCTTCTCGCCAAGCAGCGGAGCAGCACCGGTCTTCAGCCTAGACATGGTGAGCAGCAGCAGATGGACACCATGGGTTAACAGTGATGTACCGAGAATGATCCGCAGCAAGCTTTTGGATAGGATCTGGTAAATCCCAACCGCGAATATAATTCCGATGGCAAGTGACATATATAGTTCCATGGTCAGTTATCCCTCCCAATCGAATTGATGATGGTCATCGTCACGCCAACGACGGCTAAATAGACGCCGAGGTCGAAGAGAACCGCTGTAGCCAGCTCGGTTTCTCCGAGCAATGGCAGGGTGAAATAATCGAAGGAATGACTTAAGAACGGTGCGTCAAAGGCAAAGGAACCGATCCCTGTAAGCAGGGCGATGGCGAGTCCTGCAGCCGTAACCTTTCGGAATTCGAAAGGCACGATTTTGCGGGTCATGTCCATGCCAAAAGCCATTGATAACAGAACCAGTGCGGCTGAAGTCATCAGCCCCCCGATAAATCCTCCACCCGGCTCATGGTGTCCCGAGTTGAACAGGAACCACGAGAACGTTACGACGATAAAGACGACCACCTTGGATATGGTTCGCAGGATAACATCATTGCTATTAGGCAAATACGCACCTTCATAACGATCCCGTTCACCGATAACCCCTTCACCCAAATCAACTTTTATCAAGGCATAGATTCCGAGGGACGCAATGCCGAGAACCATAATTTCCAGCAAGGTATCAAATCCGCGGAAGTCCACCAGTATGACATTGACGATATTTTTACCGCCAGCCGAGTTGTAGCTCTCTTTAATGAAGTAATCCGCAATGGAGTCGAAGGTTCTGCCGCTGCTTGCGGCCAGCGCGATCAAGGTTACGACAGCACCGACGCCTATAGATATCAGCAGATTTTTCCACTTCAGGCTCATTGACACCTTCTCCCGCTTCAGCTTCGGCAGATGATAGAAACAGAGCAGGAACAGCATGACGGAAACGGTCTCGACAACCATCTGGGTCAACGCCAAATCCGGAGCCCGGAACAGGACGAAGAACAAGGTCACCATATAACCCGCAGCCCCGGTTAATATGATCGCCATCAATCGTGTCCGTACGAACGGAAGCACAATGACCGGAATGACCAGGCCGAGTATGGCAACGGCCTCATAGAAGGACATCGGTGCGTAGTCCGTCATATCGAATCCGATATGATCGACCAGCAGGAGACCTCCGCCAAGAACGGCTATGAAAAACACAAAGATATAAATCACATAGTGACGCAGCGAACCTGTCATGTAGGTTGAGGTCAGCGATTTGGCGCCTTTTTCGAGAACGCGCAATCCCCCGTCATACAGATTGTTCAGTGTAAATCGCTTGATAAGCGTTGTGTTCAAGATACGCGCTCTGCCATGAAGCTTGTACAGAACGGTACCGAGAACAATGATTCCGATGGTCATGTAAATTTCCATTGTCCAGCCGTGCCACATCTCGATATGCACGTGGAACCGATCCTCTGCCACGAGCAGCCCCGGATGAATGGCGGCCAGCGCCGGTTCAATCAGTGCATGAGACAGCAGGTTCGGAAACAGTCCGAACACGATGGCCAGCGATGCCAGAATAACCGGGGGAATCAGCATCCCCAGCGGTGCTTCGTGCGGCTTCTTCTCCAGCTTTTCAGGCTGGTAGCGGCCGGTGAAGGTTTTGAAAACCAGGATCATGCTGTACAGGAACGTAAATACGCTGGCGATCCAGGCAACGACCGGTATCAGCACACCCCAGGTCTCGGCATTCCAGAAGTTCATCTGAGACGCTTGAAGGACCGCCGTAAAGAACATCTCTTTACTCAGGAATCCGTTAAACGGAGGCAGACCGGCCATGGAAAATGCGCCTATGACGGCCACGGTGAATGTGATCGGCATGAGCGACATTAAACCTCCGAGTTTCCGCAGGTCGCGGGTGCCCGTCTCATGATCCACGATGCCGACGACCATAAACAAAGCGCCCTTAAATATCGCATGATTCATCAGATGAAAGATGGCCGCTGTCGTTGCTTTCGTATAGAGCAGCGTATCCACGCCGCCCCCATAATAAGCTGCGGCAGAGCCAAGACCGAGCAAGCTCATAATCAGCCCCAGTTGGCTGATCGTGGAGAATGCCAGCAGCGCTTTCAGGTCCGTCTGCTTGATCGCTCGGATCGAAGCATAGATCAGCGTGGTCAAGCCCGTAATCGCAATGATCCAGAACCAGAAGGCTTGACCGGCAAACACCGGGCTAAAACGTGCCACAAGATAAATACCGGCCTTAACCATGGTAGCGGAGTGCAGATAAGCACTAACCGGAGTCGGTGCCTCCATCGCATCCGGCAGCCAAATATGGAACGGGAACTGAGCGGATTTGGTGAATGCCCCCAGCAGAATCAGAATCATGGCCGGAATGAACAGCGCGTCTCCCGCAATGCTTCCCACATTAGCTACGATCTCCCGCACGCTAAAGGAGCCTGTCATGATATATAGGAGAATAAATCCTGCAAACATGGCAAGTCCGCCGAATACGGTGATCAGCATGGATTTTAAAGCTCCGTATCTGGAGCGGTCGCGATGATGCCAGAATGCAATCAGCAGGAATGACGAGATGCTTGTCAGTTCCCAGAAACCGTACAGCACCATCAGGTTATCGGAGAGTACGACACCAAGCATGGCTCCCATGAACAGAAGCAGATAAATGTAAAATTTGTGGACTGCTTCCTTGTTCTTATCCATATAGAAGATGGAGTACAGTACAACAAGTGAACCAATACCGGATATTAAAAGTGCAAAAATCAAACTTAATCCATCCAAATAAACGGTAAAGTTTATTCCCACGCTTGGAATCCATTCCAGGACCGCTTGAAGCTGTTCACCTCCCTGAATGGTTGGGATAAGTCCTAAAAAATAGGCGAACAGGACAACCGGTACCGGCAAAATGACCCATCCGGTGTGGACACGGCCAATGAGCTTGTAGGTCAACATAACCACAAGCGCTACAATAAAAGGTGCCATGACGGCGATGTGCAGCAAAGACAAAGTCTACTCCTCCTATAGTCCGATTTTTCCTTCATTAGTAGTATTTCCCCATTATTTAGGTATAACTCCAAAAAAACACAAAAAGAGCCCGTTGATGGCAGGCTCCTCCAGGTAAAACCATATGGTATTTTTTCGAATCACACTGAAAATCAGTATATCTTGAGATCAAAGCTTTGTCAAAGGTATCTTGGAATGAAAAGAGGACCTTTGGGAAATCACTGTATGTAAAGGAGTGATTCCCATGATGATCAAAAAAGCGGCTGTTTGCGCTTTCATCTTTCTTGCAATTTTGGCAGCCGCCATCTTAACGAATATACGTACGCATCCCGGCTATCAACAAGACAACTCGTCAACCAGAGTTTATCAAATTCAAGAAACCCCATGGTTCTTACCCCGAGAATACGTAAAAATCATTCGAACGTCACCCGAGCCCCTGCCGGAAGAGCCCTAATGAAACAGGCATACGGCATTTATCCGTGAAACTGAATTTCTTTATTCCCCTTGCTTCGTTTATTTCTTCGAATTACCCATGAAATGATCAGAATGATGGCCAGCACCGCGACAATTCCCGCCGCATAATACCCGTACCGGTCAATCAGGACTCCAATATGATCGACGACCTGATCTCCGACAAACATGCCCAAAGAGAAATAACCGATGGTCCATACAAAGGACGCGGAATACGAATACACCGCAAATCTGCGATACGGCATCCCCTTCATGCCAACCGCATAAGGAGTGACGTTGCGCAGAATGGGCAAAAAAGCGCTGATGCATATGGCGTAATTGCCATATTGACGGGTCAACCGTTCGGATACATCGAGAAACTGGCGTATCTTCGACTTTTCCTGGGCGCGGTTTAACAGCTTGCTCGCGGTAAAGCGGCTAAGCATGTAACCTACCGTCGATCCCGAACACACGCCAAGAAAGGTCATGATAAAAGACGGAACCGGCGTTAAAATCTCGGATGCCGCTAACGCTCCGCCCGTCATTGCCACAACTTCATTAGGCACAGGAAGACCGACCAATCCAAGGCACAATACGAGGAATAATGCATAGTGCCCGATCTGTTCAATAAAATCTAATAGCGTATCCACTCCTGTCCCCCTAATCCGTCCCTAGAATATAGTATCAGCTTATATGACAACGTGGCTTTCGCAAACGTGCTGTAGGCGAGGAGATGAACTGGACCTGAGACCAGTTTTATTTATGGATCATGCCATTAGAGATTTTTAAATGCCGATATGAAAGAACCTGGATCATCCTTTACCGTGTACGAATACACGCCTTGCTGGGTGTGCAAATATAAGAAACCACCGCCGTCTCCCAAAGGCCGATACGACAGATCAAAGACCTGCTTGATCGGGAACTCCCGGTATTTCGTTACGATTCGATCCTCATACAGGAACATCTCCCGCCCCTGCTCTTCCGTCCGTTGTTCGATACCATCCACCACTCGGTTGATTTTGTAGTACGGCTGTACAGCTACCCAATTCACAAGCTCCCTCCTTGCTGTCTGTGCATTTTTATTTGGAAGATCGCACTTCCCCCTTCTTCTTTCTGCGGCTCTTGATTCGTTCCAGCAGCTCCAGCGCCCCTATAAATAGTACGAATACAACGAAAAGCGCTATCGCCCGGCCGGGCTCGATCAGACCGGTAACAGACGCAACGATACCGGTAATGCCTACAACAAGAATACCTAATACGGATAGTTTCCAACCTGTTAACATATGTATGCTCCTAAAGTAAACGTAATTGCCATCCTTCGAGATCATGGCTCCATGATCAAACACTCGCTTGACACACACGGAATGTATCATAAAGAAGCCCCTAAATTCAAGTTATGATCTTCTCCAATTTCAATTGCCAACACGCATCACATTTGCCATAATTTACTCAGGAGAGAAATCATAAGCCGACCTCCGAACACTATAAAGACAGGAGGAACATGTAATGAACTCAACAACCTGGATACTGATTATTTTATTTGTTGCGGTGGATGTATGGATTATTTCTTATTTCGTGAAACGCTCGTTACGCAAACACAGCAGTCAGCAGCTCGCCAAAGGGAATAAGCACCGACGCGGGAAAATACCCGAGTTGCCGCCGATCGTCAAGGCAGGAAGCCCGGCGAGTGAGCTTGTCGGCAGACTCGAGGCTGCGCTGCCCTACACCTATCAGAACATGCTGAAGCAACGAGTGATGAGTGAGCATCCGAATCTGTCCGAACAGGAGTATGAATGGAGATGGCATGAGCTTAAACGGTTCTTTATCATGTGCGCCGTGCTGGATCGTGTCCCGATGTTCAGCAAAGATGTGGATGAAGTATGGCATGAAATGCTGATGTATACATACGAGTACCAACAATTCTCGGAACGCTTTCTTGGCAAAATGCTTCACCACGCTCCAAACACCGGAAGCGAGCATGTGCCTATTCCGGATGAACGTGCGTGGTTTGATACGGTATATGTACAATTATTCGGCTGGCATGAATACAGCGCCAAGCTATGGGGGGCTTTCTTCCGCGTCCCGCTGCCGCGCGAAGAACTGGAGGCCGTCACTTCCCGCCACTTCACCGTGAATCATGGCCAGAAGCGCTTTAATGCCTGGACCTATGAGAAGATTCCTGCAGCCCGCACGGCGATTGATGCGATCATCCAGGATCTGCAGGATCGGGTTCGAACCGCCCAAGAGAAGCCGGCGCGACAAGAGAAGTCGGTCAATTTCCAAAATAGCGATATGCTCCTGGCAGCGGCCGTCTTTTTTGCCTGGAACACACCGGAACAATTTGGTGACCACATGATCCCTGATGAGCGTGAGCTTCATAAAAATAACAGCAGCTCCTCATGCACCTACGCCTCGGCATGCGGGTCCGGCGGATCCGATTCGGGTGATGGATCCTCAGGCGACGGATCTGGATCCTCTTGCAGCAGCGGTTCATCCTGCAGCAGCGGATCCTCTTGCGGGAGTGGCTGTGGCGGCGGCTGCAGCAGCTAAGTTACAAACTATACGAGAACGCCTGCTGATTAATGAATCAAACAACAGTATGGACCTGAGAATTCAGGCCCATGCTTTTTGTTTTATCCAGCATTGAAACAGGATCTTAACATGGGTTAAAATTTCAGTTCCTATAGGTACAAATGCCCGGCCCCCCTTTCCTCTACAACTACAACAAAAAAGCACCTGGACCCATTCTTCAAGGTTCAGATGCTTCTATTCATAATATAATTTAGGCTAACTAGTGGTTTGATGTGAGTACCAACCCGGAACGGGTTTGCGGTCCTACCTTACGCACGGAAATCTGGTTCTGCTCGGCCCAACGCGTAAGACTCCGAATCCCTTCACAATTCTTCTCTTCAAATTTAAAGCAGCAATACATCGGATTCACGTTCTTGTTCTTAAGGTTTATCTGGAATGCGGCTTTATGGCATCCGGAAACTTTGATCTCACGAATCTGATCAGCATGAATCTCCACGCCATTGATGGTAATCGTATCCGAATTCTCCTGTATATTCACTTCCCTTTTCACCAATCGGGCATACCCTTCAATTGCTAGTGCCGCAACAACAACGACATTCACCGCCATCTGCATATAGAATAGGACAGGATAGGAATATTGGGTCAAGGTAGCTACCTGAAACAGGATAATGCTAATGACAAAGGAAAATAAAATAACGTCTTTCATTCTCGTAGAGTAGTGGATTGCGTATTTCATCATAATCAGCTCCGTTCATTCTGTAAGGGTTTTCATTTAACTCTTACCTTATTATAACACCATTGTACATAATTTTGACACATATCATTCACATTTTTGTCAAAAAAATTATTTGCTTCGTTCCTTATCCTATGCTTATCCAACAAACGCGTGTCGTTCCTGGAACGATTCGTATACGGATTGTCTCCTAATATCAAAAAAAAGAGCCTCCCGCCAGATCCAAGATCTTTTGGGACACCCTCTACTTCAACACTTATGTCTTTATTTGGTTAACGCTGTATTTCCTTCCTTCCGCCGAAACCTCTTCATCAGAACGGACACGGTATCAATAAGGGTAATGATCACGATGACGTAAATAAGACCATCTCTGGATCGATCCCAAATTGATTTTACAATGTCGTACGATTCACTTCCCGGTGTTACGAAACCCGTCTGTGCTAGTTGCTCCATGAAAGTCGGATTCCAAATCGCCATATCGGAGAACAGAATCACCGCAACGATAACGGAAGCAACGTTAAATATGACATGCATGACGGCAATCTGCGGCGTCCACTTTCTTGTGATTAATTTCCTTGCTTCATTGAATATGCTGAAGGCGGTAAGAAGCCATATCAGCGGCAAATACTTGGCAAAGGCAGCCTGTTCAAACACCGGAATGGCGATCGAGTTTTCATCAAATCGATGAAC
This sequence comes from Paenibacillus sp. JZ16, assembly GCF_015326965.1. Taxonomy (NCBI): domain Bacteria; kingdom Bacillati; phylum Bacillota; class Bacilli; order Caryophanales; family Paenibacillaceae; genus Paenibacillus; species Paenibacillus sp. JZ16. Next base: position 1,578,688 of record NZ_CP017659.1, read on the forward strand.
ACCGATCAGATTAAGGGAAAACGTGAACAGGACGAAGAACAGCACGGAAAATAGAATGCCCAGCACCGGCTCGATCGGTTTAATCCGAACAGCTGGTTCAGGAATTACAGGCAAATCCGATGGTTTCCAAGCATCCTTAGATACTTGCCGAGCACCGCGATATTCGATATAGGCAAAAATAACGGTAACCCATGCGAACCCGTGAATAGCGACACTCAGCAAGGAGACAAAGTACTCCAGAAGCTTCTCGGCGTTAGGGTCCGAGCTTGTAAAGAAATCAACCATATACGCGATGCCAAGAGCGACGACGACCGAGTACAATACAATCCGCAGGACAGACCAATAACTGTCAATTAAACCGGGTCCAATGAGATACCGTTCTCTTCCTCTATATCTAGCTGCCATGTCCCCGGGTGGCCCGAGCTCGAGCAGCACCTGTTCCACATCTTCAGTGCTTGCAATCCCGACGCCTGCTCCCCTGTCTTCCAGCATATCTTCGATGAGTCCGTGCAGTTCCTTTTCAATATCGGCTCTTTGTGATTCGGGCAGCTTCTGCGTCACTGCATAAATATACCTGCTAATCAGATCCATTACTATACGTCCCCCTTGTCATCAACAAGCCCTTCAAGACTTGTCATCATAGACTTCCATTCATGGTAAAGCTGGCGATATATTTCTTTCCCTGTCTGACTTATGATGTAATATTTCCTCGGACGAGCTTCATTCGTATCCCACTCGCTATCCAGCAAGCCTTGTTTTTCCAACCGCCGCAGCAAGGGATACAGGGTACCCGCTTCCACGCTGACCCCCTTCTCCTGCAATATGGTCACCAATGAGTATCCATACTGAGGTTCCGACAATTGGCTGAGGACACCAAGTATGATGGTTCCTCGTCGAAGCTCCTGCACCAAACTGTTCAAAATATCTTGATCCTCTGACATATCATCAACTCCTGTAATGATTATACTGTATGACACACACTAATGTATATAGACAATTAATAATTATTAACAATTATTTTTTGATTATACTTGTTGTAAGTCTGCCAACCCAGGAAGCAAGCCGCGTGAAGACCTGCACTTCCATCTAAAAAAGGTTATCCTACGGCCGGGATTGTCCCAGGTCATAAGATAACCTTCTTAAATGCTCTCATCTCACAGCGATGTTGTTCCTTTGTTCCATCGTTAAAACTGCGCTTCTCGAAATGCACTTCAAACCGAAAACATGTCAGTCCTTATCGTCCCTCAGGAACGGAGACTGACACGCTCATGACTTTTTATCGTAAAATAACTACACGATTTCCTGCGGTTCCTTGCCCAGTAGACCCAACAGACGGAGGCCGTACTGTATACCGTCTTGATCAACATCCCTGGTTATATGCCTGGCCGCCTTCTTGACGATTTCCGGCGCATTGCCCATCGCCACACCGTGGCCCACGTACGACAGCATCTCCAGATCATTCAGATAATCGCCAAAAGCAATAGTATCTTCCAGATCGATGTGCAGCAGCTGAATCAATTGTTTGATCCCTTCGGCTTTGGATCCCCCGGACGGCAACACATCGATTCCATAAGGACCCCATCGAACGAAATCGAACCGGCCTGCGAAATTGTTCACGTAAGCCGCTTCCTCATCCTCCGTGCAGAATACAATGGCCTGATAAATATCTCTGCCCAAGTAATATTCCGGATCATATTCAGGGATCGTGAGTTTCAGTTCCCCCCAGCTGGAATCGATATGAACATGCTCGGTTACGTTCATCTTCATGGCTACACTGCCGGCATATATGATCGGATGATCAAACTCAACGGCCTGCTCCGTCAGCTTCTGCAAGGCATCTTGCGCCAATGGATAACCATAGATCGGTTTGCCTTCATGAACCACATACTGACCGTTCATACAAACATAGGAATTGATACCGAGCTCCTCCCGCAGCTCTTCAAAATGATAGGGAGCGCGCCCTGTCGCTATAGCGACGATGTGCCCGGCATCCTTTAACTCCCGAATGGACTCCTTCGTTGTAGCCGGAACTTTCTTGTCATGATCCAGCAGCGTCCCGTCAATATCAAAAAATATGATTTTCTTATTCAATGAAACTCGCCCCTCTTCCGTATATTCTAGCCAGTAACCATATTGTAAATGATGAAAAGCATTTCAGAGCAAGCCATAATTTCAGCAAGGTCGCTTCGGACACTTCCCGATCATACATAAAAAACCGCGCAGGAGCACGGTTTCTATGGTATTTAATATCGTTGAATTCAAGATAACCATTTACATACACATTAGAGCAATTTGCCGTAATTTTCTTATCTAACGACAACAAAAGAGTCCGCCTTGTGCAGACGGACTTCTTCTGAGGGCTTATTTCGCTTCCGATCGAACCTCATCGAGCATTTTATCATTGAATCCGAACAGCCAAGTCAGTACAAAAGTTAGAGCCATCGCGGTCAGATTGCACAAAATGTAAAGAGGAAGCTGGCTGTTCAAGTATAACAGCGTACCTGGGATCACCGTAATCGCCATGCCCGTTGCCTCCAGTTGGAAGAGGGAAGCCATGAAACCGCCCACGCCACCGCCGATCAAGGCGATCACGAACGGTCTGACGTACCGGAGGTTGACCCCGAAGATCGCCGGCTCCGAAATTCCCAGCATGGCCGAGAATGCGGACGGCAGCGATAAAGCCTTTAGTTTTTTGTTTCTCGTCTTGAGTCCGACAGCCAGACAAGCTGCCCCTTGCGCTGCCATGGCGCTAGTCACGATCGCATTAAACGGATTGCTTCCCGTCTTCTCAAGAAGCTGAATTTCAAGGAAATTGAAAATATGATGTACGCCTGTGACCACAATAATCTGATTGAAGAAGCCGATCACAAGACCCGCAATGCCAAATGGCAGCTCCAGCAAGAAAGTCGTCGCGTTCAGAACCACCTCTTCCAGGGAGTGGAACACGGGGCCGATGGCGAACAGCCCGAGCGTAATCATTACAAGCAAGGTTAGAAACGGCGTAACGATCAAATCAATCGCTTCAGGAATGCGTTTTCGCAAAAATCTCTCGAATTTCGCGCCCAGCAGTCCAATGAAGAATGCCGGCAGAACCGAGCCCTGATACCCTACGACCGGAATGAAATCAAAAATCATGAGTGCCTCAGCCGAGCCGTTCGCCACGCTGTACGCGTTGGGAAGAGCCGGGTTCACCAGCATCAGACCCAGGACGATACCGAGCACCGGGCTGCCCCCGAACACTCTAAATGCGGACCAAGCCACCAAGGCCGGCAAGAAAGCGAAAGCCGTATCCGTCAATACCTGGGTGAAGAGCAGAAAATTAGGCGAGATATCATCCGGTGTCGCACCAAACCAGGCAAGCACGGTGTCCTGGGTCAGAAGTCCCCGTAATCCCATGAACAAGCCAGTGGCGACCAGTACCGGGATAATCGGCACAAACACATCACCGAACGTACGAATCGCCCGCTGAAACGGATTCCCCGACTTTTTCGCCTGAGATTTCAGTTCTTCCTTGCTTGTGCTCTCCATTCCCAGGGATTCGACCGCTTCAAAAATCTGATTGACGGTTCCTGTTCCGAAAATGACCTGATATTGGCCGGAGTTGAAAAAAGCGCCTTTGACCTTATCAATATTTTCGACCTTCTTCTGGTCAATCTTCTTCTGATCGTGAACCATAATTCGCAGTCTCGTAGCACAGTGAGCAAAGGAAGCGATGTTCTCCCTGCCGCCGATGGCTTCCACTACCTGCCTTGCAATTTTCCGATTATCCGCTGCCATGTTCATTCATCCCCTTCTATATCTTTTACGGCTTGGGCAAGATCCCACTTCTTGACCTTCAAGCCGGCGCTGCCGTTTGTTGCGAAAAATCGTATATGACGGCTGTCCCGTTTTGGAAATATCCGACTCGTAAATACCTCTTCGCCATCATTAACGAACACCTCTGCCGAAGAAATATCCACAAAAAGATGAAATTTGATCGAGTTTGCTTTGGCATGCAGCATGCAGGTTCGTGTCGTTCCGTAATCACTCACAATCGTTGCACCCGATGATGAGCGATCCAGTGTAACCTTTTGCCTGAGAGCGTCATACCAGATGACCGTCCGCTCCGTTTCGCTTGCTCGAAATTCAATGCCAACGGCGTCCGCTTCGATCGCATGGAACTCGCATATCATCTCGAATACGGTCCCCTCAACTCCTGCATAACTCTTCACTTCGCTGTAAAGTGTATCCGCTGCTTCCATGGCCTTATCGCGGAGCACTTCCAACTCGGGGACCGGCTGCTGAATCAGCTTGCCCTCACGGAACGAGAGCGAACGCGGAAGAGTCAAACAATGCGCCCAGCCATGCGAGTCGGTTGGATAGACGACCTCCGGCATACCCATCCAGCCTACCATGATGCGCCGGTCTTGCTCGTCCAGCATGGTCTGCGGTGCGTAAAAATCAAAACCTCTGTCCAGCTCGTAAAAGGAGCCGTGTTCAAACTCCAGCGTGCCCCGATCCAGCGGCTTGCCCGAGATGTAGCCGGATTGGTAAATGTTCCGGTATTCGTCGTCTTGCGGACTCAGCCCCTGCGGCGAAAACAGCAGCACGCCCCGTCCTTCCAGTTCAAAATAATCGGGGCACTCCCACATATAGCCGAAATGTTCAAGACGGGTTTGGATTTCCCCTTTGCAGGTCCAATCCAGCAAATCCGGTGATTCATATACGACAGCCGTTCCTGTCTTATCGCCCCTTTGGGCGCCGATAACGAACCGGTACATGTCTTCGTCTTTCCATACCTTCGGATCCCGAAAATGCTCGGTATATCCGTCCGGCACATGGTCGATCAGCGGCTTATCGAGCTTCGTGACCGATCCATCGCGGTTCATCACGGCCATGCATTGATAAGATTGCCTGTTCCATTCCTCATCCCGGGCATTTCCGGTATACATCAGATACAGTTTGTCGTCTTTCACGATTCCGCTGCCCGAGTAAGCGCCATAAGCATCCTGCGGGTGGCCAGGTTCAATGGCGATGCCTTGGTTTTGCCAATGCACGAGGTCTTTCGAGGATGTATGGTACCAGTATTTCAAGCCGTGATACGTACCCAGCGGAAACCATTGATAAAATAAGTGATATTCCCCGTTATAATAAGAAAACCCGTTAGGGTCATTCAGCAAGCCCATGATGGGCTGTATGTGAAACCTCTGCCTCCATTCGCTTAATTTCACTTTCTCCTTTAAGGAGGAAAGCTCTTCGGGAGAAGCCTGATCCAGGCGTCGGTATTTCAGTTCTCTGTCCATATCTCTTCTCCTTATAAATGGGCTTACTAAAAAAATCAAACTGATCATGCTATGCGTGAACATCAGCCTAACTCGCCTGTGGTGGAACCGGTTCCAATCAGGAGTAAAAATAATGAACTCAGCTCCAATACCAGGCAAAAGCAGTATTGGAACCGGTTCCGTTATTTTCAGTATAAAATACCTATTTTAGATTGTCAACGCTTTCGCGATGAATCATATCGCAGCTCATAACCGTCAGGAAATCCACAGGCTCGTCGTTGACCAGCTTCATTATATGCTGTGCGGCGAGATGGCCCGCTTGGGAATATCCATATTTAACCGTTGTCAATCCAGGATGAATCACCTCGGTTACGTCGTATCCGCCAAATCCGGTAACGGAGAGTTCGTTCGGAATTTGAATGCCCTTCATATGAGCCGCTTTCATAACGCCTAACGCGATATTGTCAGTAGCGCAAACCACGGCAGTTGGCAGCGTTCGGTTCGACTCAAAAATGGACCATGCGGTCTTTACACCATCCGACATCTTAAATCCACTCTCATAGAGATCCGCTTTCGCCTCACTATCCTCGCTTACCGCTTTCAGAAACCCTTCCTTCCGCTGAACTCCGACAGCAACGTCTTGTTCCGTCACCCCGATATAGGCAATATGGCGATGTCCCTTGGACAGCACATACCGGCCCATGTCATAACCCGCGGCATAGTCGTTATAAATCATGCTGTGAACATCCTTATGCTGCTGTCCTAACAGGATGACAGGGATGCCGATCTCTTGAATCGCGGCAAGATGGGTATCCGTCACTTGAGTCGCAAATAAAATAATGCCAGATATTTTTTGCCTGGCGAGATCATACAGCGCTTCAATCTCCCTGGATAAGTCCTGGCTTGCATTGATAATAAGAAGCTGATAACCGTGTTTCCTTAATTCTTCATCCATGCCGGCAACGGTCTGCGATGCTGAGAATGAATCCAGACGCGGTACAATGGTGCCGATCATGCTGGTTTTCTTCGCTTTCAAGCTCTGTGCAAACGAATTCGGAATATAACCGGTTTCCTGAATGACCAGCTCAATTTTTTGGCGTGTTGCATTGCTGACGGAACCTCCGTTCAAGAAACGGGAGACCGTGCTTTTGGCAACCCCGGCTTTTTTGGCAATATCTGCAATCGTGTTCTTCATTCGGTGCTCCCGGGAGCCGCTTGCGGCGCTGCAACGAACAGATGGTCCTCCACAGCTCCTAGTTGGGCAGCACAATGGATCATGTTTCGTTTGTGCATGAATCTCTCCCCTTCGTTTTCGCTTTTTCCTAACTATACCATGACGTCCAGGCATCCGTGAAATGGAGACTCCAAGCCTATTATGGCAGGAGCCATATCTTTTCCAAGCTCCAGACTCTTACTAGGAATGAACCGATTCGAAGGGGATTTATTCATGGGCGCATCTTAATTCATATACAAATGGTCTGTGGCTTTCCTTTAGTCTTGCACGGTTCGCTCGGCCGATTCGACGGTATGCTTCAGCAATGTAGCAATCGTAACGGGGCCGACACCTGCCGGTACCGGTGTAATCGCAGATGCCACCTTCGCGCAGGCTTCATAATCGCAGTCGCCGATATTCCCTTTATTGTAGCCGGCATCCAATACAACGGCACCCGGCTTAATCCAGCTCCCTTGAATGAAATTAGGTTTGCCTACGGCCGCAACCACGATATCCGCCTGGGACACAAGCTCCCCGAGGTTCCTCGTTCTCGAGTGGCAGATCGTAACGGTAGCATTGCGATTGAGCAGCATCATCGATACCGGCTTACCCAGAATCGGACTGCGTCCGACCACCACGGCATGCTTCCCTTCGATCGGCAGATCATAATAATCCATAATCGCAATAATCGCGGCAGGCGTACAAGACGGATAATCGGCAAAACCAAACGCATTTTGCGAGAAACCGAGCGTGGTTACTCCATCCACGTCTTTTTCAATGGCTATGGCATCAAAAGCCGCCCGTTCATCGATATGATGCGGCACCGGATGCTGCAGCAGAATACCGTGGACATTCGGATCCTCGTTCAGCTCTTGTATCGCGGCGATCAGCTCCTCAGTCGAGGTCGAGGTCTCCAGCACCACTTTCTTGGATATGATGCCAAGCCGCTCGCAAGCATTTCCCTTCATCCGTACATAGGTCGCCGAAGCAGGATCATCGCCAACCAGAATCGTTGCCAGACAAGGCGTTATTCCGTGCTGCTTCAATTCCTGTACCTTCACCGCCAGCTTTGCCTTAATATCATCGGATACCTTTTTTCCATCCAAAATTACGGGTTCCTTACTCATGCTAATCCGCTCCTTCGCCATTGTATTAAAAACATAAAGAGGCAAGGCGACTAATCGTCTCCTTACCTCTTGCCCAGGCGTACGGCATATGATCCTATGTGCTCCCTCTTGGTACCCCAAGCTACGCCAGTAACACACAGATAACTTTTTTTAAATATACCACGACTTTGGACTTCGCGCTACCGGTCATGAAGTTCACCTATTAAATCGTAATCTTTTTGATTAATTTGCAAGAATCGAGTATGTTGCCGATGGTACAAGCATAGAATGTCCTAAGAACAATTCGCTCCAGGAGGCCTTGAATGAAATATCCGGTAATCTTCAAAATGCTGCCCTTCATGATTCCGCTTGTCTTCGTGATACCGGTCTTGACGATATGGCTGCAGAACGATTCAAGTCTAATATCAAGCCGTGACATACAGCAGGTAAAAACGGTTTTTACGGGCATTTTCCTTGAGGCGCTTCCTTTTGTGCTGCTTGGAGTGCTGCTGTCGTCCCTTCTTCAGCTGTTCGTTAAAGAACAGTGGGTGCGTCGGATCACGCCCAAAAACCCGGTCATCGGCGTCCTGTTCGCTTCCATGCTGGGGATCGTGTTTCCCATCTGTGAATGCGGGATGATCCCGGTCGTCCGAAGGCTGATGCTTAAGGGGATGCCTGCCTACATCGCTGTAACCTTTATTCTCAGCGGACCTATCCTGAACCCCATTGTGTTCGCTGCGACGTTCATGGCCTTCCGTTCGCATCCCGAAGTGACGATCGGCCGGATGGGACTGGCTTTTACAGTCGCGATAACGGTAGGTTTGCTTGTCTATGTTTTTTCAAGAAACAACCCGCTCAAGCGTTCCTTACAAGAGTTTTCCGAACAAGATTCCGCCGTTGGTGAACGCAAGCTGCACGAGCATCCCAAAACCTGGAGAAGCCTGTTTGTCCACGCCGGAGACGAATTGATCGAAATGGGCAAATACCTGGTTCTTGGCGCATTCCTGACAGCCTGCATCCAATCCTTCATTCCTAGAGAAGAGCTGCTGGCATTGGGGAACGGTCCCACCGCTTCTTACCTGTTCATGATGGGGTTTGCTTTCATCCTGTCCCTCTGCTCGACTTCGGATGCCTTTGTAGCATCGGCGTTCACGCACACCTTTACCGTAGGTCCGCTCGTATCCTTCCTCGTGCTCGGCCCGATGCTGGATTTCAAAAGCTTGCTCATGCTGTCGACTACCTTCAAGACTAAATTCGTGATCGGTTTAAGCCTGCTGGTAATGACCCTTGTCTTTATCGGCTCTGTAGCCGTCAACGCTCTTTTGGGTGGATAGCTGCCTAAGGATGAAAGATTGACGAAAAACCAAACGAGATTACCGGGACCGTTTAGGATCATCAGGTATCCGCTTGAGATTGGAGGTGATTGGGAGGATGAAGTCCAGTTTGAGGATACGGATTCACTATACGCTCCGGTCGCTGCTTGTTGCGGCTCTCGCCGCTTATATCATGCATCTGAATGCTTCAGATGCGCTCGAATATTACCTAGCGCCTCATATGCAGACCCTGCTGCTTCTCTGCCCGGTTCCGTTGTTGTTCATTGCATTCGGGATGATGTGGCATTCCCTTGCGGGCGATTCCGGAGAGGTATGTGATTGCGAGCATCCCCTGCCTGCCGGCCTTGTCAAAAACGTAACGGTATACGGGTTATTCACGGTGCCGCTGCTGTTTGGCCTGCTCCTGCCGGACCAAGCCCTGGGCAGCGATATGGCAGCCAAAAAAGGAATGATCTACACCTATCCGAATCCCGATGTACGGCGTAAGACCGATGACCGCAACACCTCCGCCTTTTCAGGCACGGATAAGCGATTACCCGGCATGGATCAAGAAACAGAAAAAAATATCGCATTGAACGAACGATTCGTTGCCAAGGACATCTATAGTGTGGAGTTTGCAGAGCTTGCCAGGCGCTTATATACGCTGCCCGTCATTAAGGTGGAACCGGACATTTTCTCGGAAACCGTCGGGGCCATGGATATGTACAAAGAGCATTTTCAAGGAAAAACCATCTCGGTGCAAGGGTTCGTCTTCCGCGACGGACAGATGAATGAGGATACCTTTGCCGTTAGCCGATTCCTCGTGATGTGCTGCACGGCAGACGCCGTACCGTTCGGGGTTCTTGTGCGCGGCACGAATGCTGCGTCGTTCGCTGATGATACGTGGGTCCAGATTGATGGCACGATCCAGGTCGCCACCTTGAATGGTAAAGAGACGCTGCAAATTCAAGCGAAGCGGATTCAGCCGATCGAGCAGCCGGCATCCCCGTACATTTTCACGAATCCGGACTCCGTCGCGGAGTTTGACGAGCTGTATTCGAATGATAACAAGACCAAGGAGGAAATCAATTAATGAACAAGATACCCGTTGTATTGATTAGCGGATTTTTGGGAAGCGGCAAAACCACGCTGCTGCTCAGACTGCTGGAATATGCCGCCAAGCGCCAGTGGAGAACCGCCGTGCTTATGAATGAGATGGGCGAACAAGATGTGGATGGCGATACGGTCTCCGGCGAAATCCCCGATCTTCCGATTGAGAAGCTGCTCGACGGATGCATCTGCTGCACCAGGCGAGACGAGCTGGGTCAAGCATTGCAAACCCTGTTAGATCAGAAGCCGGATCTCATATTCATCGAAACGACCGGCGTGGCGAATCCTGAACAGATTCTTGAGGATCTGCAGGATCCGTCCCTGGCTGACCGAATCTCAATCCAGCGCAAAATTGCCTTGGCCGACTGCAGGAAATTTCTCGAGTACAACAGCTTCTTTGCATCCAGTCGTGAACTGGTGCGTACCCTGCGGGGACAAATCAGCTTCGCGGATATGATCATCCTTAACAAGGCGGGGGACTGCGACGATAAACAGATCAACAAAGTCACGACCTCCATTAGAAAAATAAACACGACGGCAAGTCTGTCCGTAACCGACTACAGCCGTTTGGATGAAAATGAAGTGTTTTCGACGCTTCAGCTTCAGCCTCAGCTTGAGCCCTCTAATGACCCGAGCCATTCGTTTCCAACTTCGCAATGGAAGCCAGGAGCTCTTGCGGATCTTACGCAAGACCAACCGTTGACTAATGATCACAGCAAGCATGCGCACCACCAGCCAGGGAGATCTGCCAATGACCATTCTAGCCATCTGCACGGAGAAGAGTCCGGACACAGCAGCACATCCTTCACGGGCATGGATACCTTGACCTTATCTGCTCCATCCCCCTTCCCGCTTCAGTTGAGCGCGATCGAGACGTTTCTCGCTGCACTTGGCTCCAGCCTGATTCGGGCCAAAGGTTACATCCATCTCTCGACGGGGCCCTCTCTAGTTCAGTGGGCGGGTTCAGAGCTTGAATGTAAGCCAAGCACGCTGCAGCTGCAACGCGGATATCTTACGCTGATTGGCCATCGTCTGGATAAAAAACGCATGGTTCAAGAGTGGGAAGGCTTGCTCAGTGGCGTGGTGCAATGACAGCTGGATGGTTTGACAGACAGAGATATAGAAAAGGAGATCCTCGCAGGATCTCCTTTTTCGTTATCATTCTGATTAGTCCCTGGGATAATTCACTTCCATAATGTCCATAAAGGGAACCTTCGTAATGACGCCATTCTCTTTCATGTGCACCTTCCCTGTGCGGGAGTCCATTTGATCGATTTGTCCGCGGACTGCCTCTTCCCATCCCCAGACCGTCAGTACGATGACCGATTCTTCCTGGTAAGCTTCCGTAAGCTGATTTCCGAGCTCTTCCAGTACAAACTCATCTCTCGTGGGTCTCTTTGGAACTTTTGCTTTTGCCATAACCTTGTCCTCCTGATTTATGTTGTTCATGCATTAGCATTACATTCTCCATGAAAACAAATCTTTCTTCAAACCTATGAATTAGGAATCTACTTCCTATTATACATGAAATCCGATTCAGTTTTTTATACAAAAGACTTGATTTTCAGAAAACAAAGGTATATGATTGACCCATCAAACATTGATGAGTCAATGAATTGAAGGGGGTCTTTATCATCGCTACGTGCCATACGGAAGACCTGCTGTACTTGCTGATGCATTTAAACAAGCATATTTCGACCCGGTTTGAACGCTGTGCTGGAGTTAGTCCCAATCGGCTCGAACTCCTATGCAAACTGACGGGGGGCCAAATTAGCCAATCGGATTTGCAGAAGGCCGTGTCTATTGATCCAGCTGCGGTGACCCGTCATGTTCAGCAGTTGGAAGCGGAAGGAATACTTCTCCGAACCAGATGTGAGAATGACAACCGGATTACGTTGGTTCAGCTAACTGAAGTGGGCAAAAGTAAAGTAGCAGCGTTTAAGGCGGAGAAAGATCGCTTTATGGAGGAACTGCAGGCAGACCTCACGGAATCAGAACGACTTGCGTTTGTTCAAACTCTACAGAAGCTGAACAGCCAGATTCAACTAATGAAAGAACCAAGTAAGACCAATTAACTTATAGAGATTAAAGGAGAGAATATCATGACTGTAACTTCCCTAAACAATAATTATAAAGAAATTATTACTTCCCGTCGCTCTGTGCGGGTATACGACCCATCGGTCAAAATCAGCCGTGAAGAAATGACTGAAATTTTGGAAGAAGCGACTTTGGCTCCGTCATCCGTTAATCTTCAGCCTTGGAGATTTCTTGTCGTTGATAGCCCCGAAGGTAAAGCGACGCTTGAAGAGCTTGCACCAGGGAACAAAACGCAAGTTTCAACTTCCTCCGCTGTCATTGCTGTATTTGGAGATATGAACGCATTCGACAATGCAGATGAAATTATGGGTAGCGCCGTGGAACGCGGTTATCTGCCACAAGAGATTAAAGATCAGATGATGGCAAACTATACCGATCTCTTCGCACGTATTCCGGCACAGTCTTTCCGTGAAATGATCCTTATAGATAGCGGCTTGGTTTCCATGCAGCTTATGCTTTCTGCTCGTGCCCGTGGATATGACACGAACCCCATTGGCGGATACGACAAATCCCGAATTGCAGAGGCATTTGGTATGGAGAAAGAACGTTATGTGCCGGTAATGCTCATCTCTGTAGGTAAAGCTGCCAAAGAAGCGCGTTTGACGACCCGTCTTCCTATTGATCGTATTGCAGAGTGGAAGTGAGGTCATAGCGATGATTATTATTCATGCAGAAATGAAAGTAAACCGTGAACTAGAGGCAGAATTTCTGGATTCCGTAAAAGAACTTATCGAGGCATCCCGCGCGGAACAAGGAAATGAATCGTATAAGCTGCTTAAAGATACGGAGCAGGATAACACGTATCTCATGGTTGAGCAGTGGAAAGACCAGGAAGCTGTGGGACTCCATAATGCGAGCAGCCATTTTCAGGCATTTGTAGCTAAAGCTCCAAAATACCTGACAGCTCCGCTAAATGTCCAAGCATATGCTGGCCAACCGATAAACAAATAATGAACAGACTGCAGTCACGTTTAAAAAGCCAACTCGTTCAGACGAGTTTGGCTTTTTTTATTAAATGGATATATCCCTATTTTCCTCGGATTCTATCTTATAAACTCTCCCATAAAAAAGTCCCCTTTAAGTAAACTGTATCGTCTGTAGCGTCTTCTTCTGCACAGTCTACTCAAAGGAGAACATATCCTAAACCTTACATCGATAGCTCTTCGATAGCCATCCATGGCAGCGGATTGTTAAAGGTCGACCAATCCAGCTGCATTTCCTGATCAGTCAACAAACATTCGTCCAGCTCCCGCTCGATTCGTGACTGCTCCATCTGTATCCCGATCATCACAAGCTCGGTCATCCGATCTCCCCAGACGCCATCCCATTTTCGCTGCACATCCGGCTCACTCTGAAGCAGCTCCTGCTGCTCCTGCTCGGTTAAAGCAGCCACCCAATAACCTGCAGGCCCAAACTGAATGGAAGGTCCCGCCTGACTTAGACTTGCCGCAACATCCTCACGCACAGCCAGCCAAGCGATCCCTTTCGCGCGTACGACCTCTTCCGGCCAATCACTCATGAAATCAGCCAGCCGCTCCGGATGGAACGGTCTTCTTCTCCGATAAACAAAAGAGCTGATGCCGTATTCATCCGTTTCCGGCACATGCTCTTCCTTCTGAAGCTCCTGAATCCAGCCGGGGGACTGACTGGCTTTTTCAAAATCGAATAAACCGGTATTCAGAATTTCCGCAGGGGCGACTTGTCCCTTCACAGTACGTATGATTTTTGCGCTGGGCTGAAGCTTACGAAGTATGCCTTCCACCTTGGCCAATTCGTCTTCGCTTACCAAATCGCATTTGTTCAATAGGAGTACATCACACATTTCGATCTGGTCAATCAACAGATCCACGACTTCCCGTGTATCCTCTTCGCCCAGCGCTTCCTTCCGATCTAGCAGGCTTTGACCCGAAGAGAAATCTTTCCAGAAACGGTTCGCATCCACAACCGTCACCATACAATCCAGCCGGGCTAGGTCGGACAACTGGACGCCGGACACCTCATCCGGATAGACAAAGGTCTGCGCAACCGGCACGGGCTCGCTAATCCCCGTCGATTCAATGAGAATATAATCAAACCGGTTCTCCTGTACCAGCTTCTGAACTTCCTGTACCAGATCTTCCCGGAGCGTGCAGCAGATGCAGCCGTTAGACATTTCAACCAGCTTCTCATCCGTTCGGGACAGGCTTCCTTCCCCTCGAACCAAATCCGCATCAATATTCACTTCGCTCATGTCATTTACAATGACCGCAACCTTCAATCCATCACGATTATGAAGCACATGATTTAGGACCGTCGTCTTGCCTGATCCGAGGTACCCGCTGAACACTGTGACAGGAATCCTATTGTTACTATTCATCTATTGAACTTCCTCCATTCCTTAATCGTAATCATTACGATTTATACGGTATGATATTATCTCTCCTCACTTAAATTGTCAATGCTTCCATTCAAAAATATCTGATAAACATAATAATCCCCCAGCATTCATTCACCGGAGTTTCTCTTATGATCTAAGATCACAGCGAATGCATTCTACAGGTGCAGCATGGGATTAAGCTTCAATTTGCCTTGTTATGCGCAGTTTAGAATGCCGCATTCATGAAATCATCTCATAAATATCCCTTTACAGGAATATTCCCATGGTGGTATATTGTAATCAATCGTTGGTTAATCTTCAATAAGGAGGGATACGATATGAGCCAAGAAGTAATTTCGTTCATCGAAAACCTTAGTCTGCCTTGGCAAGTAGAAGTCAGCAAAAAGCTTCGACTTATGGTCCTTGAAGCCATTCCGGAGGTAGAAGAACGGATTCAGTACAAAAAACCGCATTTTCTAAAAAACGGACATTATGCGGCCGTGATTTCGCCATCCAAAGATGCAATTGCCTTTATGATCATGAACACAACTAATCTAGACGTCCCGAAACATTTCGAAGGTCCGCCCGAACGGAAATGGCTTAAAATTCGAAAAGATGATACTCCGGACTTTGAACTGCTAGCCGATCTATTAGTTCAAGCATCAAGTTCGTTGTAGTAACAAGATCGGGGGTAAGGTCATATGAAACAGACAACGTTGAACGCACTAGCCGAGCCTAACCGATTACAGATTGTTGAACTGTTACGAGAAGGTCCTTTAACCGTTAATCAGATTGCTGAACGTCTTCATATCCGGCAACCTCAGACTTCCAAACATTTAAAAATATTGCATGAAGCAGGACTGGTCGAAGTTCAGGCGGAGGCTAATCGACGAATCTATAGACTACGATCTGAACCGCTTCAAGAAATGGACGAATGGTTGGATTCGTTCCGCGGTATTTGGGAAAAGCGCTTTGATCAGCTTGAGGATTATTTGGAAAAATTACAAAAGAAAAGGTAGCAGCCGCTACCCTTCTTTTTAGGAGGAATTCAAATGACCGAGCAAAGCAAACAAGGTTTACTTCTGTCACGTGTTTTCAATGCCCCCAGGGAACTGGTTTTTAAAGTTTGGATCGACCCTGAACACTTCGGCAAATGGTGGGGGCCTCAAGGATATTCCTTAGAAGTTATCACAATGGATGTACGTCCTGGTGGCATGTTCTTAGGTTGTCAGAAGTCTCCGGATGGAAACCAAACCATGTGGGGGAAATTTGTATATCAGGAAGTTATCGTTCCTGAGAAACTGGTATTCATTCAATCATTCTCTGATGAGGAAGGCAACACTATACGTGCACCTTTTAACGCAAACTGGCCGCTTGAAATTATAAATATCATCACGCTTGAAGAAATCGATGGAAAAACCACGCTTACCATGCAGGGAGGCCCTGTCAACGCAACTGCAGAAGAACAAGCAGCATTTGATGGAATGGCTCCGATGGTGAAACAAGGATTTGGCGGAACTTTTGATCAACTCGCGCAATACCTTGAAAGCCAGCAATAATTACATGAATCAAGGAAGCGCAAACCAGCGGCGGCGAACCTATTGGCTCGCCGTTTTTTTAATGCTTCAGAACTCCTGCACCTTTGCTCGAAAAACCCCCTGCCCGATCGTCTTGCTAATGCATTCGCATGCATGTTCGAGATATTACAGCTTCTGTGCGACTGGTTGCTCCGCTGCCTGTCCATCATCTTTATGCTCAGGCAGCTCGCCGTCTTTCCAGACGACCTGTTCGCCGTAATCTTTTCCCCAATCGTACATCAGCTTCAAGATCGGCATTAGGCTCTCCCCGTAAGGCGTGAGCGAATATTCGACACGAGGTGGAACCTCGGGGTAAACCACACGATGAACGAGCTGATCCTCCTCCAATTCCCGGAGCTGGTTGGTCAGCATTTTTTGCGTGATATGAGGAATCATTCGATTCAGCTCACCGAAGCGCTTTACGCCCTCTAAACCAAGATGCCATAGGATGATCAGCTTCCATTTGCCGCCGATGACCGCCAGGGTTAACTCCTTATGGCAGTTTATTTCCTTCAGATTGATTCGCTGTTTGACTTCACTTGCCATAATGCATCACCCCTTCTTCCCTACAGTATACAACGGTCGCGGTTATATCATCAAAGCGGCAACTTTACCCACACCTTGACCTCTTATTCCAAATTGGCGTGCAGCCCAAACATATTTTCCGAGTGAAGTTCCTTCATCTCCATCAATCTCAAGATAACGGCATCCAAGGCGATCAGCATCGTTTGCTCAAATAAAGAGGCCATCGGTTGAACGGTGACAAGAGATCCTTGATTCTGCTCCTTCGTTGTGCCCGGTAGCCGAACGATCGCATCCGAAAGCTTACCGATACGTGATTCGGGATTCACGGTGACCACCGCTACGGCAGAGCCTATACCCTTGGCCTTCTGAGCCATAGACACCAAGCTCTGCGTTTCTCCGGAGCCTGAACCGATAAGTAGCAAATCCCGCGCGCCGATGGCCGGAGTTACCGTATCGCCCACGACATGAACCTTATACCCCATCTGCATTAATCGCATGGCAAAAGCTCGGATCATTAGACCGGATCTGCCGCCCCCCGCTAAGAAAATGGCATCGGATTGCACGATCCGTGTAATCAATTCCTCAATCTGATCAGCATTGATCTGCTGCACGGATGCCGATATCTCCTTGGCAATGTCCGCTGCATGTTGAAATATCTTTTGACTCATCGTAACTTAGACCTGCTTAACAAGCTGGTTCATCTGGGCCGCAACCGTTTTTTTATCGGATTGACCTGTGATTCCCCCTCCGACAATCACGAGATCAGGATTCGCTTGGATCACCTCAGGGAGCGTCTCCATTTTGATTCCTCCCGCAACCGCCGTCTTGGCGTGCTTCACGACACGTTTGATCGCAGCCAATTCCTCGAATGAATTCTTGCCTTCCGCTTGGTGGTCGTAGCCGGAATGAACGCAAATGTAATCCACGCCCAAAGCGTCAATCTCCACTGCTCTACTCTCAATGTCCTTCACATTGATCATATCGACCATCACTTGCTTACCTTGCTTGAGGGCTTCCGCTACCGCGCCTTTGATCGTAGCATCGTCGGATACACCTAACACCGTAATAATGTCCGCGCCGGCTTCGGATGCCTTCGCCACTTCATAACCGCCCGCATCCATAATTTTCAGATCGGCCAGCACACGCAGCTGCGGGAAAGCCTCTTTAATTGCTTTTACGGCATGAAGTCCTTCGTTAATGACAACCGGTGTTCCGATCTCCACGATGTCGATAAACTCGGCTACCTCAGCCACCACTTGTTTTGCTTCAGGAATATTTACTAAATCCAATGCCAATTGAAGTTCCATATTGTTATTCTCTCCTTATGAACGTATTGGTTAATGACTACGCCCATTGTAGAGCAGATAGTTTACTTTCCGGAAGTACGTACTTAGAAGTGAGATACTTACGTGGAAGTAAGTAATACGGCGGGACAAGGGTTTATGGGCTCCGTTTAATTAGCAATGCATACTGCTCCAAGACGCTGGTAAAAAACAATTAAGCCCATTTATTCACTTTTCGGCTCGCATTCGGCTGTGGTTTAATATAGTTGTCAGGCCGGACAAAATGATCGGAAAGGAGGCTGAACGAATTGATTCAGAATATGGAGGTGGCATCCGCATAAGCGGGTGTCACGTTTAGGGGAGCCCGTTATAGGGCTCCCTTTCATTTACAATCCGATAGCATTGGAGAAATGATTATGTCACATACATCTGAACCAGCCGTTATTATTGTCACTGGTGTCATGGCTTCCGGTAAATCGACGGTAGCCCAGCTGCTGGCCGAGAAATTTGAACGCGGAGTCCACTTGAGGGGAGACGCGTTTCGGAGAATGATTATCAAGGGCAGGGAAGAAATGCTTCCGGATGCTTCAGACGAAGCAAAACGGCAGCTTGCCCTGCGCTACAGATTATCGGCCTCCACTGCCAGAACCTATGCTGAAGCGGGTTTTCATGTCGTCCTCCAGGACGTCATTCTCGGCCCCGCGCTGCTGCAAATAACCGAAATGCTAAACGGCCTTCCCGTTTACGTCGTTGTGCTGAACCCATCTGAGAATGCCATCAGCGCACGCGAGCAGATTCGTAACAAAAAAGGCTACGGGGTATGGACCATCCATGAGCTGAACCGGCGTTTGAACGACGAAACGCCGAGAATCGGCATGTGGCTGGATACCTCCGATTTATCTCCGGAAGAGACCGCCCAAGAGATTTGGAAGCGGATATGGAACGAGGGGCAGATCCGCTAACATAAACCCGGTATCATTCATGACAAGAATTCCTGGTAAAAAACAATTATGCCTGTTTATTCACTTTAGTCCTGCAGCCGGCCGTGGTTTAATATAGATGTCCGGCTGGACCAAATGATCGGAAAGGAGGCTGAACGAATTGATTCAGAATATGGAGGTGACATCTGCGTAAGCGGATGTCACGTTAAGGGGAGCCCTCTATAGGGCTCCCCTTCATTTCATTTTACTCATAGATCACAGCTTTGATCTCGTCGCTATCGATATTATTTTTGTCATACCAGTAAAATCCCGTATCGATCTGCGGTTCAACCTTCTCCCCTTTGATGGCCGCCACGGCGGCTTTTACCGTCTCATATCCGATGCCGACCGGATTCTGCGTGATGGCTCCCGCCATCGTTCCATTCTTGATTGCGTCAATCTGCGCTTTTCCGGAATCGAACCCGACCACGATAATCTGACCTTCCTTCTTCATCTCCGTTACCGCATTAATGACCCCGACGGCCGAACCCTCATTCGCCCCGAATATCCCTTTCAAATCCGGATGCGCCTGCATCATCGCTTTGGCCAAGTCCGTCGACTTCAAGTGATCCCCGCCTCCGTACTGGATGTCAACGATTTCGATATTCGGGTACTTCTCTTCGATCTGCTTCTTGAAGCCGTCACGGCGGCTAACCCCGGTCACGCTGGTCTGGTCATGGACCACCATGGCGATTTTGCCTTCATTCCCGATGAGCTCAGCCATTTTATCCGCCGCAAGCGCGGATGCAGCCATATTGTCCGTCGATGCCGTCGTTACCGGAATGTCGCTTTCCACGCCCGAATCGAAGGCGATGATCGGAATGTTGTTTTCCTGGGCTTTTTTCAGATAAGGAATGGAGGCCTGGCTATCCAGTGCAGCAAAACCGATCGCGCTTGGTTTCTTATCGAGTGCTGCCTGCAGCATTTCGATCTGCTTATCCACCTGGGATTCCGTCTCTGGTCCTTCAAAGGTAATCTTTACGCCAAGCTCTTCCCCTGCCTGCTCGGCACCGGTTTTTACCGCCTGCCAGAACTGATGCTGAAAGCCTTTGGAAATGATCGGAATATAGATTTCCCCTTCGGCAGCCGAACCGGAGCCTGAGCCGGATCCGCCCTCGCTTGGACTGTCGGTTCCTGAAGCGCTCTTGCCCGATGAACCGCAAGCCGCCAGCAGGCTTGCAGTCAGCATGAGAATCAGAGCCAATACGGAAAGCTTTTTCATAATCTCCATCTCCCCTTGTTTATCAAAATAGTACATCTATAGAACTTCCATCCAAGGAAGCTTCTATCCAGATTAAGCTAGCACACGGCTAACCGAGCGCGGATCGCAGTTCTAGCAGAGGACTTACGCTTTGCGTCTGCGCAAAATATCCGCATACACCGCGAGTATAATGACAAATCCTACGACAACGGTTTGCCACTCCTGCGGCACGGACAGAATACGTAATCCATTCGTCAGCACGCTCATGATCAATGCGCCGATGACCGTGCCGATGATGGTACCCTTCCCGCCGCTGAGCGAAGTCCCCCCGATTACGACCGCCGCGATGGCTTCCAGCTCATAACCGGCCCCCAGCGCCGGGTTCGCCGAGTTCAGCCTCGATGCCATCATGACACCCGCCAAACCGGTAAAGGCGCCGGTTAAGGTGTAAATGACGATTTTCCAGAATCCCACATTAACACCCGACAATCGGGTCGCCTCTTCGTTGCTGCCTAGCGCAAAGTTATACCGGCCGATGATGGTCTTCGATAAGATGAGGTAGCCCACAACCGCCGCGATGAAGAAAATAACGACCGCATTCGGAATATCGAGGCCCGGTATCAGCCAGCCCAGCACGCTGCCTTGGGACACCTCGGCAAAGCTTTCGGCGTCGTTGAAATAGACCGGCTTGGCTCCGGAGATAATCAGTGCCAGTCCTTTAGCGATCATCATCATCGCCAGCGTTGCGATGAAAGGCGGGATCTTCATCTTCGCCACCGCCGTACCGGATAGAAGCCCGCATAGCGCGCCCGTCAATATCCCCCCAAGAATGCCGACCGGAACCGGCAATCCCCAGAAGGTGATGCAGACGCCGGTCATAACGCCGCTAAGTGTCATGACCGTTCCGACAGACAGATCAATACCGCCGGTAATGATGACAAAGGTAGATCCTAAGGCAAGAACGCCGATCACCGCGGTCGAGAGAAGAATGCCCACGATATTGGAGAATTGAAAGAAATTGCTGGATGAGAATGTAAAGAATAGTATGAGAACAACCAAGCTGGCTAAGGCCAGCACTTGCTGAAGTGCGCCCGATTTGATTTGAATGTTCATCTGTTTACTCCTCCTAACGTGTATGGATAACGGCTTACATCCTTGCTGTAGCCAGATGCATAATGCTTTCTTGGGTCGCCTCTGCTTGATCCAGCTCGCCCGTAATCCGGCCTTCACACATCACGAGAACCCGATGACTCATCCGTAAAATTTCAGGCAGCTCTGAGGAGATCATAATGATCGATTTACCCTGTGCCGTAAGATCGTTCAGCAGGCGATAGATTTCGCTCTTGGCCCCTACATCGATCCCGCGCGTCGGTTCATCGAAGATCAGAATGTCGCAATCGCGGGCCAGCCATTTGCCGATAACGACTTTCTGCTGATTACCGCCGGAGAGGAATTTGACCTCTTGGTCCACATGCGGTGTTTTGACCTTCAATCGTTCGACCATATCCTCCGCCTGCTTGCGAATCCTGGTCGTATTCATCCAGCCGGCTGGGCCCAGAAAGTTACGGTATGAGGCGATAGCCACATTGCTCTTCACATCCAGATCGACGACACATCCATAGCGCTTGCGATCCTCGGATAAATAACCGATCCCTTGGCGCACCGCATCATGGGGGCCCTTGATCGTTATCTTGCGGCCATGAACATGAATCTCGCCGGATTGTATGCGGTCGGCACCAAAGATCGCTCGGGCAAGCTCTGTCCGCCCCGCACCAACCAGGCCTGCAATGCCAAGGATTTCTCCCTTTTTCAGAGTGAAGTTAATGTCCTTCAAAGTTCGGCCTTGATTCAGTCCTTTAACCTCCAATACCGTCTCACGTTCACCTGCGCTCTTCTTCGGTTTCGAGGTCTCGTAGATCTGACGGCCAACCATTTTGGAAATAATGTCCTGTGTGGTGACTTCATCCGTTGAAACCGTATCGATATACTGTCCGTCACGCATCACCGTAATGCGATCCGTAATTCGCTTGATCTCATCCATCCGATGGGAAATGTAAACGATTCCAACTCCGCCTTCTCGAAGCTGACGAATGATGCGGAACAAATCCTCAATCTCGGTTTCGCTTAAAGCTGCAGTAGGCTCATCCATGACCAGCACGTCGGCGTTATAAGACAATGCCTTGGCAATCTCCACCATCTGCTGCTTGGCAACCGTTAGTTCCGAAACCTTGATGGATGGATCCATGTCCAGCCCCATCCGCTCGAACAGTTCCTTCACCTGCCGATTTAGCGCCTGATTGTCCAGAAACAACTTGAGCTTTCTGCGCGGCTCCCGCCCGATGAATATGTTCTGAGCAACCGTCAGATCAGGCGCCAAGTTCAGTTCCTGATGGATCATGCTGATCCCGGCGTCTTGAGCCGCTTTCGGATTCGTTAACTCAACGGGCTGCCCTTTGTACCTGATCGTACCTTCGTCCTTCTGGTATACGCCGGTCAATATTTTCATCATCGTTGACTTGCCGGCGCCGTTCTCACCCATTAGCGCATGGACTTCACCGCGCAGCAGCTCGAATCGGCAATGATTTAATGCAAGCACGCCCGGAAATTCCTTCGTGATTCCTTCCATTTGTATCAATACTTCGCTCAAAGACCCTCACCTCTCTAGCTGGCACCATTTATGAATCATTGTACAAATCGGTCTCCGATGGAGGAATGGAATATTCTCTGATCCATGTTGAATAATCTATGATCTGTTAACAGGCTCCCCCCATAAAGGAAGAAGCTACTCTTCCACAAAGGGAAAGAGCAGCTTCTGGTTCTCCTCGGTATACATATTGTCTTTGTTGATGACAACGGAATCGGTGTACACGTTGCGTAACACCTTGTCTCCTTCGATGATGGATATAGCTGTTTTGATGCCCAAATAGCCGATGTTGAAGGGCTTCTGAACAATGGTGGATTGAAGAACCCCCTCTTCGAGCAGCTTGACTTCCTTCACCGAGCTGTCGAATCCGACCAGCTTAACCTTGCCCGCCAGCCCCAGTTCTCGGATCGCTCTTCCTGCCCCGACTGTAGAAGGCTCATTCAGCCCCACGATTCCATTCAGGTCAGGCCTTTCCAACAGCAGTTTCTTCGTGATGTCATAGGCACGCTCCTCCTTGCCCTCGCTGTAGTAAGTGCCCACGATTTCCGTGCCGCTGCGCTGCTCCAGAATGCTTCGAACCCCTTGTTCCCTTTCGATCTGCGTCGAGGCCCCCCGTACGAAACTGATAATGGCGACCTCCGCATTTGCGGAGAGCAACGAAGAAAGCTCCTTGCCTGCCTTCTGTCCGGCATTCACATTGTCGGTCGCGATCAAGCTCTGCGCGTAATCGCCGTTCACCGCGGAATCAATCATGATAAGCGGAATGTCAGCCTTGCGAATGGACTCCGCTACAGGAACTAGGCGGTTATAATCACCTGCTGCCATAACAATCGCATCCGGCTTCTGCTTGATAGCTTCCTCCAGCAATTGAATCTGCAAGTCCACTTCGATTTCCTGAGTCGGTCCTACCACCGAGACATCCACACCGAATTCACGAGAAGCCGTGTTCACCCCTTCAATCAGTACACGCCAGAATTCAATCTCATCCAGCGCTTTAACACCCACGATGATCCTCTTGGGTCCGGGTTCTTCCTTGGACCACTGAAGGGCGATATAACCCAGGATGAATACCGGAATCAGCAGCAGTAAAACATATCGCAGTCTCATGTACGACTTCATGGCACATCCCCCTCCATGCTCCGCCATTCATCCGGATGAACGGCCGGAATAAGCACCGTGACGTTTGTCCCCGCTCCGGGCTCGCTCGTATAGCGAAGACCATATTCCGCTCCAAAATATAACTGAATCCGCTGATGGACATTCGCTATCCCAACGCTGTTTCTCGAATGTTGGCTCCCTGTAGAGATTAATAATGTCTCAACCTTGGACCGATCCATGCCGATGCCGTCATCCATGACTTGAAACCGAATCCGATCATCCTGAAGTCTCCCCGTAATCGTGATCGTGCCCGGCCCTTCCTTGTTCTTGATGCCATGATAAATGGCATTCTCCACCAGAGGCTGCAGCAGCACCTTCAACGTCAGATAAGGATAAAGCTCGCGGTCCATATCCAGAGTAAACCGGATTTTATCCTGGTATCGCATTTGTTGTATTTTTAAATAATTCGTTATATGTTCCACCTCGGTAGCAATCGGGATCATTTCCCTCCCTTTGCTGAGCGAAGCTCGAAACAGCCTTGCTAGAGCCGATGTCATCAGAATCACCTCATCATGCTTTTTGCTCTCGGCCATCCATATAATGGAATCCAGCGTATTGTAGAGGAAATGGGGATTGATTTGGGCTTGCAGGGCATTCAATTCGCTTTTCCTCTTAATTTCCTGTTCTATCACGATCTGGTCCATCAATTCCTTGACCTTCAGCACCATCACATTGAAGCTGCGGGCCAAGCCGGAGATTTCCCTGGAATGCCCCACAGGAACCCGGATATCGAAATTTCCCTTCTCCACTTCCGTCATCTTTTCCTGGAGCTTCTTGATGGGACGCGTGAGGTTGCGGGAGATAACGACGGAGAACAGCACGCCGACGCCAAGACATAACAATCCCGCTATAGCAAAAGAAAGCTGCATCTGCTTCTTATTGTCCACCAGCTCATTCTCGTAAAAAACGCCGACGATTTTCCAGCCGAAATCCGTGTCCTTGATGCTGTAAATCCGGCTTGCTCCGCCCTCCTTCACGACAAAACCTCCTTGCTTGTCCTGAAGCACCTGCTCTAATCTCTCCGTCTTCAAATTGCTGTAGAGCAGCTGCTGCTGCGGGTGATACACAATCCGGCCTTGACGGTCAATCACAAACACGTAACCCCGGTTCCCCAGGTCGAGCTTGCTGAGCATATCGTTAATCACCTTGAAGTTGAGATCGATCAACAGGATGCCGAGCCCGTTAGAAGAGTTCACGCCGCTAAGCTCGCGGCTTAGTGATACAACCCAGCGGTACTCTCCCTTAATAACCGGCTGTACATGCGACGAGGAGATCACTGTCTGTCCCTTGTTTTCCTTCGCCTGCCGATACCAGGGCTGCTCCGATAACACAATATAAGGATTCAATTCAGCGTCCGCCCGATCGGAGATAAAGGTGCCGCCGGCTCCAAAAATGTTAATCGACGCAATATCTTTGCGCGAAACCCGAATCGAGTGGAAATATTCCGATATCTTCGCTTTCAACATAGCCAGTTCCGCAGGCTGCAGTTCATCTGCCGAGGCGAGGTATTCCCTCACGTTCGGGTTGTTCATCGTCGCCAGCGAGATGTCCTTCATCCCGGTGATGTAAGTTTGGATATTCGCATTCACTTGATTGATCAGCTCGGAGGTATAACTCTCCGCCGTTTCGCGAACAGCCGATTCGGACAGCCGGTAGGAGATGAAGATCAACAGCAGCGCCGTAAATAATACAAGCATCATGAATGAGCTGGCAATGCGGGACTGAATGCTTTTGATCCGCTGCGGAGCCATCATGGCCTTACCCCGCCTGACGTCATTTTATTCCGGTACTCCGTCGGGGTATCTCCGGTATGTTTCTTAAACAGCACGCTAAAATATTGAGGATCCTGATAACCGGTTTTCGCCGCTATTTCATAAGTTTTCAACAAGGAATGCTTCAGAAGTTCCTTCGCTTTCTCCATGCGGACTTCCGTTACGTATTCAACGAAGGTCTTCCCGGTATGCGACTTGAACAAGGCGCTGAAATAACTCGTGCTCATGAAGATCCGGCTGCATACGGTCTTAATCGATAACTCGGCATCCTCATAATGCTGCTGGATGAAATCGACCGCCTCCAGCATCTGGGTGCGGGTAATATCCTTTCTCGCCTTGGCAACGTCCCTTAACGCCTGCTCGCACACCTCGTTTAACCAGCGTTCGATCTCCTCCAAGGACCGAAAAGAATACAGATCGGACAGCAGCCTCTTCTCCTTGCCGATCAGCTCGTTTCCATTGCTGCCGATTTCCATCAAAGTTTGAAGCACGGCAAGCATGACCCGAAGAACCCGCACGTAACAGAGCTCGATTGAAATTGAAGCGCTTCCAAGTTCACTGATCAGCCGCCGGATGCACACCTTTACCTCTAAGTCCGTACCGGCCCGAATTGCGGAGATTAGCGCTGACTCGGTTTCAATCCCATCCTGGAGAGGAGCGTCCCCCCGCTTTTCAAGATCCGTGATATGAACCACCTGATCGCGGCCGATCAGGAGCCGGTATTCCAGTGCAGCTTCCGAAGCCCTGCAGGAATAACGGATATCCTGAAGCTCGCGGCAAATCGTTCCGATGCCGAGCGTGACCGTGAATTTCATGAACTGCTTTGTAGATCCGCGAATGTCCTCCGCCAGCTCCTGCGCCCGAGCGTGCAGCTCCTCCTCGCCGGAGCCCGACAGGATGGTCATAACTTTGTTCTCCTTGTACCTAAAAATAGCTGTACCGGGCTCACCTGCCAAAATCTCCTGCATGATATTGTATAAAGCAAATGCATACAGCTCATTATCGACATGCTGTTCATCCGTACGAAGCTCATCCATATCCGCTGCCATCGCGATATAAAGCGGCCCCGGAAGCCGGATATCAAAATATGCAAGCTTGCTCTCGATCTCGGATCGCTTCATCGGCGATGACGCCAGACGTTCAAGAAATCGTTCCTTAAGCAGAACCAAACTCTCATTCAACTGTTGCTTGAGCCTTTTCAGGTGCTCCGTATGTCCGCGCTCCTCATCCATTTCCAGCTTGAGTTTACCAAGCATCTCCCTTAACTCCGCTGACGTAACCGGTTTCAAAATAAAATCCGTGACTTGCAGCTTCACCGCCTGCTGGGCATATTCGAAATCGTCAAACCCGGTAAGGATGATGATCTTTGTCTTGGGAAAACGTTCCGTAATATGGCGTGACAACTCCAGGCCATCCATGTACGGCATGTTGATATCCGTTAACACCACATCGGGTTGATGGCGGGTTACAGCCTCCAGTGCATCCCTGCCGTTCTCGCAATCCCCGATGCACTCAAAGCCATGATCTGCCCACTGAATCCGGTTTCGGATTCCTTCTCTTACAATCGGTTCGTCGTCCACAATAAGAATCGTATACAATCAAAGCCTCCCCCGTTCAAAAGCAATTCCCATTTGCTTAGGTTATATCGTGTTACGAGGTCAATATACAGGAAAAGCCCTTTGGCAGGCAACTGCCAAAGGGCTCCATGAGTTTATATTTAATTACGGGTGTTCATCCACGTAATGAAATTGTTCACCACGATATCGAGAAAACCGATTGTCGGCTCATGAATCAGCTTGCCGGACTCATCCAGCTTCTCATGTACCGCCCCGATGTATACCTCATTGTTAGGGAGCAGCGGCGAAGTAATGCCGACAGAAAACAGAATATCCCGGAGATGCTCCTGAGCTCTCACCGTTCCAAGCTGTCCCATCGACGCCCCCATGATCCATGAAGGCTTCCCGTTCATAACCTTATCAACGCGCGATAACCAATCAAGCGCGTTCTTGAGCACGCCCGGTATGGAGTAATTATACTCCGGCGTGATCCACAACACCGCATCAGCGGCAGCAATCCGCTCCTTGAAATCCTTGACGGCCGCAGGAGGGTCCAGCTCAATGTCTTGATCGTAAAACGGAAGATCGCGCAGCCCCAAAATTTCAAACGTGATCTGATCCGAGTAGCGCTGCTTCAAATATTCCGCCAGTTTCATATTGTACGACTCTTTTCTAATGCTTCCTACAACGATTGCAACGTTCATAATACCCTCCAGTTCTATGCTTTCTGCGCACATTTCAATTCCATTTTTTCACAACTAATATTCAGCCTAACACCATATTTTACCAATGTCAAAATATCGTTTGTTCTACTTCATCAACGAGAGCAGTTTACACACATTGCGCTCCATGTCTTCTCTCTGTTCAGGCGGTACATATTGGAGCAAAGCCAGTGCGGCATAAGGCACTTTGATGGCATGCGGATCTTCATACCGTTTGCTCCAATAGGCTGAATCCGTAATCGACGCACCTTCGGCAGCTTCAACTCCCTGATTCGAAAGCAATTGTGGCTTTAAACGGTTGAGTTTCATCTGCAGACGGTGATTGCTTTGACCAAGCTTGGCAAGCTGAGCGTATCCGAGCCGCTCCAGCTCAATGAGTGCGTGTGCGTGGGTAACGCCATGCTCAAGCTCACCGGCAAAAAAATAATATTTGCCATCAACGTGCTGATCAGGCAGCACGAGTTCCAGCTCGGAAAGTGCACGACGTGCCAAATCGGATGCATTCCGGTACGGCGGTATTTCCGAAAGTGAGATTTCCGCGAGATCCAGCTGCGTATAATCCTCAATGCCATAATACCTAGCAAGCTTGTGTTCTACTGCTGCATCTTCCATCAGCTTAAGAATGCCTCGCACGATAGACGGCGTCAGTAAGTCCGGACGGTCCCGTAATGCTTTCAGTCCCAAGACGGCCAGGGTTACCCCGTGTCCGGAGGTGCTCAGATTCGTCAGGTTAGGCAGCAGTCCTTCAATGAGTTGATTCATTAATTCAGGCTGCGCAGGCTCGGGAGGATAGGGTTCAAACCAATCTTCATGCTGATTACGCAAATGCAGGCAATTGGCGGCCAGGCCCTGCAGTACATCTTGCGGCAAATCAAACTCCTTCTGCATGTAATAAGCCGCCAAATACGCCCCGCCAACATGTCCTTCAAACCAGCCAACCTCGCCGCCGCGGCTCAAGGCCGTAAGACCATCCTCCAAATACCGGTCACTAATGACCGAATTCACCTCCTTCCCTTCGATTGCACTCGGCAGATTCAGCCTGGCTGCAATGTCTTTGGGCAAGCTTGTTATTTTCATTCGGATGCTGTAACCATACATTCTGAAATGCAAACCATCCTCGTTATCTGAAACCATCATCCGCCGATCCAGAGTGGAGCGAACCCGGTCCAGAAACCGTTCGTCCGTTACTCCGTAAGTGATCTCCAAGGATGGTGGCAGCGCATTCATGGCGATCGGAATCCATTTGCGCTTTGTTGATACAACAACGGCATGAGCCGTTCCTCCAATGGCAAAAGCGAATTGCTCCGACTCCTTGGCGATTGTTAATCCGAGCGTCCGCTTCATCCATAATCTTGCGGCTACCGGATCCTCCACAGGCAATCCCACCTCCCGCAAGTACAGGATGCCATAGGTGCCGTTCGGCGCAAGCACCCCTTCCTTCAGATCTTCATGTGCGATAAACTCAAGCAAATTCCCATCGCCATCCTTGAAGTATACGTTCACGCCGGAATCAAAGCGCTCAACCACTTCACCGTCAGGCCATTTCAACAAAGGTAGCTGCTCTGCAAGCTTCTGGACCATGGATTCAAACTGCGAATAAGGCACTTCAAACGCGATATGAGCAGGAGCTATAGGTTCATACGCTTCTTCAAAAGCGAGCGTGAAATCCGGTGTAGGCTGAAATACGATCTCCACCTCGCTTTCACTGGCTACCGGGAAATGAAGTAACCCGTGGTAGAATTGTTTCACACCCTGAATGGATACCGTCTTTAATTTCAGACCGGCAAAATGAGTGATCATGAGATCTCAACCTCCTCTTTACCGCTGATCTTCTTGACCAGTTCCATAAAGATGGACAGCGCCTCTTTAGCCCGATAATCCAGTACAATCTTGCCTTTTGCCGCTTCGGATTCGTAAATGGTTCGCTGAGAACCGCCAATGGATATCCATTCCGGACTATTGATCCCGTGCAAATTACGGATGGTAGCCTGCATTTGCTGCAGTGAACTCACGCCGACCGCCCCTCCCGCAGAGCTTACCGAAAGAACCGGTTTACCTGAGAAATGCATCTGTCCCAAATGATCCAATGCGTTCTTCAAGACTCCGCTCATCCCTCCGTGGTACTCTGGTGTCGTCAAAATAATGCCATCCGCCTCCATCAACAGACGCTGCAGCTCGCGCACGCCATCATGGCGGTTGAATATCTCGTCTGGTGAATAGAAAGGAAGCGGTGTTTCATACAGATTAAACAGCTTCACTTCCACGAACAACGTATTCATTTGCGCTTCGAGGGCTTTGGCCAGAACGGTACTTGTGGCTTCCTTGCGATTGCTGCCAGCTATAATCACGATTTTCATAGTACTTCCTCCCTTATGGGTATCAAAGTTTTGTTAAGTACATTGTAGAGGAGGCAAGCCATGGAAATCGTCAACATTTAGAGTGATTTTACAAGCAAAAGCTCTCATGCCTTCGGCTGAGAGCTTCTACAACTATAGTCTTAGATATGATCATTATGTACGGCAAATACAGCAATCCTTATACGATGCCATGCTTGAGCGCATAAATGGCCGCCTGAGTCCGGTCCGCAACCCCCAGCTTATCGAGCAGATGGCTGACATGGGTTTTAACTGTCTTCTCGGTAATATAAAGCGCTTCGCTGATTTCCCTGTTGTTCATGCCCGATGCAATCAGCTGTAATACTTCCTGCTCCCGGCGGGTAAGTTTATCCACCTGCGCAGTCTCTTCCTGATGGCCGGACCCGCCGGTCTCATCCGTCCCCGCCGGTGAAGTAACATGCGTCATGAGCAGGCCTGCCGCATCCGGATGCAGTTCAACTTGGCCTTCATACACGCGTCTGATCGCAGCCACCAGATCCTCAGGCTCAATATCCTTAAGGAGATAGCCGCGTGCGCCCGCCCGAATGGCTGGCAGCACATGGTCATAATCGATAAACGAGGTCAGCACGATGACTTTAATATGAGGCTGTTCTTTTTTTAACCGTGCGGTCGTATCGATTCCATTGAGAATCGGCATATTCAGATCCATTAACACGACATCGGGATTCAGCTGATTGGCCTTCTCTAACGTTTCCTCGCCATTCGCGGCTTCGCCAACCATCTCGATATCCGGCTGCGTAGCCAGAAAAACCTGCAATCCCCGTCGTACCATGGCATGATCGTCAGCGATCAACAATCGGATCATCGGTGATCCCCCTATTCTCTATTGATCTCACCCTTAAGGGCAGCGAAACCTCAATAATGGTTCCCTCTCTGTACACACTGTATAGACGGAATTGTCCTCCGAGCGATTCCGCCCGTTCCCGCATGCTGGACAACCCAATCGAATGTCTTGTCAGCTCGTTCAATCGTTGCTTGGAAATCCCGCGGCCATGATCTTCGATCCTGAGTTCAACTTCATTTTCCCGCGGGGTTAATACGACCGTTACTTCCTTCGTATCCGCATGCTTGCTTACATTATTCAGCGCCTCTTGACCGATCCTCCACAATGTTTCTTCCACGATCCGGGGCAGGTCCCGTATCCCGTTGATATGTGAGCTTACATGAAGTTTCAATCGTTCGCCGTATTGTTTCAGGCCTGTCATAAGCCCTTCTTCAAGTCCGGGTGGGCGAAGCTGCATGATCAGCTCCCGCATTTCCTTAAGCGCGCTTTGCGACAGGACCTGTATATCATGGATGGTGTCCTGCAGCATACTTGTCTGCTCATGCGGCTCTGCGGCAAGCATTCCCCGCACTCCCTTGGACATCATGACCAGCGAGAACAGGGTTTGGCTTACCGAGTCGTGCAGGTCCCGGGCGAGACGATTTCGTTCATCCATTCTTGCGAGCTCCCGCCGGTTTTGCTCCAGACGGATGCGTTGAAGGGTCATGCCAATATGTTCAGCCAGTGCCTCGATCACCTCGATATCTGCCCGGTACGAATCGCCGTAATGATCGAACCCTACTAAAAGCAGTCCAAATGAGGTGTCCCCGGCAGCCGCCAGCGGAACCGCAACCGCTCGGGAGATGGAGGATATCCATCCCTGTTCAACCAAAAGATCTGCAAGCCGCTGTGCGTCTTCTGCACTGACCGGGTGCGAATTGACCTCTCCCTTGCCAGAACGGGTTCGTGCGGCTTCAGCAAGCGGAAATTTGGCATGGGGCAGCGTCGTCTGCCCTCTGCTGTAGAGGGCACGCAGCGTCACTTCGCTGCCGATAGGCTCCAGCAATGCGGCAACCGGCCAGTCAAAGTAACGGCCCATTAAACTCATGACTTGCTTCGTTAATTCAGCCCGGTTAACCGCTTGGGAAGCATAAGCACCGAGTGCGCTGCTATATTCCCCAAGCCGGGCAAACAAATCCGCTCGGCGCTGCTCGGCTGCGTATAGCCGCATGCGCTCAATGGCGCTGCCGATTTGGTAGGCAACCGATTCCAGCAGCGCCAGTTCCTCTTTGGTGAAATGCAGTTTCCCGGGTGCAGCCACATTTAGTACGCCGAACCTGCGGCTGCCGGATCGCAGCGGAACGGTTGCATGGTGGGTTATGCCTTCCGTATCCCCCCACTGGTAACGAACGGCGTTATCCAGACGTTTGCAATTCAATATGTTCACGGCATTTTTCAGACGTCCGTCATCGTAACGCTCCAGGCACCAGCAGCTGCCGCATCTCATAGGTTCGTTGTCGTTCCGGCTCAGGGCAGGCGGCAAATTCCGGCTGGCTACGAATTCATGCGTTCCCCGATCTTCCACCAGGAACAGCCAACCGGTCGTAAGTCCGGTCAGCTCCAGCAGCTTGGTAATAACAACGTCCAGCATGGGGCCAAGCTCATTGGACTCGTTCAATGTTTCTGCGATCGTCTTCAGCGTAATTAACTCCTGAATATGCGGATCGTGATTGGACATACACGAAAGCTCCTTCTTTTTTTGCATTCTGAAGTAACTATATTATATAATCCTGTCACGTACCATCAAAATGCCTATGGAACCCTTCGGACGTTTCTCAATTCATTCACCCCATGAATTTTGGTAAAAAACAATTAATATTGTTTTATCTCTTGCAAATTCCCACCTACATATGGCTTAATATAGAAGTCGGGGCCGACGAAATGAGCTGAAAGGAGGCTGATTGCAATGATTCAGATCCGTGAGGTGGTATTCGCGTAAAGCGAATATCCGTTAAAATGGGAGCCCGCTGCGGGCTCCCTATATCTATTTTTAAATCCAACAACTCAAAAAATCCAAAAAAAACCAATATCACGAAAGGAGGAGGGCAAGCATGATCAATACAATTGTTTTGAAACTCAGCGATAGCTTAAATATGTATACAGAAAGAGGAGGGCATCGATGGGCCATTACAAAAACGGAAGAGAAGTGCTTCCCCCCGAGCTGCTGCAGCAAATTCAACAGTATATAGATGGAGAATTACTCTACATACCGAAACAGAGCGAGCAAAGAGCCGGCTGGGGAGAGTTAAGCGGTTCCAAACAACGCATCGAAAGTCGAAATAAAGAAATGTATCGCGCTTATTGCAAAGGACGGTCCATTGAGGAATTGGAACGGACCTACTTCCTGTCTGGAGAAAGCGTGCGCAAGATCATAAGTAAACTTACCCGCGTAGGGACCTGAATCGATGAGATTTAACGGTCTGCTCACGGATTAACATAGGACTGTTCCCTTGGGGCGCAGTCCTTTCCATTTTATATGAACGATACTGCATAACAGAAAATGCCCGACTGCAGGCGAATCTACAGTCGGGCATTTGTTATACCCTAACGATTTTCCGGCTTCTCCCCTGCGACATCCCAACGATGGCGAAATTTCTCCAATCGCGGGTGCAGATACGGCGGCTCCGACAAGAGGATTAGCCTCAGCTTCACAATCCATTCTTCGAAGGAGGAAAAGGAGGCAAACGCATTTGCCATCTCAGGTGTCAGAACAAGAAAATGGGGACTTCCGTATTTCTCTGCCAGATGACGAAGCGCGGTATCGATCGGCGTGTATTTTTTTCGTTTCGACTCGAAGGGTTCAATCACAACCGATGCTCCTGCATGATCTTCGATCCATTCCTGAAGCTGTTTCTCCCGTTTGTAATAAGGGCTGACCGGTTCCTTGAACATCCGCTTCGCTGTCTCTTCATGCAGCGGATACAACACCAATTTTACAAATGACCGTTCTTCTAAAATGGCAGCGGCCTGCTCCAAATCCTCCTGAACCTGCTCGAAGAGGTCGTAGAATATTAAGGTTCCTTTGGTTGTCGGCTTTGGGGGCTCGTAACCGTAAGGAACATACTCCAAATTGCGCGGCATGATGGAACTTCACCTCTCTTTTACTCTGATGACGGGGATGAAAGTCTCGGTGGTACGCGATGCTGGGTAGCCTGCTCAAAGCCGTAGGCTAATTGGATCAGGACGGGCTCGCTATATGCCGTCCCGATGAACGTAATGCCCTGTGGCCCCTTCGTAATATATCCTCCCGGCGCAATGACGCCATTCTCGGCATAGCCGCCGGGAACGGTTACCGATGGATACCCTGCCCGGGCAGCCAAATCCGGTCCATATTCATTACCCAGAAACAGCAGGGCGTCCAGCTGATACGCCTGCAAAACATGGTCAATCCCTCTCGCTCCCGCCATTTCTTTATTCTTCTGCTTGCTCTTAAGATACTCTGTTTCGGTCAGCGTGCCGCTCGTTTCCTCGGCCCAGATCAATGTGCCCTGTCCATATTTCAAGGCAATCTCAGCGTGTGCCTCATTATAAGCGATAACCTCGGCCAACGAATGAACAGGCAGAGACGCATCTACGTTCGCCAAATAATCATTGACATATTTTTTGAACTCATAGCGAAGGACATTGGCGTCCCACTTGGTATCCTGGCAAGGCAGCTCCACCG
Organism: Paenibacillus sp. JZ16; assembly: GCF_015326965.1. Classification (NCBI taxonomy): domain Bacteria; kingdom Bacillati; phylum Bacillota; class Bacilli; order Caryophanales; family Paenibacillaceae; genus Paenibacillus; species Paenibacillus sp. JZ16. Next base: position 1,613,445 of record NZ_CP017659.1, read on the forward strand.
GATCAATTATGGTAGCTCCTTGATTCCGCAGCACTTCAATGGCGGATTCTACAATATCTAGTCTATCCCGATCCAAGTGCTTATAGTAGTATCGGGGAATCCCGATTCGTGCTTTCTTCAAATACCTCGAATCCAGATACTCCGTGTAGTCCTCCACCCTTTTTTGAGGATCGATCTGGGTCACTTCGTCCAGATCATCAGCTCCCGCGATCGCGCTAAGCAGAATCGCTGCATCTTCCACCGTTCTGGTCATTGGACCTGCCGTATCCTGTGTGTGAGTGATAGGGATGATACCTGAACGGCTTACCAGTCCAATCGTCGGCTTAATGCCAACCAGGCTGTTCTGGCTGGAAGGACTGATAATCGAACCTGATGTTTCCGTCCCGATGGCCGCTGCGGCCAAATTCGCCGCCACCGCAGCACCGGAGCCTGAGCTTGAACCTCCAACAAACATTTCCCCTGGACCGTATGGGTTTAATGTAAGTCCGTTTCTTGATGAATATCCTGCCCACATGGTCGGGGACATAAAGTTCGCCCATTCGGTCATGTTGCTCTTGCCCAAAATAACAGCACCCGCCTTACGCAGCTTCGCAGCAACAAAGGAATCTTTGGTGGCAAACGAATCCGCAAGGGTGATGGAGCCGGCACTCGTATGCAGCCGATCCCCGGTGTCGATATTGTCCTTAAGCAGGATGGGAATCCCATGAAGCAATCCTCTTGCACCCTGGTCCTTGCGCTCCCGATCCAGCTCCTCGGCAATTTGCAGCGCTTCAGGATTTACCTCAAGAACCGAGTGGAGAATTCCATCGTATAACCCGATCCGCTCCAAATATAATTGAACCAGGTCTACTGAAGTCATCCAACCCTCAGTCATCGCATGCTGCATATCCGAAATGGTTGCTTCCACAATCCATGCTTTTTTATCCATGATCATATATAGTCCCCCAGACTTATCTTTCTGAACTTGCGGTAGATGGTGGGGATTAATGTTTCATATTTTAGCCTCCAAACGTTTCAGGTTCCTATATGTAATTCGGGATATAGGAACAAAATCCCTCTTATTGGCATAAACCCGCTCGGCACCTGAATGGCTCATTTCTCCTGATTCTGTTTGCACTCATCTAATCGCCAACAAAAACGCAAAAGCAGATCAAGAATGACCTCTTGATCCGCTCTTTAAATGAAAAAGATTGCCCTAATCTTATTGATCAGGGCAACCCCTTTCCTTAACTGATGATCGTAATGACCGGAGCCGATATTGTCGGCTGTGTCGTGATCGCAGAAGCTGTGTTCGTAAAACTAGCGATTTCTAGTAAAACAGGTATCCCCGCCGGAACATCCGTCGTATCGAGTACCAAGCTGGCGGTTGTTAATGTCGACAAGGCAAGTTGTTGAAGCATGCCGTTTATATACACATTAAAGTATTCTGAACCTGTCAACGCGGGGAATGCTGTCACGGCTGCTTCGGCATCATCGACAAAACTCGTTGCCGGCATGGTAATGGAGTCTGCTCCGATCATAGCTTCGGTAATCAGCGCAAAGTAACGGGTTACCGTTGGCGTTACCGTTGTGGTGATCGTTCCCCCGGTTGCAACGGGGGGCGTTGCGACAGCAGTAATAATAGGTTTGATAACTGGCATGTAATCACTCCTCTCTGCAGCAAGATAACAAAAAGTATGGCTGAGCCATAATATCATTAAATGATAGATTTCTAGTTTTGACCCTGGCATCCTCCCAATTATAGTAAAAACTTAACAGAAAACTACCAACGTACCGGTCAATATATCATTAAAGAAAGGACAAATGTCCATTCCACTCCCCTTCCGATGACATAATCTAAATACATACATTCATCCGGGGCGGTGATAAGACTGAAAACTCCCGTGATTAAACGGAAGCGGTATCCAATAATAAAATCCCCTAGGCATCACAGACGCAGAAACCTCAAGAAGCGCCAATGTAAACGTGTCGTATCACCTAGCAATAGAAAAAGGTTCCGACCGCGCAAGACCAGATCCGATTATCCGGCCATCATCCCATCTGAATGGTCACAACGGGTAAGGAGCTCAGAGGGATTACAGGGATTGCCTGGTCAGCCAGGCAATCCGGGGCTCCAAGGTGATCAAGGCATTCAAGGGCCTCCAGGCGTGCCAGGTCTTCCGGGCTCCGACGGAGCATCCGGCATTCCGGGTCAGACGGGCGTCCAAGGGCTGCCAGGTATTCAAGGCATTCCCGGTGAGCAAGGCATCCCAGGCCCTCAAGGTCCTCCGGGCCCTCCCGGGCCCCCTGGTCCACAGGGCATCCAAGGATTACCGGGAAGCGTGATAGTGCCGGAGATCATTGTACTGCCAACCACGCTTCGTTATTTTTATGTATTGATGTCCGAGGTTAATCTGGATGCTCCCTTCGCCATATCTGCCCAGCAATTTACGGATGATGACGGAAATCCATTTCAGAGCATCGAGGTCGGTCCGAACACCACCTCAACGGTTTATATCAACGGCATGATTCAGGAAGGCCGAATATATACCCTCACGCCGGACGCTCTAACCCTGTATTCCCCCGGCGATGTGCTCCTGGCCGGCACCCCGATCTTGCTGGAGGTTTTATATCTCACCGTTCAGGTGGTGCCTTGAACGGTGAGCAAAGAACCTTGCTATTCGCTGCGGCGGGTAGCAAGGTTCACGAAAAAGACATCTGCCGCAAGGGAGATGTCTCTTTCTCAGCATCTTAATCTTCGGACCGGCTCATGCCAAGCATCTTAATGTTTGCACCTCAACAAGCAACAGATTCTGCGGTGATTTAATGAAGTGTTTGAGTAATCAAAACCACCCGTATTGAACTGCACCCCAATTGTTAGACACCATCTAACATTGGAGGTGCAGTTTTTTCTATGGCTAATTTTAGTTCGGACGAAAAATTACAAGCAGTTATGCGTTATCAAAATGGATCAGAAAGCATGAAATCGATTGCGAAATCACTAGGACTCCATCATACTGTCCTTTTACATTGGATTAGACAATATGAGCATCATGGTGAAGAAGTCTTTAAAAAGCGCTATACACCGTATTCTGTACAGGATAAACTAGACGTACTTCATTATATAAAAGAACATGGGACGTCTATTAGAGAGGCAGCTGCAGTATTTAATATTGCGAGTCATAGTACCATTCTAAGCTGGCAAAGAAGCTTAGAGTTACATGGAATAGATGCCCTACAACCAAAGAAAAAGGGGCGTTCATCCATGAAAAAGGATCCAAAACAACTGAATGATCAAAAGTCTGTAAAGGGGTCGGTAGAGGCTTTACAGAAAGAGATAGAACTTTTGCGTATGGAGAATGCTTATTTAAAAAAGTTGAATACCTTAGTTCAAAACAAGGAAAAATCACCAAACAAGACAAAGCGCAAGTAGTCTATGAACTAAGGAACGAATTTTCGGTGAAAGCACTCCTCCAGCTCGCAGATATCCCACGTAGCACGTATTACTACTGGGTGAATACATTCGGTATGCCGGACAAAGATTCTGAGTTAAAGGACGTTATTCAAGCGATTTATGAGGAGCATCAGGGGCGTTATGGTTATCGCCGTATTCGAGACGAGTTAATGAATCGCGGTCACCATGTGAATCACAAAAAGGTGCAGCGTTTGATGAACGTGTTGGGATTGAAGTGTCTAGTACGCATGAAGAAATATCGTTCATATAAAGGTTTGGTTGGCAAGATTGCATCAAACATTCTAGAGCGTAACTTCTCCGCTGAAAAGCCAAATGAGAAGTGGGTAACGGATATAACAGAGATTAAATTATTTGGAGAAAAACTGTACTTATCCCCCGTGTTAGATCTTTTTAATGGGGAGATTATTACGTATACGATCGGTTCAAGACCCGTCTATTCCCTTGTTTCAACCATGCTAGATCAAGCATTCGATCGACTAACGGATGAAGATACTCTTCTGATTCATTCTGACCAAGGCTGGCATTACCAGATGAAACAGTATCGTCATGCCCTCGAACAACGCGGTGTTAAGCAAAGTATGTCCCGTAAAGGTAACTGTTACGACAACGCGGTCATTGAGAACTTTTTTGGAATCATAAAATCTGAGTTTCTATATATTAATGAATTTGAAAGTATTGAGCAGTTTAAACAAGAACTTTCTACATATATCGATTATTACAATCACAAGCGAATTAAAGCAAAACTAAAAGGCATGAGTCCGGTACAGTACCGAACTCATGCCCAACAAATTGCCTAATAAAATAATATGTCTAACTTTATGGGGTCAGTTCATATAACGGGTGGTTTACTCTGCGGCTGAAAGCCTTTGTTGCTGGCCAGCCCTAAAAGGGCATTGAATGGTTCGCTAACTGCACTACTTTTTCGGCTACCCCTAAGGGGTCTATTTCTTCTTTCGATTAAGCATCGGAACAGCGATACGAGCTGATCGACGGCGTCGTGTACAACTTGGCCTCCCCTTCGTACAAGCACCAGCATGCGGTACATGAACTGATTGGCACATTTTACAACTGGTTTAAGGGGAAATCCTGCATACCGCTAACTTCTCCATTCGATATTACTTTGAAGAAGGAGGAGGACAATATCTGTGTTGTGCAGCCGGATCTGGTTGTCATTTGTGATAAAGATCAAATCGATGAGAAGGGAAAATACAAGGGTACACCAGACCTAGCCATCGAGGTGCTGTCCCCGTCCTCGCGAAGCAAGGATATGATCCCAAAGCTTGATCTATACCGGCAATGCGGGGTGAAAGAGTATTGGATCGTCGATCCGATGAAAGCTCAAGTCACGGTGTATTCCTTCTTGGACGGCGAGATCGCCGATGTGAGCTATTACGCTCAAGGCCGTGACCCTTTTGCGGAATCCCCACTGTATCCGGGTTTGCAAGTTTCAACGCAAGACCTGTTCGTGTGAGAGTAGACCCTGCGAACAGCCGCCCCTCACAAGGAGCTGGCGTACTGGGCAGTTATCTGGCGCATGTGCTGGTGCGGGGGGGTAATGACGTCACCGCGCTGGCACGAGGCAGGCGGACCGAGGAGCTGGAGAGAGACGGAATCGTCATCCGTCATCATATACAGCGAAAAACAACGGTGGATCGAACGCATGTGATTGAATCGCTGGCGGAGAATGATACCTATGATCTCATTTTTGTAGCGATGAAATATACCGATTTCCCGGCAATCCTGCCGATTTTGGCAAAGAACCGCAGCCGCAATATCCTACTGGTGGGCAATAATACGGATGCAGATCAGATGGAATAATACCTTCAAGCGCATAACGACACGCCCAAGCATATCGCCTTCGGATTCCAAGTAAGTGCCGGACAACGTTAGGAAGACCGAATGGTTGCTGTACGCTTGGCTAAAGAACCATATCATCCCGATAGTAGGGCTCAATATGGCCACCCGCATTCATGGTGGACAGATGAATAAGGTCGCTCGCGACACCAAGCGAACATTCCCACTCCCTGCTTCAGCAGTTGCTAAAGGACAAGTCGGGGACGATGTAAGCACTACAAAAGGAGGCTGTTCCATAAGGACAGCCTCCCGGGCTGTTCTGCGGTGGGCAGAATGCAGCGGAGGTGGAGAGCAGCTTGTTGCCGGAAGAATGAAACCGAAGTGCAGTTGATGGACGGATGCAGCAGATCAATTCATTATCGTAAACTTGCTAAAGCTAAGCATTCGCGATTGTAGGGTTGCCTTCTTTGCGCTGCTTCGCTCGCTCTTCTGTCGCTGTAAACAGTACATCAGAGGAAGAGTTGAGCGCCGTCTCGCAAGAATCCTGCAACACACCGATGATAAAGCCCACGCCCACGACCTGCATGGCAATATCATTGGAGATGCCGAACAGGCTGCACGCCAGAGGGATAATGAGAAGCGACCCGCCGGCCACGCCTGAGGCGCCTACGGCCGACACAGCGGATACTACGCTGAGAATAAGCGCCGTTCCGAAATCCACCTGAACCCCAAGCGTATGCACAGCCGCCAGCGTCAAGACCGAGATGGTCACTGCCGCTCCCGACATATTGATGGTAGCCCCGAGCGGAATGGATACGGAGTACGTATCCGGGTTGAGCTTTAACTTTTCACATAAGCGCATATTAATCGGAATGTTGGCAGCCGAGCTGCGGGTGAAGAACGCCGTAATACCGCTTTCTCTCAAGCAGGTAAACACCAGCGGATACGGATTCTCGCGCAGCCTTGCATAGACGATGAGCGGGTTAACGACAAGCGCTACCAACAGCATGCATCCGATCAGCACGAGCAGCAGCCTTCCGTAATCCAGCAGGCTTTCAAGCCCGTTGGTTGTAATGGAATCAAACACCAGGCCCATGATCCCGAACGGCGCAAACTGGATCACCCATTTTACGATTTGGGATATAGCATCCGCACCGCTTGTGAGCAGGCTTTTGGTGCCCTCCTTGGCATTACGCAAAGCGATGCCCAGCAGGATCGCCCAAGCGAGAATACCGATATAGTTGGCGTTCATCAATGCATTGACCGGATTATCCACCACATTAAACAACAGGGTCTTGAGAACTTCAACAATGCCCTCCGGCGGAGTCAGGTCTGTTGAGCTTGTGACCAGTGACAGGCTTGCCGGGAATATGAAGCTGGCGATAACCGCCACCAACCCTGCGAGAAATGTGCTTATGGCATACAGGACAAGAATGGACTTCATATTCGTCTTGCAGCCTTTTTGATGGTTAGAGATGGCCGACATGACCAGCAATAGTACCAGTACGGGTGCAACCGCTTTTAATGCGGATACGAATAAAGAGCCGAACAGGCTGATCCCCGTCGCACCGGGAACGATCAGCGCCAGAATAACCCCCACGATAATCCCGGCTAATATCCGCTTTACCAGGCTCACTCGGTTCCACTTGAGCATCAATTCTTTCATATTATTCCTCCGAATCTATAAAATTTCACTAAGCACCGCCTCGACGCTGTAATGAACTATAGCGTTAGTTTATCACGTAAAGGGTCTGTTGTGTTAGACTGGAAATATATGTGTACCTGACAATAAATTCTACTACAACTCATCGGAATCCGTCTATCCGTGCAACCAATCTCTCTGTGTCGCGTAATAAGAGGGAACACACACCGGAAAAGGCTGAGCCGACATTCTTCCTGAAGCCATGCCCATGCTATCCCAATCATAGGGCGCACTTCACTTAGCGGTCAATGGACTGGTACCGTCCTCCGACATGGTCGTTCCCTTAACTCGACTTTTTTATTCCGAATGTGGTTACACTTGAATCAAGATCATAAAAATTATATGAAAGAAGGAAAATGGTATGATAATTACAACTACATCCATCATTGAAGGCTACCCGGTTAAAAGATACATCGGCGTTGTGACCGGCGAAGTGATTATGGGCGCTAACGTAGTTAGGGACTTTCTGGCTTCCATTACCGATATTGTCGGCGGACGCTCGGGTGCCTATGAGAACAAGCTGCAGGAAGCAAGGGACGCGGCGTTTGTCGAGATGGAGGATAAGGCCTCGCGTATGGGGGCCAACGCGATTATAGCGGTAGATATTGATTATGAAGTTATCCGTGAAGGAATGCTGATGGTAGCCGTCAGCGGAACAGCAGTCGTCGTATAACATAGGACCTACAGCGTATTCATAAACAAACATCGTCATGCACCAGCCAGCTCTGCCCGATCAACAAATTCCGGGTTGAGCTGGCTTTTTCATCGGTATCAAAAATGTCCATTCGAACGCGCTCGCAGGTTCCCAGCTTTTACCCGGCGTCACCGGATTGGGGAAACAGCCGTTGCCCGCTCCGTTATTGACCGGAGCGGTTTTAATTATAAATTTATTAATTCATCCGCTGGGCCTCATACCACTTCAGGAAAGCTTCAGCCACCGCTGCTCCCGCCAGACCGTTCGGATGCGGATCATCGGAATTGCTCATATACTTCGGCTGAATCCGATGCTCCTCCGGAGCCGGACAGGACAGAACCGCCGCGATATCAAATACGGCATCCACACCTTCAGGAGGACGGGTTCGAATCGCTTCATTAACGGTGCGCCATACCTCTTCTCTGTCTCCGGTAAAATTGAATGGAGGCACGGTGAAGAGAAGGATCCGCGCTCCCGTTCCGTCCTCCCTCTGCTTTAGCCGCCTTACTATGGTGGATAAATCATTGAGCAGCTCCCTGGAGCTTCTTGCCCCGATATCGATGTCGTTAACACCGAGCACAAGCGCAACAACATCCCCTTCGGCCGCCTTTGCGAGCCAAGGGCCGTCTGCCGAGGCGTCATAGGCTCTAGCCCAGCCGGAACCGATATTCCATACACTGTAGTCTGTTCCGAGGCCATCCGCTATGCGAGATACCCAGTATTCATACTCGTCTTGGGCCGTTCTTACACCTTGAGTAATCGAGTCTCCCAGGAAGACCATCCGCTGCTGAACCGTTCGGGCATACCCTATAAATGCAGGCATGACCAAGCGGCTCACTGCCGGCACGAACGCTGCTCCCAACTCGTCATCCGCCTTATTCCCTTCAGCTTCATAAGCCGTTACAAGCAGCCCCTCCGTATTGTATGGCACCGTTTTCCCTGAAGAAAGCGTCGTTATGGTCCACGTGAACGCCAGTTCATGTCCATCGGGCAGTTCGACCAGTACCGGATCGCTCCAGAACGTCTCGCCGGGAGCCACCGCCTTACCGGATTTCCCGTCAAACGTAATCTGCACGCTCGTTCCAGGTACAACCTGCCCATCCCGTCCCGTGCCCCCATCGGCAGCATAAGCCGCTTCAATACGCCACGCTCCCCCCGGCATGCTCCCTTTTGCCACCGAGCCGACATCCCAAGTAGAATCGACCGAGTTGCTATGCCAAAATCTCAGCTTTAGCTGCCCGGACTCTCTCGGTTTGATATAGGTACGATAGGTACAGGTAATTACATTGTCTTGCTCCATAACATAATTGGTTGCCGTTGATACAACCGATAGAGATACGTATTTTCCTCTCACAATGTCTCACCTTCATTTTTATGATGTTATGTACTTGCCAGAATCATCTTGGCGTCTTTCTTTCTCGCTCTGCTCCAGCGTTGCCCGTTCTCCTCCAAATTCGACTTGATCATCCAAAAGGCCGACATTCTTCCGCCAGCTACTGTTATCTGGGCTAATGCTCATTGTAGATCAATCCGGCAGAGTTGTGTTCATTTTTTACGCATGATGATGATAATCACTTGGACAATTATTTGCTTTAGCTTTTGGTTGGATTAGTAGAAAAAAAGACCGCCGCAGCGATCTCTTCTTTAACATTGCACCAGTTAGTCTAAACGACTACACCCTTTTTAAGGATAATATTTGCGTACAGCGCTTTTTCGCCTGTCGACACGACGACATAAGCATTCTTCGCCCGCTCATAGAACGAGAATCGCTCTACCTCATCAAATTGGACGGGAACGGCATGAAACTGCTTTACGATCTCACGGTATTCATTCCAGATCGGAGTTGCTACGGTATCCCCCGGCGTCACAGCCATCAGCGCTACCGGGGACTCAACATACGTATCGAGCGGAAATAACGGCAATATCGCGTTTAATAACGCAGGAATTCCGTGTCCGTCTGCCCGGACCAACCGCTGGGCATGACTGGCTGCCGGAAAATTGGCATCGCCGAGCACAATTTCATCCGCGTGCCCCATCTCCATCAGAATCTTCAGCAGCTCAGGCGAGAGCACATGTGATATGCCTTTTAGCATGATATGACATCCTTCTCTATCGAATTTAGATGTAAGGCTTGGAATATTAGGAGACCGCCATTCTCTATGAATCCCTTAAACTTACTGTTGTACCTGCTGTTGTTCGACAATGGACTTATAATGCTGGAATGCTGCCTCCCAATCCTCGTTGGACTCAGGCCCGTACCAGGCAAGCGGAAAAGACCGCTTGACGAGTTCCACTCCCTCTTCCCGATTGCGCAATGTGCCATTCGCCACAAATTGAACCAGCATGTTCCCGATGGCACTTGCCTCAATCGGTCCGGCCCACACTGTTCGGCCCATGGCATTGGCCGTATAACGGCACAACAACTCGTTTTGAATGCCGCCGCCAACCATATGAAGCCCATCGTAGTGGTGCCCTGTCAGAACCTCCATTCGCTCAAGCACTTCCCGGTATCTCATAGCCAAGCTCTGCAGTATGCACTGGACATACTCTCCGGTGCTATGAGGAATGGGCTGCCCTGTCTCCCGGCAATAATCCCGGATTTCAGCCGGCATATCCGCCGGATTCATGAAGCGCAGGTCATCCGGGTTTATGAAGCTGCGGAACGATTCCGCGTCCTGAGCAAGTTCGACCAGCTCTGCAAATGAATACGTCAATCCTTGATTCTCCCATTGACGCTTGCACTCCTGAAGAATCCAAAGGCCCATGATATTCTTCAGTAATTGAAAGGTTTGATAGGCTCCACCCTCATTGGAGAAGTCTTCCTCCAGCACGTCCGTATGGACAAGCGGCTCCGGAAGCTCGGTTCCTAGAAGCGACCAGGTACCGCATACTAGATAGGCAAATCGGGAGGTGTTCGCAGGAACGGCTACCACGGCGGATTCCGTATCATGCGATGCCACGGCAATCGCTTTAATCGCCGGAACGCCCAGCTCTTGCGCCACGGCATCCTGCAGCCTTCCAATCACGGTTCCCGGCTGTACGGGTTCAATGAACAGGGATGCGGAAAGCCCCAGCTCCTCCATTAAGGGTTCATTCCACTTGCCTTCTGTAACATGATAGAGCTGAGTCGTGGTGGCCATAGTGAACTCGCACGCCTGGACCCCCGTCAGATAATAGTTCAGTAGATCCGGAGTGAGTAGGAACTTATCTGCAATATCAAGCATCGGAGATTTTGACTTTAGCATCGCATTTAACTGGAAAATCGTGTTAAACGGCATGAATTGCAGACCGCTTTCTTGAAACAGTCGTTCTCTCCCGACCTGCTCGCAGGTTTCCTCCACCATGCCTTCCGTCCGCAGATCCCGGTAATGATAAGGAACTCCGATGAGCTCCCCGTTACGGTCAATCAGTCCATAATCGACGCCCCATGAATCGATGCCATAGCTGACCGGTTGATAGCCGGCTTGGAACGCTTTGCGAATGCCATGCTTAACCTCCTGCAGCAGCATCGGGAAATTCCAGTGCAAATGCTGTCCCATCTGGACGGGTATATTGGCAAAGCGGTGAATCTCGGTAATCTTCAGCATGCCGGGCGATTCATGATCAGAAGAGGTGATCTCGCCCAGCAGCGCCCGGCCGCTGCTGGCCCCCAAGTCAAACGCAAGCACCGCGGATGAATTGCTCATAAGCCGCATCCTTTCTCACCTTAGTACTTTACCGATCCGAGTTTGAACAACCGGATCTGACCCACAATCTTTTATTTCATCTTCTGCAGGAGCTGAATACGATAATCTTCGCTCTCCAGCGCAGCGATATCATCCACTTCCTGATCTGTCAGCGGCACCGGTGTGCCGGCAGCCTTGGCGCTCAGATAAATTTTGGCGCTCTCTTCAACTACCTGGGTTCGGTAATACGCTTCACGCAGATTCCGGCCGGTTGTAACCAGTCCATGGTTACCGAGCAGGATGGAACTGGCCGTCGTTACTTTCTCCGCGACGGCATCTGCCAGCAAATCTGTCGTAGGAATGATGTAAGGGATGTATGCCGTACGTCCAACCAATGCCGCCTGGTCCGGAAACATCACCGGCAGCTCCCTCTCAACCAACGTAAAGGCAATGCAGTGGGATGGATGTGTATGCACCATCGCCCCGATATCGGGGTTGCTCCGGTATCCATACAGGTGCATCAGCACTTCGGACGAAGGCCGTAATCCTATATCGGTAATATCGCCGGTCGGGATATCGACTTCGATCCATTGCTCCGGTTCAATCTCCTCCAGCGCAAAACCGCTCGGGGACAAATACATTTTGTCCCCGGCTCTCGCGCTGATGTTTCCTCCCGGTCCTACAACGAGTCCGCTGTCGACGATTTTTTTGGCATACTTGCAGAGTTCATTTCTCGTTTCCATGTTCAGCATGTTCTCCTACTCCTCTCGTTAACCTTATTTATATAGAGGACCGAAGTTCTGACAAGCGCGGAAGTCTGCGCTCTCCGGATCGGTCGTTCCGAACATTCCCCATGCACGTGGGCGGAACACCTCTTCGGCTGGCACATTATGCATGTTGACCGGAATGCGCAGGACCGAGGCCAGGGTAATGAGATCCGCTCCGATATGTCCGTAACTGATTACGCCATGGTTAGCGCCCCACTGGTTCATGACCTCATAAACGCTTGAGAACGCACCCTGTCCCGTAAGGTTCGGCACAAACCAGGTCGTTGGCCATGTCGGGTCTGTACGCTTATCGAGCGTGTCGTGTACCTCCGCCGGCAGATCCACAGAATAGCCTTCGGCAATTTGCAGCACGGGACCAAGACCTTTTACCAGGTTAAGACGGAACATCGTCATCGGCATGCCGCCGCGCGTCAGGTAGTCGGTCGAGTAACCGCCGCCCCGGAAATACTCCAAGTTAGCCGGTCTCCACTGCGTGGCCTTCAGCGTGCGTTCAACCTCTTCCTCCGTGATCTCCCAGAACGGCTTCATAGCCGGTTTGCCATCTATCTCCTGCTCGCCCGTTCCATCCAATGCAGCCGAGCCGGAATTGATCAGATGCAGGATGCCATTCTCTGCTTTTCCTTCAAGCTTATAGCCGGTAACCCGTTCTACCGAAGCCGGACTCCAGTAAGTACGCACATCCGCGAAAATCTGTGCCGTATTGGTTAACAGGTATCCGAACAGCATGCCGACTCCGTTCAGGCTGTCATTCTCGGTTGCCACGATATACGGCGAACGCCTGCCGTTCCAATCGAAGGAGGAGTTGAGGATGGTCTCCAGGAAATCACCGTTAGGGGAATGATCCGTCCACTGCCGCTGACCTTGGAATCCGGAAGCGATAGCGCTGTGACCCTGAGCCTCTTCTTCAAAGCCAAGCTCCTTCAGGCGCGGATTACCGATCATCAAATCGCGGGTGATCAGCGTCATTTTGACGACGGTTTCCCACTCCAGATCCTTGCGCTCCCGACTGTTCTGGAGATGATCCGGATTGTTATCCGGTCCTTCCGTACAATTCTCCTTCACCCAAGCAAGCGCCTGTTCATATTCTTCAGGATCATAGATGCCTTCTTCCAAGCGGCGCGTAAACTCGCTCATATCTACATATTCGTTCCGCATGCCCAGATACTCCTGGAAGAAGCTGTCGTCCACGATCGAGCCGGCGATGCCCATCGACACCGAGCCCATGGACAAATACGATTGTCCGCGCATGTACGCTGCAGCCAAGCCGCTCCGTGCAAAACGCAGAAGCTTCTCTTGAACGTCGTCCGGAATACGGGTATCCCCTTCATCCTGAACGTCTTCGCCATAGATGCCGAATGCAGGAAGCCCCTTCTGGGCATGGGCCGACAGTACCGCGGCCAGGTAAACCGCGCCTGGACGTCCTGTTCCGTTAAAGCCCCATACCGCCTTCGGACGCGAAGGATCGACATCCATCGTCTCGGTGCCGTAACACCAGCAAGGCGTAACGGTTATGGTTAGGCCGACTTCGGCATTTTTGAATTTTTTGGCGGCTGCAGTTGCTTCAGCCACTCCGCCAATGCACGTATCCGCAATGACGCATTCAACTGGCTCGCCGTTCGGATATTTGAGCTCCTTCGTCAACATCTCGGCGACGGCCTTGGCCAGATTCATGGTCTGTTCCTCGAGTGATTCGCGAACTCCTCTCCGTCTTCCATCTATCGTAGGGCGAATCCCGATTCTCGGAAAACCGTCCCGCCATCTGTAATCGTTTTCAATTGTCATGTATGTCACGCCTCCCTATAAGGATTATGACATCATTGTAAGATGATTCGGTGCAAGAGATAACCCACTATTTTGTTATATCGGCTCCTAATTTCAGCAAGACAGTGAACCATCCCGATTAGCAGATGTAAACGATTTCCGCACTGAAAGGGCGTTTTGCATTATAATAGGTAGAGGATGTTGCTTTCCAGGAGGGACAAGACCGTGCCAAAGATCGAAATCTCGCATAGCAAAAGCGATCACTTCCGCTTCATCAAAAATCCGCAGCTGCTCTTTGCCGGGCAGGTCGTGGACGAGGACTTCTTTTATGGACCGCCACAAATTCATGATTTCTGCGAGATCATCTATGTTGTAGAAGGACGCGGAGAATTCACGATTGCAGGAAAAATATACGAACTCCACAAGGGCGATGTCGCGATTTATAACCCCGGCATTCCTCACGAGGAGAGATCCATCACGGACGGACCCTTCAAGGTGATCTACTGCGGCGTGGATTCGCTTCACATTGAAGGGGTTCCCCAGGGGATGCTGCTCCCGGCCTATGTGGAGCCAGTCATATCCTGTGAGAAATACGCCTATAAAGTGGAAAGCTATCTTTCCGAGATCCTCCGTGAATGCGATTCGCAGGTGCTGGGGTATGAAACGTTGAGCACCAACTTGCTGATGTCATTGATTACCGTCATCTATCGCATTGTGGACGTTAAACACCAATTCCAGTCCTTGAAGGGCAAGAACGAAATCGCACTGCGGACCAAACACTTTATCGACACTAACTATACCCAGAGCATCAGTCTCAAGGACATTGCCGATACGATGTATGTTAGTCAGCATTATTTATCCCATCTGTTCAAAAAAGAAGTCGGCGATTCCCCCTTCAATTACTTGATATCCCGCCGAATTGAAGAGGCCAAGCGCCTGCTGGCGGATTCCGAAATGCCGGTACATGAGGTTGCTTCCCAAGTCGGTTACGGCAATGATAAGTACTTCTCGATGTTATTCAAAAAAATTACCGGTCAAACGCCGAGCTCGTTCCGGGAACAGAGCAAAATGGGGATTGAGTAAAGGATTGCAGTATTATCTTTCCAGCAAAGCAGGCAGCCGTTGTGGTACGGCTGCCTGCTTTTTAAATATGAACGGCAATCTGCCTTCAATGTCTTCAAAAGTATGGGGCATGCTTGATTTTGATGGGACCGACCGCTTCGATCTTGCTCTGGCATCCCAGTCGATAGCCTTCTTCGATTTCTTCTGGATCGAGGCGCCGCTCTTCGGCCAAATTGGGCTCGGACAAATACTCGATTCCCTCCACCACCATGCAGCGGCAGCGCGCACAAGTTCCTCTTTTGCAAAAAGAGTTCCAGTCCACCTCATTCCGCTCGGCCAGATCAAGCACCGTCATGCCAAGAACAGGCGCCACGCTGCGGCGAACCTCGCGGCCTGCAAGCTCAATGATCGGATCCGGTACGACTTCCATTATCTCTTCTGCTGGAGGGATCGAGGCTTTGTCTCCGCTATCCCCGCCCTTTTTCTTCTTCCAGAATTTAAACACCCGTATTATCCCCCTATGCATGTCATCATCAGGTTATGTATCAAATCCTTCATTTATTATACTGGAAAGTTTAAAAAATCAATATGCTTACTCATATCTATTCTATGACATTGACATCATGGAATTGGAACTCTATGAAAATTTTGCTATACTAGCGTATGCTAGACCCAATTCCATATTCTATGAAATCATTCTATTATTTTAATGGATCGGAGGAAATACATAAGCATGCTGCACAAACAAATAGGAAAAACAGCTGTTGCTGCCGTTCTTGCCTTATCCCTGCTCGGCACCACCCCCCATGTTAGCCAGGTACATGCAGAGCCTGCCATATCGGTAAAGCTGGATGACGTTACGCTAACCTTCGATGCGGCTCCGCGGGTTGACAAAGGGGTCACCTACGTTCCATTCCGGACGGTTGGAGAAGCACTGGGCATTCAAATCACATGGAATAGCAAGACGCAAACCGTGAAGGCCATTGGCAGCGTGAAAGGCCAATCGACTGAAGTATTACTTCAAGTGGGGAGCACGAACGCAACCGTCAATGGAAAAAAAGTGAAGCTTGCAGCTCCGACGGTGGAGCGGGAAGGCCGTGTGATGATCCCGCTCAGCTCGTTCAGCAGCCAATTCGGCGTTGATGTCGGCTGGAACCAGGCGACTCGTACAGTCTCCCTCGTATCGCCACAGCGCGACATGCATTTGAGAGCTTTCTATGCATTACAATCTTTCCAAGAACGGGATCTTGTGGGATCCATGAATTCAGTTGCCTTTGGCTGGAGCCGCATCGATCGCGAGGGTCAGTTCACGCTTCAAGGGGATGAGTACCGCCTCCCCGCTGCGGCTGGCGACGTTACGCCGCAATCGATTGTAGCAGATGCTGCAAATCAGAATATTAAACCATATCTCATGGTTTATGCCTTGGATGGGAACGGCGAGTTAACCAAGGTCCTAAGCGATAGCAACCTGCGCCAAAAGTCTATTGAAGGCATTACATCCGCGGTAGCGGAGAACGGATTCGGCGGTGTTGTGCTTGACTTTGAAGGGCTCGGATTTAAACTGGATGCCGTGAAGCAGCAGAAGCTGCTCAATGATTACGTCAAGCAATTGAAAGCCGCATTGCCGAATGACGTTGCCCTGTCTTTAGCCGTGCCGCCATTGAACAGCGCCTATAAAGGTTATGATTACAAGACACTGGCCTCTATCGCTGATGACCTGATTGTTATGGCCTATCAGTATAATCCGGTTGGAACCAAATCTCAGGTTCCCGAACCGAACAGTCTGGTGGACCAAGCGATCCAGCTGGCACTCCAAGCAGGCGTACCTAAGCAGAAGCTCCTGCTTGGCATCAGTTTAAGCAGCGAAACCGCCACTTCCGTGGACGATAAACTCGGCTTGGCCAAACGTTATGACCTGAAGGGAGCCGCCTTCTGGCGTCTGGGCTTGTTCCGTCTCTATAATAATGGAATGGAAGCTGCCGTGAATGCCTCTGTTGTTAAGGAGTAACCGAACACCCCCTTGTGGGATGATAGACTTATAGTAACAAAAACGTCTATCGACGTACTTTCGCAGATGACAGACAGTTAGTAGAAGTTTTTCTTGCGATATCAGGAAGTCACAAGCTTCGATGTTTATACTCTCTGATATCTAAAAAAAGAAAGCCTGACAAGGTCATCCCTTTGTCAGGCTTTCTGATTATGTATCGTACTCTAAATGGCTGCGTAATCCAACTAGCTTGCGCTTCCTACCAGCTTTGCATAGTTTTCTTGACTCAAAACACGACGTGCCGTGACATAACGCGGCTCGTAATAGGAATCGCTAAGCTTGCTGATTCTGACTCCCTTGCTGCTGGAAGCATGTGCAAATTGTCCGTCACCAATGTAAACGCCTGCATGAGAAATTCCGCTACCGCTCGTATTGAAGAATACCAAATCTCCAACCCGCAGATCTTGGCGATCCACATGTTCACCGGCTTGAGCCTGGCTTTGGGAAGTGCGCGGAAGATCAATATCGAAATTTCTAAACATGTACAGTATAAATCCGGAGCAATCAAACCCGCTGGTAGTCGTTCCGCCCCATTTGTATGGAGTTCCTACCAATTGCTTCACTTGATACTGAAAATTCGGTTGTTGATCAGCAAATGCTGAAACGGCACCAGAAGAAAAAATAATTGCAGACCCTAGCAAAGTGATGACAAACTTCTTCAAAATATGTTCTCTCCTTCGATGCCTACGGAGTTAGCTAAGGGTTCGGTTGAAGGTTCCCTATACTCTCTATACAAGAGTAATTCACCCAAGACGGTTCCCCCGTTTTCACAAACGAAATTCGGCAAAATTCATTAACGTTTTGTAACCTTCTCTTAATATAGTATACAAGCAAGGATGCTGTCAATGATATCCTAAAAATCTATCGTTTTATGTTTGGAGCTGTCGTAAAGATGAAGAATTTCGGCAGGAGATTGGTTAACCGTCTCACTCAGTCATGACAATTATGTAACTCTGTTCTCCTTTCCGCGCTGCTTTTTTAATTAATCTAGCAACTTTTTACAAATCTATGCGTTTACATATCAGAAATGAAATTAAAGAGGTGATCCATCACTTATGAGTCAAATAACGATGGCAGAAGCACTAGCTGTTCGGGCAGCAATTAACCGTCTCATCAATCAGTTGATGTCGGAACGCTTGAACAACAGCAGCACGATTATTGAAAAAGGGGAGACGGCGGAATACCCTACGCGCAGCGTAGATGCCATTACGGAAGAAATCGAAGCGGCCGCGGCGGATTATAGGAAGCTGGATTTGCTGATGGCAATCTCCAATACCACGCAGACTATTCCCTGGAACGGCTCCGACATTACGATCATGGAAGCGATCGAGCTGGCCAAACAAATACGCAGCGATATCGGACAGCTTGCCCATCTCGGTTCCCGCAAGAAGCTGGAGCGCCAGAGCAGCCGTGGCAGCGGAGACGGTGCCATAACGCTGTTCAACGTCGCCTTATATGATCCAGAGGCTTATCAGGCGCTAGCCCGCAAGAAGGAACGCGAGGTAACCAAGCTCTCTTCGCTGATTGAGCATGCCAATCATACGTCTTTGATTACGTTTGACGCATCCAAGTACATGGAATAGCGACAGCCGCCGGCTCCAAGCCTGCAGGTCACCCCACGTGCGGGTTTGGAGCCGGCGGTTTCCGCCGGCGGGCGGGAAAGTGCGAGCAACCGTTTATTGTTTGTCGGATACAAACAAACCTAACCAGAAACCAAAAAAATCGACTCCAGCGCAAACGGATGACGGTTTACGGTTCACGCCTATCACTTGTTACTTGTTACGGACTTATGACGCAAATAAATGATCGCTCCGTTTCCCGCTCTCTCTATGAATAATTGGAAAGCCGCCCTTCTGAGGGCGGCTTTTGTTGATTTCTCTTTAGCTAGGTAACTGGATACTACGTCGTCATTCCGAGCGCTCTTTCTGGTATCTATTTATCATTGATCCTATTCGTATCATTCTCTTCAGGCCTATGCTACTGGAACAAAGCCGCAGCTCCAACCAGACCAACATCGTCCCGAAGTCCTGCAGGAACGATCTCGTACGTCCCTAAATAGGACGGCATGACCAGCTTATCCGTCATTTCCCGCAGCTGCGGGAACAACAGCTCACCTGCTCTGCTCACACCCCCGCCAATGACGATGCGATCGGGGTTAAAGCTGTGAATGACGTTAACCAGTCCAAGCGCCATGTAATAGATGGCACGATCAATGACCTCCATTGCAACGGGGTCTTGAAGACGTTTGGCCTCGAATACATGCTTGGCGTTCACTCCCGCATCAGCTGCCGCCAGTTCTGATATGACACTTGGCTGGGTAAGCATTCGCTGGGATGCTGCGAGTCCGATGGCTGTTCCAGAAGCAAATACCTCCCAACAGCCGTGGCTGCCGCAATTGCACTGCGGACCGCTGGGATCAATGATATGGTGTCCCAGTTCCCCAGCAAAGGAACTGCTGCCCAGGAACAGCTTCCCATCCAGCACGATGCCTGAGCCGATACCGGTGCTCAGCGTCACGTACACCATGTTCGTCGCCCCTCTTCCGGCACCTCTTACATACTCTCCCCATGCGGCTGCATTAGCATCATTCAGCACCTGAACCTCCGTATGCAGCTCACGTTCCATCCATGCTTTGAGGGGAACATTCGTCCATTGCGGCAGATTCGTCCCATGGATGACAATGCCCTCCCGGCTGTTAACCGTTCCCGGCGAAGCCATGCCAACCCCTCGGAGCGATTGGCCGCCCGAGACGCTGCGAATCATATTCGTAATTCTCGTAACCACTTCTTCGGCAGTACGCGCGCCTGCCGTCTCCATTTGCTCCCGGTTCAGCAGCTGTCCTTCGGAATCAAAGAGCGCTGCCGCGATCTTCGTACCCCCAAGGTCAACGCCAACCACAAATTCTTGCTGTTTATTCAATACGGTTTGCAATTTTTGTTCACCTGTTTCCGATAGGTTTGCTACTTCTAATGATGTAAGCTGTCAGCCAATGATCGCAGCTCAACCGGATCAATGGGCTTCAGCCCTGATCGGCCATACCGGACAGCGGAGCCGAAATGCACCTCGCTCACGCCGGTCTGGTCGATAAAATCATGTATGATTTCCCACTTCAGGCCATTGCCTGCCAATATTTTAAGCTCGCTTCCTGCCGTATGTTCTACCAGCTCCCGAATTCTCGGGATGGCTTGCGGTGCAGGCTGCGGCCCGCCAGACGTTAAGACGCGGGTAACCGACCGGTATTTCTGCAATGTACGAAGCCCTTCGAACTGATTCTCCAATTCATCAAAAGCCCGGTGGAACGTGACCTGCATATCCCCTGTCCATTCCAGCATTTTGACTAAGGAGACCTCGTCAATCTTTCCTTCCGGAGTCAGCATGCCGATTACTACGCCAGCTGCGCCTGCCTTGCGGATCGCCTTCACCTCCGCAATCATGGTAGCTATATCATGTTCGTTGTACACAAAGGATCTGCTATGAGGTCTGACCATGACATGAACAGGAATCTGAACGGCTTTCACAACCTCTTCTACAAGCCCGATTCCCGGCGTAAGTCCGCCTTCGGTGATCGCCGTGATCAATTCCAGGCGGTCCGCGCCATTCTGCTCTGCTGTGATGGCATCATCCACGCATGTTGCGATTATTTCAAGCAGCATCATCATCACTCCTTATTGAAGTTGATTCTTTATGCATGGGAAAACTGCTTCTCCACATAATCCGCGAGCAATCTCGCGCCATATCCAGTAGCCCCCGCTGCAGAATGAGGGAAATCCCGTTTATACTGGACCGTGCCCGCCATATCGATGTGAACCCATTCCATGGAATCCGCCACAAAATGACGGATAAACAGCGCAGCCGTTATAGCGCCAGCCAAAGTGGACGTACCGACATTTTTCAGATCGGCATAATCGCTTCTAAGCTCTGATTCGTACTCGTCCATCAGCGGCATAGGCCATACGCGCTCACCGTTACGCTCACCGAGCTCAACCAAATCGGCCGTAATCTGTGGGTCGCCCCAGATACCCGCAATCTCCAAGCCCAATGCCGCTCCGACATTACCGGTGAGGGTTGCGATATCAATCACTTTATCTGCGCCAAGATTCGCTGCATGCAGCAGCGCATCGGCAATGATCAATCTGCCCTCCCCATCCGTATTGGCGATCTGAACGCTTAAACCATTCGGATAATGAACGACGGAAGATGGTAGCATCGCATCCGGTCCCGATAAATTATCCGCAACGGCGATCAGCGCCGTTACGCGTACCGGAGCTTTTTGCGATACCAGAATATCCATGGCACCCACGACCGCTGCAGCGCCTCCCATATCCATACGAGCATCGCTGATGTCCCGGCCGATTTTAACGTTAATGCCGCCCATATCAAAGGTAACGCCTTTGCCGATGAGTACAATATGAGGGCTCTCCTTATCGGAACCCACCCCATTATAGGCAATCTCAATCATGGCAGGCTCATATTTGCTGCCGGCTCCCACGGCGATCAGACCGTTCATCTGCCGATCATGGAGCTCTTCTCCGCGATACACATGTAGCTGAACGGGTGCCTTCTTGAAACGGTCCTTAACAACCGCTACGAACGCTTCCGGATTTAACGTTTCCGGAGACTCATTCACCAGGTCTCGGGTGAACTGCGTCCCTTCGATCCGGATTATTGCCGTCTGTATAATGGCTTCCAGATCTTCACGGGAAAGCCCCTCCCAGTCTTCTAGTCGAAGATGAAGAGACAGGGATTGCAGATTGGCCGTGACCCCGCGATGCTTATTGAATTGATATAGTCCATACATCCAGCCTTCAACCCACGCCTGAAGTTCTTCCTCTATCGAAATCCGGGAAGATGCCCCGACGCCGCGGACTAAGGGGCGAATCAGCGCTGCGCTTGTTTTATTCTCCTTGAGCAATGCTCTCGCGGCTGATGCGCCTGTTCTGCGCACTTGCTCCAACGTCAGGTTTGAACGCTGCCCCATGCCGACAACGAGATCATCCGCTTCTTGATCGGAGCGGCCATAGAACCACGTCAGCGTCATGCGCTGCTTTCGAGATTCCGTTAAACGAAAATGAGACTCCGCCCCCTCATAAACCACATAAATCGAAGTATCTGCCAGGTGAGCTTCATCTATTGTGATGTTCATCGAGCCTTCCCTCCTCTATAAGAGAATCATCGCTGTTAAGCGTTTGTTAAGCGTTTTTCATGATTTCTTCGTCATATAAATGGCATGCCACCTGATGGCCCGGCTCAACCTCACGATATACCGGCGTAATCTGTTTGCACACTTCCATGCAGGAAGGACAGCGTGTATGGAAGCGGCAGCCTGTCGGAGGATTCACCGGACTAGGCAGATCACCCTTCAGAATGATCCGTTCCTTCTTCTGCTTCGGATCCGGAACGGGTACCGAGGATAGCAGCGCTTGAGTGTAAGGATGCAGCGGGCGATCATACAGCGTATCTTTGTCGGCGGTCTCCACGAGCGCTCCCAAATACATGACGCCGATCCGGTCGCTGATATGCTCAACCACGCTGAGATCATGGGAGATGAACAGATAAGTCAGGCCGTATTCCTCTTGAAGATCCTGCAGCAGGTTCAGCACCTGCGATTGGATGGAAACATCCAGCGCGGACACAGGCTCGTCGGCAACAATTAGATTTGGACGCACGGACAGCGCTCTGGCAATGCCGATCCGCTGCCGCTGACCGCCGCTGAACTCATGAGCAAAGCGTTCGGCATGAAAGCTGTTCAATCCGACCGTTTCCAGAAGCTCGCAGGCCAGTTTGTCCCGCTCTTTGGTGCTCAGCTTGGTATGAATCAGCAAGGGCTCCGCGACCAGCTCTTTGACCTTCATCCTTGGATTAAGAGAGGCGTATGGATCCTGAAATACCATCTGCATGTCTTTGCGCAGAGGGCGCATCTGATTCTCGTTGTATCCGCTAATATCCGTTCCGTTAAACAGCACCTCGCCGCTATTCGGCGTCAGCAGTCGGGTCACCAGGCGGCCTGTCGTCGATTTGCCGCAGCCGCTTTCGCCTACCAGACTGAAGGTCTCGCCCTTATGGATCGCGAAGGAGATTCCATCCACGGCACGAAGCTGCTTGGATGTGCCGAAGAATCCTTTTTTCACCGTGAATGATTTCTGCAAATTCTTTACTTCTAATAGAGGTGTTTCTTTCATGCGGTTTCTCCTCCCTTCGTGTGACCTTCCTGTGTCAGCCAGCAGCGGCTCTTACGATTTTCTTCATGTGCGACAGGGAGAAGCTCCGGCTCCTGGGAGAGGCACTGCTCCATTACGAACGGGCATCGCGGAGCAAACTTGCAGCCTTTCGGCATGTTCCGCAGATCCGGCACATTCCCTGGAATGGATTCCAAACGGCGTACCTTTTGTCTAAGCTTGGGCACTGAATGAATGAGCCCTTTGGTGTATGGATGCTGAGGATTCTCGAACAGTTCTTCAACCGTTGCCTCTTCCACGACTCTGCCTGCATACATGACAACCACCCGGTCGCACATTTCGGCCACGACGCCAAGGTCATGGGTAATGAGCAGCATGCCCATTTCCTGCTCGGTCTTGAGTCGGTTCATCAGATCCAGGATCTGAGCTTGAATCGTGACGTCAAGAGCCGTGGTCGGCTCATCGGCAATCAACAGCTTCGGATTGCAGGACATCGCCATCGCAATCATGACCCGCTGCCGCATGCCGCCGGACAATTGGTGTGGATAGTCATCCACGACCTCGTCCGCCCGCGGAATGCCGACAAGTTTGAGCGAGTCGATGGCATGCTGCCGCGCTTTCTTGCGGCTATAACCCAGGTGCAGCATGATGGATTCCTCCAGCTGTTTCCCGATACGAAGGACGGGATTCAGGGATGTCATTGGTTCCTGGAAGATCATGGCCAGCTCGTTACCCCGATAGCGGCGCATTTCTTTTTCCGACATTTGTACGAGATCCTTGCCCTCAAAACTTACCGAGCCCCCGGATATTCGGCCGGGCGTATCCTTAAGAAGTCTCATGATGGACAGGGAGGTCACGCTTTTGCCGCATCCGGATTCACCCACGAGTCCAAGCACTTCGCCTTTATTGATGTGAAAATCGACCCCTGCTACGGCAAGCACCGATGAGCCATCGCGTTTGAATTCGGTTTTGAGCCCCTTTACTTCAAGCAATGTTTGCGTCACGATCTATCCCCCCTATTAGTTTTTGGTCTTCGGATCAAGGGCATCATTCAGTCCGTCACCGATCAGATTGAATGCAAGCACAGTCAGGAATATCAGAAGTCCCGGGTAGTACACGATATGCGGTGCAATGCTTAAGTAATCGCGTCCCATACTGAGCATAGCGCCCCAGTCCGGTTCTGTCGGTTTGGCCCCGAGTCCGAGGAAGCTTAACGAAGAAGCTGCCAGAATGGCGCCGCCGATTCGCATCGACACGTTGACGATGATGCTGGGAACCGTCTCGGGAAAAATATGCTTCCATATAATCCGGTTATGCTTGGCCCCCATCGATCTTGCCGCCTCTACATATAAAGACTCCTTCGCGGAGAGTGTTACACTTCGGATGATTCTGGCAAACGACGGTGTGCCAAAGACCGCCACCGCGATCACCACATTCGATAATCCCGGCCCCAAAATCGCTACGATTCCAATGGCAAGCAGCAGGTCAGGAAAGGAGAACATGACGTCACTGCCCCGCATAATGAGACGGTCGATCCAGCCGCCATAGTAGCCGCTGATCAAGCCGAGAATCGTACCGAGAACTGCGGATATAAATACCGCGCTTAAGCTGACCGCCATGGTTAACCGTGTTCCGTCAATCAAGCGGCTCAGGATATCGCGGCCATACTCATCCGTACCCGCCCAGTGGGCAGCCGACGGGCCTTGCATCATTGCATCGTAGTTGGGCTCATTCGGAGGATACGGAACGATATGCGGACCGATCACCGCGAGCACAAGGAGTAACAAGATAAATCCGCTTGATATTACGGCAAGCTTTTGCTTCATGAATTTAGATGTAAACGCTCTGAATTTGCCAGTTGCCTGGCTCTTTGCAAGCATATCCTCCGGCGCGGAGGAATGGACCGTCACTGTTGAATTGTTGCTCATGAGTTCCCCCTCCTATTTCGATGCATACCGGATTTTTGGATTCAGTACACCGTACAATAAATCGACAATCAGGTTAATCAGGATAAATTCGGCTGCAAACAGCAGTAAAAGCGCTTGAATGACGGTATAATCCCGGAATGCGATCGAGTCGACCAAGAGACGTCCCATGCCCGGAATACTGAATACGGTCTCAACCATAACCGAACCGCCCAGCAAAAATCCGAACTGCAGCCCTGCAACGGTTACGACCTGAATCAAGGAATTGCGCAGCGCATGCCTTCCGACAACGACGAATTCCCGCAGACCCTTCGCGCGTCCGGTCCGCACATAATCCTCGCGCATCGTTTCGAGCATCGACGTACGTGAGTATCTTGCCAGCATGGACATAATCCCGGCCCCTAGCGTAAAAGAAGGCAGAATATAGGATTGCCAGCTGTCGACACCGCCTGTTGGGAACCAACCAAGCTCAACAGAGAAAATTTGAATCAGTACAAGACCAAGCCAGAATCCTGGCAAGGAAATACCGGATATTGCAGTCAACATTCCGATATAGTCCGGCCATTTTCCGCGATTAACGGCAGATATGATACCAATGATCAGACCAATAACCAATGCCCAGCCAAGGCTGGTAAAGGTCAGGACAATGGTCGGGAAAAACCGGCTCTCCAACATGTCCGTTACCGGCAGATTGGAAGTAACAGATACACCCAAGTCACCCTTCAACAGATCACTCATGTAGTTCACATACTGCTGCCATAGCGGCAAGTTTAAGCCTAGCTGCTCTCGAATCCCGTTGATCTCCTCAAGGGTGGCATCCTTACCTGCAACAAGTCGTGCCGGATCTCCAGGAATAAGGTGAATGAACATAAATACAAGAATGGATACAACGAACAACAGCGGGATAACACCCAGCAGCCTCTGAATTGCATATCTTCCCAAAGGATGTGCCTCCTTTCAACATGCCTGCTTTTAAAATACGATGGGCCGCTTCCTTATTGATTCAAGAGGCGGCCCACCACAAGGTATACGTTTAGCAAGCTCTTCGCTGCCTGATTATTTGACTTCTGCGTTGATCACACTGATCGATCCGTCCGGAAGGGCTTTAACGCCTTCAAGATAAGCTCTCTTGCCGGTAATGACCTGATCGACCCCGAGGAATGCCCACGGAGCATCTTCCCAGATTTGCTTTTGGATGTTGGCATAGATTTCTTTTGCATCCTCAGCTTTGACGGATGCGTTGGCATCCTTGATCCATTGGTCTACATTGTCGTTCTTATAGTAAGCGGTATTGGAACCAGCCGGCGGGAAGAACTCGCTGCTGAACAGACCTTTGGTTGCGCCGTCAGCATCACCGGACGATGGTGACCAGCTTACATACCACATTTGAATTTTTGCGTTTTCCGGCGTAGCCGAGTTAATCTGATCGGACAGGGTTGCACCCTCCATCGATTTCACATCGACTTTGATTCCGACAAGAGCCAGCTGCTGCTGAATGAACTGCATGCCTTTCATCGTTTCGGAATCATTCTCTCCCCAGAGCTCTGCTTCGAATCCGTCCGGATAGCCTGCTTCCGCCAAAAGGGATTTTGCTTTCTCCAGATCGTAATCATATCCGGATTGCTCGGAATAGTGCTGTGTCATGGAAGACATGGAAGACTTCAACTTCGAGCCCAGTCCGGATTTAACTACTTTAATGTAAGCATCTTTATCAATGGCATAGTTGATGGCTTGACGAACCTTCAGATCGTCATAAGGCTTCTTCATGGTGTTGAGCGTAATATAACGAACGATCGTGGAATCGATCTTGTCAATGACGATATTGGAATCGCCTTCTACTTCGGACACCTGCTCAGTCGGCATAGGATAAATGAAGTCCGCTTCGCCCGTTTTCAGCATCGCGATCCGGGAACCGTTCTCCGGTACCGGTTTGAACGTAATGCTGTCGACCTTCGGAAGACCTTCTTGCCAGTAATCCTCATTCTTTACAACAACAAGGCGGTCACCTTGAATCCATTCCTTGAACTTGTATGCTGCCGTACCTACAGGATTCTTCGTGATGTCAGCACTTTCTTTGAGCGCTTTCGGGCTGATCATCAGCGCCATCGCAGTCTTGTTCAAGAAAGCATTGTACGGCTGGCTAAGGGTGATGACAACCGTGTGGTCATCCGGAGTTTGAACATCGGCGACGGCAGAGAAGCTTTTACGCATTCTAAGGTTGTTCTTTTCATCCCTAATGCGATCCAGGTTGGCTTTTACGGCTTCTGCGTTGAAATCCGTTCCATCATGGAACTTCACGTTCTGGCGCAAATTGAATGTGTACGTCAGGCCGTCTTCACTGATCTTGTAGTCTTCAGCCAGTACAGGAACGAGTTCCATCTTCTCGTTGAAGCCCATCAAACCTTCGTACATCGTGCGTGCACCGGAAATGGAGTGCGTGTCTCCAGCATTGTGAGGGTCAAGCGTAATGAAGTTGGCGTTAATCGCAATGACAACATCTTTGTTATCTTTTGTCACCGGCTTGGTCTCGCCGCCGCCTTCACTTGCCCCTTTGCCGCTTCCGCTGTTTCCGCCGCAGCCTGCCGCAACAATCGTAAATGCGAGCAGCAGCATGAGCAGTGACCATGTTCTACCTTTGAATCTCATTGTTTTACTCCCCCTTTGATGTAGTGAATATCTATAGATTCACTCGCCGCTTCAGCATAGAACATCCTGCCGATCGCCTTGAGTTCCTCACAGCTTAAACATTCCATTCGTACACCGCGCGTCGTTTCCCAACCAGCGTGCCGCCATCATTGAAAATCTCATTCGGAACCAGCGCATACAAGCGGTCGATCGTAGACTGATCGCTGTAACCCAGGCGCTCCAGAATAGAAGCGATGATGCATGGCCAGACTTGCTCGGAGCCATCGGACACTTTAAGCGAGATCGCCAAGCGTTCTTTCCGAAGACCGATGCCGTACACGCCCTTGGCGCCGCCCTTGGCAGTCAGATTGTGGTCCCGGAGCAAGGCAGAGCACACAAACTTGGTGTCTGCAATGATATCCGGATACTCATTCATCCGTTTTGCCATTCTGGCAGCTGCTTCCGCCGTCTCTGCGTCCTCGATCAAATCCGGGCAAGCCAGCTTAAGGAAGCTGTATCCGATACGGTCCAGCGGAAGCGCGAAGATGGGAAGGCCACAGCCGTCAATGCCTTGCGGGATCGAGGAAACTGGAACCTCGGCAAAATAAGCCAGCGTCTCAATGATTTCTTGTTGAACCGGATGCTCCGGCTTGTAATACGTGCTCTCATCCCAGCCCATATGCTTACATAGGGCAATCAAGCCGCTGTGCTTGCCCGAGCAGTTATGGAAGATCCGACGCTTGTCCTCATGATCCCGATGGCGCTGCGCCTTGGCATCCTCGTTCAGTGGATAAGTTGCGCAGCAGTGAAGCGCTTCTTCCTGAATCCCGGTTTTCTTCAAAATAGATTCCAGTGCATCAATGTGGAAGCTTTCACCACGGTGGGAAGCGGCAAACAACGCCGTTTCTTCCCCTGTTAGTCCGTACACTTCGTCAATCCGGCGTTTCATCACAGGTATGGCTTGGAACGGCTTAGCCGCCGATCTCAGAAAAGTCATATGATGCGGATCCCCCGCTGCGTAAACCACATTACCGTTCTCGTCTACAACACTGATCGCTCCGTAGTGGATGTTCTCCAGTACATTCCCGCGATATTCCTCTACTAATGGCACAAATCCCATGATGTTGCTCCCCCGATCTCCAGATGAATTAATTCAGTTGAAAATAACGATCCTGCGCGACAAGTCCCGATCCGATGATGACCCCATGCTCGTGAAGCTCGGAGCGGACAATCGTAAAGGAATCCTGAAGCGGTTCCCAGATATACTGTGAGTAGCACAGATCGGTGATCTCTTCGTAAACTTCAGGGAACTTGTCCAGGATCTCGCCGCTCAATATGACGCTGTCCGGATTATACATGCTGACGACGTTATTAATCGTAATCGCCATATACGCAAGGGCTCTATCGATTAAATAGGTCGCCCATCGTGTTCCAGCCCGTCTTTCCGCGAACAGTTCCTCAATCGTACGAACGGGTTTAATCTTGCTGGCTTCCGACAACAAGGACGGTATATTGATATAGGTTTGGAGGCAACCGGCTTTTCCGCAGTCGCACATCATACCTTCAGGGTCCACCGTCGTGTGTCCGATTTCCCCTGCGCTGTTGGTCACCCCGCGGTAAATCTCCCCTTCCAGGATCAGTGCTGAGCCTACGCCATTACCGAACCCAAGGAGGACCGTCCGGTTGGAGCCGTATGCCGATCCCTTAAGCTGCTCCGCCAATGCCTTTACCTTCAGCTCATTGTCTACGACCGATTGAAGCCCGGTTAATTCCTTGAGCCTCTCGGCAAGCCTCACATTCTTCCAACCAAGCTGTACCGAGAAATTGACCACGCCGGCATCAACATCGATGATGCCCGGCAGTCCCACGCCAATCCCTACCACCCGTCTGCGATCGATATCGCATTCCGAGATGAGTTCTTCAATGGTGTCCGCAATTCGGGCTACCGTGGCTTCTGCCGTATCCTCCGGCGATCTCGGAAAACTGCCGCTGCACAATACACTTCCCTGAACATCGATGAATCCAATATTGGCTTGATGGCGATCAAGCTCAACGCCTATCGAGATGACCGCCGTATCCAGCAGTTTGATTAAGGAGGACTTTCTTCCGCGCCCGGCCGAGGCTTGTTCTTCTGTTTCGTGAACGTACCCTTCTTCCGTCAGCTCCGATACGATCCGGCTGACCGTTGTCGGACTCATTCCCGTCTGTTTGGCAATAGCTGCTCTTGAAATCGGCTGTTCGTTCTTGATGATTTGGAATACTGTGAGTCTGTTCTGCCGCTTCATAAAGTCTTGATCATGCTTTTTCATGAAGACATCCCCTATTTAATTTCACCAGTAGATTAATAAGATCATTTTTTTAAATAAAACGATCCGAAATCATCAAAAAACCGTGATTATTATCAAATTTATTATTTTCATTCTCCAGTGATATTAATAATAAAACGTATTTTGTAAATGTGTCAATATATATGACACATTTAAATTATTATTTTTTTGTTTCTGGAAATGTAAGTGTTTCACTATTTTGCGAAAGAAATTCAATCTCGTGTATACATACAAATGGCCACGCTGCGCGCACAATATGACATCAACTTGACGCAGAATCTTCTAAAATGTAGATAACACCGCCCTTTCAACTCATGAATAAAGCCACCCAAGAAAAGAATGATTGGAACATTCCCCATCCCGGATAGCTTCAATAGAGGAAATGTGTCATATTTCCGGTAGGGTTCTAGGTTTCGGGTGCTTCCTTGGCATGATCCGCCCATAACGAATTAAACCACCCGAGAAATTAATTCGAGGGGGCCTCGAATATCCCGGATGGCTTATGTATGGAGAACACGTATTTTGATTAACGCATGAGCGCAGCTTAAACATCGCTCTATTTTCCAACTATTAATGGTAGCCGCTTTTAATTGATCACATATAGATTTAATTGCTCGTAAGCCTTGCTCTTCTATTTTAGTCATTGAATCTTTAATCTCTTATCTTTAGTCTTTTGATCTTTCTTCTTGTTCTTTACCACCCAGCGGAGGTTTGAGGATAGCCGATCCTTTGGGAGTCCGTTTCTACCTTGCCTATTTCCATTCCCGAAACGGACGGACAACAGAGCGGATAGACTCAAACCGGAGCGTCTGGATAGACTCAAACCGGAGCGCCCGCTAGACTCAAACCGGAGCGCCCGAGCACCCTACTTGTTCTTGTAATATTCAACCGCTTTATCGAAATAATGCTTCTGGTCTTCCGGCAGATCCTCAAAATAGAAAATGGCCGCCACCGGACAAGCCGCTTCGCAAGCCCCGCAGGAGATACAAATATCGGTATCGATGTAGAACTGGTCATCTCCTTCTTCTATACAATCCACAGGGCAAACGTCAACGCATTCTCCCGCTTTCTCTTCGATACAAGCTGACCCAATAACATACATCCGTCATTCCACCTTCCCGAGTGTAATAATTAATTCTTTCAATCTTTCGACTGGCTATCATTGCAAAAGCTCAATCTTCATCCATTCCTTGTTTTCTATACTTTTTATACTAAAATATATCGTAATTATGTGGTTAATCATGCCAATTGTCAATAAACCGCGTGATGATCGCCTCAAAAACTGCCATTCCGGTTGACTTATAGAAGGTAAAGACATAAGATGAGACATATTGCTTTTTAACCTTTTTAGTTGAAAAAGAAAGCATTCATCGAGAAACAAGGCGGTGATTATAGTGGATCAAGAAGTCGCATACAGTACCCGCGAGTATATCATGCAAATGTTAAAAATAAATGGTGAACTCAGCACAAAATCCATAACCGAGGCACTGGGAATAACAGGCATGGCCGTCCGGCGCCATCTGGAAAGCTTGAAGAGTGAGGGTTACATCACCTATCGAACCGTGAAACAGCCGATGGGAAGACCCGTCTCCTTATACAGCCTTACGGAATCCGCAGAGGATTTTTTCCCTAAGAACTATCATGCGCTTGCACTCGATCTGCTGAACGAGCTGCAGGATGAGGCCGGTGACGAAATGATTTCACGGCTGTTCGACAAGCGTAAGGATACATTGCTAAACAAGTATACGCCTACGGTGAAAGCCGATGCTCTAGAAGATCGGGTTGCTGCCCTTGCTCAGATTCAGAATGACAACGGATATATGGTGGATTACAAAAAAGTCACCGAGGAAGAATATCTCCTCGAGGAATTAAATTGCCCTATATCCCAGGTAGCCAACCGGTTCCAACACGCATGCCGCTGTGAGCTTGACCTGTTTCAATCCTTGCTGGAAGCGGATGTGGAACGCACCGAGTGCCTTGCCAAGGGCGACAAAAAATGTGTATACCGTATTCGAAAACAAACCGAAGCCAAGCAAACATAATATCTGTTATTGCCACATCAGGCTCCTTCCATACGGGAAGGGGTCTTTTTTGTAAAGAGATGAGAATGTATAGACTTCAGTGGCTTACCCACCTTATCTCGCAAGAAAAACTTCCGCTATATGCGGTCTGTCTTCTGAGAAAGTACGTCGATAGACGTTTTTCTTAGTGTACTTGTCCTATATCTATTCTCTTAAATCGCAAGACATGTGCAATTCTTTGAATTATTTCAGCACCAGCAGTCGATCATCCTGATCGGAAGGCACACCCCGGCCATCCGTATTGTTGGTAATGACATAGGTTTTGCCGTCATGGACTTTGACGTCCCTTAATCTGCCTTCACCTTCCAATACGACCTCAAGCGAGGCGTTCTCCGGCCGAAATTGGTACAACATCTGGCCGCGAAGAGTCGCCACGTACAAACGGTCCTGCTCATCAAAAGCGATGCCGGAAGGTGCGATTGCCGTTTCCCCGCTATGGTAAATCGGGAGCTTCATGCCTTCTAACCTATCATCGCCATAGATCTCGGGCCAGCCGTAATTGCTGCCGGCCGTGATCTCATTAATCTCATCGTGTCCGCCAGGCGTACCTGACGGTCCATGCTCTGAGCTGTACAATTCACCTTCCGAATTCCAGGCCAAGCCCTGCGAATTCCGATGACCTAGCGTATAGACATAAGAGCCTGCAGTCGGATTATCCGGGGGGACCTTGCCATCCAGCGTCAATCGCAAGATTTTGCCTGCTAGACTTTCCTGGTTTTGCGCAAGCTCTCCCTCTCCCGAATCTCCAGTCGTTACGTAGAGCATATCATCGGGTCCGATTGCAATTCTGCCTCCGTTATGCACATTAGAGCCGGGAATACGCTCCAGGAAGACTTGCGACTCTGTCCATTGATTCCCGTCCTGCTTCAAAAGGACCAACCGGTTCATAACCTTTCCATCCTGATCATAGGTGTGGTAGGCATAGGCCTTGCCGGAATCCTGAAAATCCGGGGCTAACGCAAAGCCCAGGAATCCGCCTTCTCCTTGATGGGCAACCGGCTTCTCCGTTTGTACCGACTGCCTGGTTAATGTGCCATCCTTGATCTGAGCGATGTTTCCTTCCCGCTCGCTGACATATATCGTATCGCCGTCAAAATCGATCGACCAAGGTGTCCTCAACTGCTCTGCAAGCACATGGTACGAGGAATCGATTTTCTCTTCCCGGTGGTCTTCCTGCCTCCCTTCTTCCTTAGCAGGCGGAGACTGTGTACAAGCAGCGAGAAGCAGTATAATCGCGGTTAACGCAGCGCCAAGTCCCTTTCGTTTCATAATCCAGCACCTCCCGGGTAATTTTATAGCTCCGGTGTCATCATCTGGATGCCGTGCTCCATGTCCTGTAATGAACGCATCACAATATCCTCATCGCTAAACGATTCGATCTGGCTGCCTGCTACATAACGGGTCTCATGGCCTCGTCCGGTAATAATGATCCTGTCCTCGTCACCAGCCAATTCCACAGCTCGTTGAATGGCTTCTTTACGGTTCAGGATAACCTCCCAATTCCCTGCCTCATGCGAGGTTAGGCCTCCCAGCATCTCAGCCATAATCTGCTCAGGATCCTCCGAGAACGGATTGTCCGTCGTGAACAACACATAATCCGCATATGAAGCTGCAATGTCCGCCATGATCGGACGTTTTAACCGATCTCTTTCGCCCCGGCAGCCCATCACGCATATCATTTTGCCTGGCGTAATTTCCTTGGCCGATTGCAAAGTTGCCTTAAGTCCATCCGGATTATGCGCATAATCTACAACCACGCGAAATCTTCGTCCCGTTTCTATTTCTTGAAATCGTCCATGAACCCCTGCAAATTGTTGTAGACTTCTGCAGATTTCTTCAAGCGGTATCCCTTCCAGCAAGCAAGTGGTCATGGCGGCAAGCGCGTTATACACGTTGTGAACTCCATGCACCTTCAGACTGAAGTCACCGTGTCCCCATGGCGTTTCTACATGAAACTTGCAGCCGTCCGGCATATTTTGAATATGCGTTGCCCGAACATCAGCCTCGTTACGAATGCCATAGGTTACGATCTGTGCGGATGTACGTTTTGCATAATAGGATGATGCTTCATCGTCCGCATTCAGGATCGCCTTCTTCAGCATGTCACGATTACTGTTGCCCAGCTGGGTGAACAACAGCTCCTTCGTATTGCGATAGCTCTCCATATTCTGATGAAAGTCCAGATGATCATGCGACAAATTCGTAAAAACCACGGTTTGAAAATCGCATCCGCGCACTCTCCCCATATTCAATCCGTGCGAGGACACCTCCAATACGGCATAGGTTCCGCCATGGGTGACCATCGTGTGAAAATAACGCTGCAGCTGGATCGTATCCGGCGTGGTATTCAGCGTTTTCTCCATATGATCTCCGATCTTCATATACAGTGTGCCAATGATGCCCGTTTTGCGGTGAGCGTCGTTCAGTATCTTTTCTACCATGTGGGTTGTCGTTGTCTTGCCGTTTGTCCCGGTAATTCCGATCAGTTTCAATTGCTGCGTGGGATCTCCGAAAAAGGCGTTTGCGAGAATCGGCAGAATTCTTCTGGTATCCGGTACCGTTATATGTGTAATATTTCCTGGTAGTCCCGGCAGCTCCCGTTCAGCCACAATGGCAACAGCGCCGTTACGTATCGCCTGACGGGCATAGTCATGACCGTCCACGTGAAAGCCTGGAACACAGACGAACAGGCCGCCAGGCCGAATCTCTCTTGAATCTGTATCCAGGTTCGTGATATCCACAGAAGTACTGCCCGTTATCGTCTTAAGAATCAGCCGCTCCGTCAGTGATTTCAGAATCATGTCAGGTTCCTCATCTCGTGATGTAATCAAAATCCCAGGGTCAGGTGGCAGTGTGATATATAAGATGTAGAATTGACGACTATGTATCGTTTTAACCAGCATTTCTTATTAACCTAACCAAGCAAGGGCATTCTGAAACAAGAATGTGATGACTGGAAGTGTTAACCATGTTACGCTGGAAGTAAGCGGTTGCAATTTTTGGAATGGTTGATGCAGCCTGCTGAATATAGGACGCGGGACGAGAACCCGCTCCGTTATTCCATATCTGCTTGAAAGGAGAACCATCGATGGGACCGTTCACGGACGATTTGCTTCAAAATAAAGTTGTATTGATCACGGGAGGCGCCACGGGCCTTGGTCGGGCCATGGGAGAGAAGTTCGCGCAGCTTGGCGCTAAACTGGCCATATGCGGACGCCGGGAGGAAGTTCTTCAGCAGACCGCAGAAGAATTAAAACAGCTAGGCTGCGAAGTATGGTACAAAAGCTGCGACGTTCGAGACCCTGCGCAGATATCGGCTCTTGTTGATGCGGCAGAGCAGCATTATGGAGGTATTGACGTACTTGTCAACAACGCAGCCGGGAACTTCATCAGCCCCACCGAGCGCCTCTCTCCTCGGGCTGTAGATGCCGTGCTGAACATCGTGCTGCACGGCACCTTCTACGCAACACTTGAAGTCGGTAAACGCTGGATTGAGCAGGGCAAAAGCGGAACAATGCTCAACATCGTCACAACATATGCTTCAACAGGCTCTGGCTATGTGGTCCCTTCTGCAGCCGCAAAAGCGGGCGTGCTTGCGCTGACTCGTTCACTCGCGGTGGAATGGGCCCCTTACGGGATCCGACAAGTTGCGATCGCCCCGGGTCCATTCCCGACTGAAGGCGCATGGTCAAGATTATCGCCCACGCCGGACCTGGAGCAAAAGATGATCGACCGCATCCCCCTAAAGCGCGTAGGGGATGCAGAGGAATTAGCTAATCTCGCCGCGTATCTCATTTCCGATTATGCCGGTTATATTAATGGTGACGTGATCACCATCGATGGCGGCGAATGGCTTCAAGGTGCGGGACAATTCAACGACCTGGCGGAAGTGACCCATGAGCAATGGGATCGGCTGGCCGAACTGACACGCAGGGGCAAATAACCCCATACTTAAGAGAACCATCTATCGACGTGCTTCCACAGTTGACAGATTGCATTCAGAGGAAACTTAAAGATTATCAGTTTAACTGCAAACTTATACATTCCCTCATCTTAAATTAGCCCCAAGCCAGTGAGCATGCCGTAACTGCTCTTGCTTGGGGCTAATCCTGTAACCTGTGTTATTCGTTAATTCTCATAGGAATCGACCAGCAGGGCGTACACGATGCCTGGCCCGTGAACGCCAATCGTAAGATCGTTCTCGATATCGGCGGAACGGCTCGGGCCCGAGATGAAATGGATTCCCGCTGGCAGCTGCTCGCGTCCGGCCTGATCAAACTGAACCAGAATCTCGCCTAGTCGGGTAACCATTCGCT
Source organism: Paenibacillus sp. JZ16 (assembly GCF_015326965.1). Classification (NCBI taxonomy): domain Bacteria; kingdom Bacillati; phylum Bacillota; class Bacilli; order Caryophanales; family Paenibacillaceae; genus Paenibacillus; species Paenibacillus sp. JZ16. The sequence goes on from NZ_CP017659.1 coordinate 1,649,862, forward strand.
CTATTGGAATGATGGCTATCAACACGGTCGGCAGCAGGCTGACCGAACGTCCTTTATGCGGGGCTGATTTCACCGTAATCGAACCGGTGTAAGCCGCAGCATAATCCGCCATGACGACACCAAAATCAGCTCTGGCAGCGACTGCCCTCCAGTTCGTGTCCGCTGCCTCATTCCAGGAGAGAACAAGCGCCTCCGGCAAGCTCTCTTCCAGCCCCAGGCGGTCCAGCGCGTCTTCCTGCTGACGAAGAATCGTAGCCGCACTCATCTCCATCGCTTTGTCCCTAATAAACCGGCTGACCTCTTCGCGGTGGCTCAGCCTTACCACATGGCCTCCTGCCGCTTCAAAGTTGGCGGTAAACTGCGTAATCCTCTCCTCAAGCGGCCACTCAAACTCATTCCAGAAATCGGGGGCACCGCGGAAAGGATGCTCCGGAGCGGTGCGAACCCGGTTTCTGCCCAGCTTCGCGGCAATTCCATCCATGAACTGCTCCTGCTTCTTGCGAGACTGTTCTTCAAGACGGTCCAGCCAGCTGCGATCGTTTTCGTTAGTCATGGGCCTTCTCCCCCTTTCCGAACTTCTGCTGCTGAAGCCGCTCCTTCAATCGGTTGGCGATTTCAGGGTCCATTGTCCCGGAGGTTCCGCGAATATCCTGCTCCATCCCCGGCCATCGGTCACGGAAGGATTGCTTGGGGAGACTTGGGGTTACCCTGTATGAATTCCACCCCTTCAAAGGTCCGATCCGCGTTCGAATCTCCCCGCCTCGAACCACCAATTTCTGGCCCCACTTTCCGAGGGATACCACGCTGCGATAACGCTTGGCATTCCCCATAATCGCGGAGAAGCCCTTCATTCCCATCGCTTCCAGCTTGTCGCCGCGCCCGGCTTCAATCTTCCGGCGGCGCAGGGATACCAGCATATCATGCAGCGGAATCTTCACGGGGCATGCTTCATAACAGGCGCCGCACAGGCTGGATGCGTTGGCAATATCGTCCCATTCCGCGACGTTCTTGTTCAAGGCAGGCGTTAATACGGCACCGATTGGGCCGCTATACGTCCCCCCATAAGCGTGCCCGCCAATATGGCGATATACGGGACAGGCATTCAGGCAGGCGCCGCAGCGTATACAGTTAAGCAGCTCCTGGAATTCGGGGTCCCCGAGCTGAAGAGAACGGCCGTTATCAATGATGATAATATGCATCTCGTCCGGTCCATCGGCATCCAGTTCTCTCTTCGGACCACTGATACCGGACATGTATACTGTCAGTTTCTGACCGGTCGCTGAACGCGGCAGCAAGGTAGCCATGACTTCGAGATCCGCCCATGACGGAATAATCCGCTCCATGCCCATCAGGGTAATCTGTGTCTTTGGCACCGTCGTCACCATGCGGGCATTGCCTTCATTCTCGAACAAAACCATCGAGCCCGTCTCGGCGATCGCAAAATTACACCCCGTCATGCCAATGTCCGCTTCAAGGAATTTCTCTCGCAGCTTCATGCGGACAAAACCTGCCATAATCGCCGTATCGGGCGGCAGTGTTTCGCCTGCCTCTGCGGACAACAGCTCCGCAATTTGGTAACGGTTCTTATGAATGGCCGGAATGATGATATGAGAAGGCGTTTCATCCGCCAGCTGAATAATATACTCGCCGAGATCCGTTTCGACGGCCTCCACTCCGATCGAGTCGAGCGCCTTGTTCAGATGCAGCTCCTCGGACACCATTGATTTTGATTTCACGACGGACTTGGCCGACTTATGCTCTGCGATTTGCAGAGAGATCGCGACCGCCTCTTCCGCCGTCTCCGCAAAATGGACATGGGCTCCGTTCGCCCTGGCCTGCTCAGCAAATTCATTCAAGTAATAATCCAGGTGAGCGATAGTATGGAGCCGGATTTGGCGTCCCCGTTCCCTCCACGCATCCCAGTTGCCATGCTCCTCAGACGCAAGCTTTTTGCCGAGCCGCAGCCGCTCTGTCGTAAACTTCACCGCATTGCGCAGAAAATCATTATTGAGAGCGTAACCTGCACGTTCCTTAACCGTTTGCGCTTTCGATTCAGCTGTGCTCATGTACGCTCACCCCCTCATACAACAGCTCGGCCAAATGCTTGACCTGAACCTTCTCGCCCCGATGTCGCAGATTGCCGGCAATATTCATAAGGCAGGCCATATCGAGACCGACAAGCACGGACGCCTCGGTCTCCAGCACATGATCGCTTTTCTCTGTGACCATCGCCCCCGAAATGTCCGCCATTTTCACGGCAAACGTTCCGCCGAACCCGCAGCAATCCTCGGCGAATGGCAAGGGAACCAGTTCCAGTCCCTTGACTTGGCTAAGCAGTTTCATTGGCTGCTCCTTCACCCCGAGAAGGCGGCTTCCGTGGCAGGATGGATGATAGGTTACCTTGTGCGGATAGACGGCGCCAACATCGGACACGCCCAGCACGTCGACGAGGAATTGCGTAAACTCATAGCATTTGGATTGAAGCGCTTTCGCTTTATCCAAGTATAAGGGATCGTCCTTGAACAAATCCGGATAATGATGAATCATATACGTGCAGGAGCCGGAAGGAGACACAACAAAGTCGCTATCGTCAAAAGCGTCCAGAATCGTCTTGGCACTGATGCGAGCATCATCCCAATAACCACTATTGTAGGCCGGTTGGCCGCAGCAGGTCTGGATTTCCGGAAATTCCAGCTGCACGCCGTACCTTGCCAGCAATCTTGCCATCGATTCAGCTACCCGCGGGAACAAGGCATCGCTGAGACAAGTGACAAATAATGAAATCTTCAACATCTTCACCCCGCTAATCATCAGGATATGGACCGAAGAATCGGCCTCTAGCAAGAACCCCCGAACGGGGGATTCCATGTTGATATGTTATAGAAGCTTGCTCTATACAGATTCGATCTTGATGCCCAATGCTCGATAAGGTGCCGCTTCCTCTTCCGTCAATCTCCGATCGGTAATGATCAGATTCACTTGGGATAGATCGGCAACCTGCGCAAAAGCCTGCGTGCCGAATTTGCTGGCATCGGCAAGCAGAATGGTCTCATCTGTCATTCCGATCATTTTATGCTTGATTCGCGCCTGAAGCTCATTGGATTCGCTAAGGCCCCGCTCGATATGCACACCCTTGCAGGATAGAAAGGCCTTATCCACGTAGTAAGCATCCAGCGAGCGTTCCGCAAGCGGACCTACAAAGGACAGGGAACGATGAGCCAGAATGCCGCCTGTGGAGATCACCTGAACCCTCTCCTTGGTGCTCAGCTCCGCAGCCACCTTAATCGAATTCGTCAGCACGGTAATCGGAATATCCGGTATGATTTTTGCCATGTACCAAGCCGTAGAGCTTGCATCCAGCAGGATGCGATCATTCGGATGGATTCGCTTGACCGCTTCCTCCGCGATCCGCTGCTTCTCCAGCGCATGCATGATTTCCCGCTCAGCATACGGTATTTCCGGCTGCGACCGCTGAATTTCCGGTTGATCCTTCACGCTAACCGCTCCGCCATGGGAACGGCGCAAGCGCCCTGCTTGCTCCAGCCTGTCAAGATCGCGGCGAATCGTTTCTTCCGTTACACCGCAGAGCTGACTCAGCTCGGAGACTCGGATGCTCCCTCTTTCGTTGACCAACTGTACTATTTTCTCATATCGTTCTGCAACCAGCATCATACCGCCCATCCTTACTGTTCGTATATTCTATCTCTTCCCGGTCCGCTGACCGAACACCCCGTAAGCCTCCTCCCATAAGGAAGTTTCCTTCGGCTCGTAGGTCTTGACCGGGAAGGACTCTCTAATGACTGCGCGTGCTTCCCATATATCGGACAGCTCGCCTTGCGCGATCCACTGCACGGCCATATTGCCGATGGCACTGCCCTCCGCAGGTCCAGCCCATACGGGTTTCCCTATCGCATTCGCGGTCCACTGGCATAATGTTTCATTATGAATGCCACCGCCCACCATATGCAAGCCCTGAAATTTTTGCCCCGACAATTCCTCGGTCAACTCCAGCACATAACGGTACTGCATGGCCAGGCTCTCCATAATGCAGCGTACAAGAGCGCCTGCATCCTGCGGAACGCTCTGGTTTGTGCGCGCCGCATATTCCACTACACGCTTCGGCATATCTCCGGCTGGGAGGAATATGGGATCATCGGGATCAATAAAACAAGCAAATGCCGGCGCCGCATCCGCCATCTTAACCAATTCGGGATAGGAGTACGTTAACCCTTCTCGTCCCCAGGTCCGCTGACATTCCTGCAGAATCCAAAGTCCCATGATATTCTTGAGCAGTCGGTACGTGTCGTAGGCTCCTCCCTCATTCGTGAAGTTCAGCTCTCTGGCCCGTTCATGAATGACAGGCTGATCGACTTCAGTTCCCATCAGCGACCAGGTACCGCAGCTCAAGTAAGCAAACGAACGCTCTATAGCCGGAACCGCGACCACGGCGGAAGCCGTATCATGCTCTGCAACCGTATAGAGCGGAATCGGCGGGATCCCCAGCTCCTCCGTGACGGATGATCTCAAAGCCCCAACATGCGTACCGGGTTGAGCCACAGGATGAAATAACTTATGAGGAATATTCAATGATTTCAAGAGATGATCATCCCAGCTTGCCGAAAGCGGGTTATACAGCTGCGTTGTAGTAGCGTTCGTAAATTCATTCGCCATCTCGCCGGTCAAGAAGTAGCGCAGCAAATCGGGAATCATAAGAAGACGCTCGGCTTCTTGAAGCAAGTAGGGCTTCTGACGCTGTAAGGAAGCCAGCTGATAGATCGTGTTGAATGAGAGGAACTGGATCCCCGTCCGATCAAAAATCTCGGCAGGCGGCACATCCCGGAAGACCTGCTCCATCACGCCATCCGTGTGCGTGTCCCGATAATGATACGGATTCATGAGCAGCTCCCCGCTCCGATCCAGAAGTCCGAAATCCACCGCCCAGGAATCAATACCGATGCTCGTCGGCAGGCTATGCTGTCCTTTCAATCGGAGCAAGCCCTGCTTCATCTCGTGGTAGATCCGCAGTATATCCCATTGGAAACGGTCGCCGATTCGAACCGGATCGTTCGGGAACCGGTGAATTTCCGTTACGTCGATGGTTCGGCCGTTCCATTGGCCCAGCATGGCCCTGCCACTGCTTGCGCCCAAATCAAATGCAAGAACGTTCAAGGCTTCCAGCCTCCTTGTCAGATCATAATCAACGATTCAGGCACGAGCCCGAGTGATACTCCGTCTCTTCTCATGCTTGCGTACGTTTCAGCAATACATCCTGTTCATACTGTTTCACTTCGGACAGCCACTCTTCTCTTACAGGTACGCCCATACGTTCGCAGTAATAATCCCACACCGCTCCAAACGGATAGGATTTAAACTCTTCCGTTAACGCCAGGCGGGTCGTGTAATCGCCTTCAAGTTCGGCCTGCTTCAGCCGATCGACAGGTTCCAGCTTGGCACGCAGCAGCGCCTTTATCGTATTTCGGGTACCGATAACCCACGCGGCGATACGGTTAATGCTGGCATCAAAGAAGTCCAGTCCAATATGGGTAACATCCAGCAGGTTATTGCGCACCAGCTCGCGTCCAATCTCGGTCAGTTCATCATCCATGATGACGACATGGTCGCTGTCCCAGCGCATCGGCCGGCTGACATGAAGGAGAAGTCCATCGGTGAAAAGGGCAAGCGATGACAGTTTGCCGGCAATGCTCTCGGTTGGATGGAAGTGACCCGCATCCAGGCAGATCAGCTTGTTGTTCTGTATGCCGTATCCCATGTAGAACTCGTGCGAACCCACAACGTAAGCCTCTGAGCCCAGTCCGAACAGTTTACTCTCGACGGCATCGAGGTTCCATTGCGGATTAATATCTTCAGCAAAAATCTCATCCAGCGCTTCCTTCAGCCGCTGCCTCGGCGCCATTCGGTCTACCGGCACATCCTTATAACCGTCCGGAACCCAGATATTCGTCACGCAGGTTTGACCCAGCTGTTCGCCGAAGTAAGCCCCGATTCTTCGTGATGCCTTGCAATGCTCAATCCAGAATTGACGGATTGCCGGATCGGGATGACTCAGCGTAAACCCATCCTTCGATTTGTCATGGGAGAAGCAGGTCGGATTAAAATCGAGTCCGATTCCTTGCTCTTTGGCCCAATCCACCCAAGATTGGAAGTGCCTCGGCTCCAGCTGATCCAGATCAACGGTCTCATCGGTATCCGCGTAGATCGCGTGGAGGTTCACCTTGTGGGATCCCGGAATGAGCGACATCGCTTTTTCCAGATCGGCCCGCAGCTGTTCCGGCGTTCCTGCAGCGCCTGGATATTTCCCGGTCACGGAGATGCCCCCGGACAGCTCCTGGTCGCGGAACAGGAATCCCCGGACATCGTCTCCTTGCCAGCAGTGAATGGAGATTTTGATGCGTTCAAGTTCCGTCAAAATTTCGTCCACGTTGATGCCATGCTGCCCATAGAGCTTTTTCGCTTCTTCAAAGTTCCTTGCAACATCCTGCCTCATCCCATAACCTCCCGTATGATATGGATAGCTAGGTCATCTCTGACCCAGCTTCCCATCTTAATAAGTAATCTTGATTTCTTGCGGTAGATGCGTCATATCTTCATTCGATTAACGAGTAAACGCAGCAGGCACTCCGCCGTCAATTGTCAGCATGCAGCCCGTTGTCTTCGAAGATCTTGATGATGCAAAGTAAGCGATGCCTTCGGCAATATCCTGCGGATAGATGTTGACAAGAAGCGTCGTGCGTTTACGATAGTGCTCTTCAAGCTGATCCGGCTCAATCCCGTAAGCTGCTGCCCGCTCGTTTCTCCAGTTCGAATTCCAGATCGCGGAGCCTTGCAGAATGGCATCCGGAAGAATGGTATTGACTCGAATGCCGTATTCTCCGCCTTCCGCAGCAATGCAGCGAGCCAGGTGAGCCTCCAGTGCTTTTGCGGAGCTGTATGCAGTCACGTTTTTGCCGGCATAGACCGAATTTTTCGATCCCACAAACACCATGCTTCCGCCAACGCCCTGTGTCTTCATCAACGAGAAGGCTTCCCGCGCAACCAGGAAATAACCTGTGCCCAGCACGTTCATGTTCAGATTCCATTCCTTCAGCGATGTCTCGTCAAACGGGCTGGATGTCGCAAGGCCCGCATTGTTGACGATAATGTCAACACCGCCATAAGTGATGGAGGTTTCTCGATAGGCGCGTTTCACGGCCTCTTCGTCGGTTACATCCATTTTAACAGCAAATGCCCGATTCTCCCCGTATTTTGCATTGATCTCCTCGGCTACCTGCTGCGCGCCTTCCAGGTTCAAATCCGCCAAAACGACATGTGCGCCATCAGCTACCAGCCTGCGGGCCGTGGCACTTCCGATACCGCCTGCTCCTCCGGTGATAAAAGCGATCTGGCGCGAAAACTCCGCTTCTGCCGGTGCGAGGCTCAATTTATACAGCTCCAGCGGCCAATACTCCACGTTGTAGGATTCATTTTCACTCAGGGATACAAAATCGCCCAAGGCCGTCGCGCCGCGCATGACCGCAATCGCCCGATGATACAGGGCGCCGCTGACTTGCGACATCGCCCAGCTCTTGCCCGTGTTGATCATGCCGATGCCCGGAATAAGAATGACGCGCGGAGCCGCCTCGAACATGATGTCGCCTTCATGATGGTTGCGTTCAAAATAAGCTTGATACTGCTCTTTGTATGCTGCAATGCCTTCGATCAGCTTTGCCTTAAGGCCTTCGACATCTTCAGCATCAGGTGTCCAGTCGATGAAGAGAGGAACTACCTTGGTATGAACCAGATGATCGGGGCAAGCTGCGCCTACTTGGGACAGCTTCGGCGAATCGATACCCCCGACAAAGTCCAGCACATCCTCTTGATCGTCGAAGGACAGGATCATCTTCTTCACATCGCTGACGGCACCGCGGACCGCGGGCATCACTTCGGCGGCGATGCTGCGGCGCACTTCCGAGGCCAGTGGCGCGAACTTCCGGCCACCGAACAGCTTGTCGTTATTCACTCGCGCTTCGATGTAGGCTTCCGCTTCACTAATGATTCGAATCGTTTGTGCGTAACAGGCTTCCGATGTATCGCCCCAAGTGACAAGCCCGTGCTTCTCCATAAGCACAAGCTCGGCTTTCGGATTAGCCAACACCCCTTCGGCAATCATCTTAGACAGCATAAATCCAGGGCGAACGTATGGTACCCACACAAATCGGTCGCCAAAGATCTCCCGGGCTAATTCTTTGCCGTTATGGGCGCAGCATAAGCTGATAATGGCATCCGGATGTGTATGGTCCACATGCCGAAACGGCAAGAACGCGTGCAGCAGCGTTTCAATGGATGCGCGCGGGTGCTTCGAATCGACCATGCAGTGACCCAGGTAAGCCACCATCTCTTCATCCGACATCGAATCCCTTTCGAATAATGGCCGGATGTCCTCCATCCGCAAACCTGTGAAATTGCCCGCTTTCATGGTAGCCAGATCCGATCCGCTGCCTTTTACGTACATAACCTCTATGTCTTTACCGCGAAAATCCTGAATCGTTGTTTTGCTGGATGTATTGCCGCCGCCCCAGTTGCACACACGCCGGTCGGACCCGATTAAATTTGAACGGTAGACCAGCTCATCCAATGTATTTTGTGCCTGCTGCGCCTTTGACTGTTCCCATAAGCTTTGAACCATGAAGTTTCCCCTCCGATTGACCATATGAATTTGCTTTCATTTGTTTCTCATAATATCACGCCCGTTTATCTTTGAATAGTATATTTTCAAAAATAAACACAGATTTAAATATGTTTATTTAGGATTACGCACTGTGAATCTGTTGCAAACAAAAAAGCAGCCCTGCCAGAGTTGCCTCTGAACAGAGCTGCTATGCTGCTGTGCTGCTATATGATGAAACTATGATTTGTCCGAGCCTGCGGCTGCCATTTGATCCGCCTTCGCAATTCCTTCGATCAATGCATCACGAAACGCAATTTCGTCCTCATTGACGTAACCCATAAATACAATTTCCGAAATGTCTTTATGGTTGAAAAAGATATTGGAATCCGCGGTCAGATTCCCGTGAGGGTAGAAGCAGGCCACGTAATCCCAACGCTTCAACGTCTTGGAGTCGTTCTGCATCCGACCATAGATCATCAGCGTCTGGTCCCATTCCTTGAACTTGACTACGGATCCGATTGGCAGCAGTTTCTGTTCCGTTTGCTCATGCTGTTCCATGTTGATCAACCCTTCAATATTTTTTTACCGATCCAATATACAATCGACACAACGAGCGGTACTCCAATGAGAAAGGATAGGCAAATGACTGCTTTTTCCGCAGCTGCGTAACTTGTGTCAAGCAGATTGGGAATCACGGTACCCAGTACACCGACAACAGCAATGATCACCATTATGTATTTGAACCGTTTTTGTTTATCGCTCATCGGCGGTGCTCCCCCTTCTATTTTACCGTAATCGCTCCTCCGAGCCCGACAAGGCTTGCTCCAGGTCCTAACGGCACGTGGAACTTTAAACCGCTTTTCCCCACCTCAGCGGATGCGCCGAGTACGCCGAGTGAAGCGGAACCTCCAATATGCAGCTCCTTATCCGTCCATGGAAGCGGAATATTCACGCCGCCTTCATACTTGTTTAATGTAGCTTCAGCCCCGACACTGAGCGTGCCATCCTTAACGGCCGCCTCAACCTCGGCCTTAACCAGGCTAACCGAACCTTCGACATGATCATTAGCATAGCCTGCTTCTACAACTGCGCCGCTGGCATGCGCTCCTTCAGTAAGGCTGGCCCCTGCGCTGCCTGTAATGGCTTTGGCAAATAACCCATTCTCTTCATGCTTGATTACGCTGCCTTCCACATTTACACCTTTAAGTGCTGCATCCAGCGGGTTACTTGAAGATTTAGCAGAAACACCGGAAGCCATAGTTGCAGAGCCTGCTGCAGCTGCCGTAGGAATTCCGGCTCCGGAGGCTGCTCCAGCCAGAATACCTGCTCCGGCAACTGCTCCACCAGCGGAAGCACCGTTCACCATCTCATCCGTGGAACGGAATTTGACGGAAATTTGCTTCAGTTCGGTGGATATCGATTGTAAGCACTCTACGAACTTGATCATGGTTGCCCTGGCTTGCTGGTAATCCCCGAAAAACCGCTCACGGGTCATCCCCTGCCACTGGTCTTCCATTTCATGAATGCTTCGCTGGAGCCGTTCCACCATATCGCTGCTAAGTTGCCCTGACTGCGCAAATTGCGTGGATACCTGCTCCAACTGCTCGGGTGTAACTAAAATTCGATTGGACATAAATACGGACGCCCCTTCTGTCTTTTTTGCCTCTGCTTTTCAGGCAGTCTAAATGCAAATTTCAATTCCATAAACCTATTAACCGGTCGATCTCGTGAATAACCACATTTTTCAATTTTAGTAGGTATACAGGAAAGGAGCAATCAAGCGAGAGGTTCATTTCTTAGTGCCTAATCTAGTAAAAAAGAACTGGCTCCGTTTCTCTCCCGTCCTGATTAACACTCGCTTTATCCCCGGCTTTAGTCCAGTTTGAAATCATTCCGGCGTACAGGGTCCCCTTACATCCCCAGCCCGTTAAAGTCACCCCCATTCTCCTGTAAATTATAAACAATTCATCATTACGGAGAGGGTGTCATTCATATGAATCAACTTGCACGTGAAGCGACGAACCGGGCGATCAAGCTGTATAAGCAGGAGACTTGGCTCTTGCTGACGGGGCTGCTCGGGTTTTTGTTAGCCGGAATATGCGGGATATGGGTATTGCTGAATGGAGGACCTGTCTCGCCTGATGGAGATATCTCCAAAGCGTTTTCCTTCAACGCGGCCCTGGGGATATTCATCATATCAACCGCCATCATTTTACCGGTTTCCGGTATGAGGCCTCGAAGCAAATCGATCTACCGCTGGTGTTATATTCCGCTCGTTCTGTTCTCCTACTTCGCCGAAACCGTTCAAAACTTCCGCGGTGTCGATCCGCGATTCGTCCAGAACGGCTCGACCTTTGATCATGTCATCTCGGTTATTTTTCCTGCTGTTGCGATTCTGCTTATCATATTCTACCTGATCCTTGGCGCCCAGTACTTCCGCAAGCGTGTAATGCAAGCCCATCCGGAACTCGGACTCGGCATTCGTTATGCCATGATTGCGGTGCTGCTATCTTTTGCAGCCGGCATATGGATCTCCGTCAACGCGGGACGCTATACCGGGATCGACGGCAATATCATCTGGCTGCACGGACTAGGGTTCCATGCTCTGCAAGCGATCCCTTTTATGGCGTGGCTGTCCATCAGAAAATCCGTCAATCCTGCGGTTAAACCGATACTGATCCATATTAGCGGCTTGGCGTATTTGCTCGGATTAATCGCCATCGGATGGCAGACGTTTCTTGGATACTCCATCGCCGAATGGTCCTTGCTTCCGATTCTGGCGGGCAGCTGTTTTCTTGTCTCATTCACGCCGGTTATATGGCTGCTCAGTCAATCGAATACATCCGTTGAACCCATCCACAATGCCCACTCCACTCGTAATGTATGAGGCTATCATAAGAAAAACGTCTATCGACGAACTTTCTCAGAAGACAGACCGCGCTTATAGGATGTTTTTCTTGCGATATCAGGAAGGCCCATGCTTCGAAGTTTATACTTTCTGATATCTAAAAAAAAAAAGAGACAGTACCGGGGAATTCCCCGCCTGTCTCTTCTATAAAAACACTGCGCCCGTAATCTAAAGCCTGTGACCGCTTAGATAAACAAAAACGGAATGAGAAACAACAGCGCTATGGCTTCCCAAGCTAGCACATTGGCTCCCCAGCCGTATCCGCCGTAACCGTAAGGTCCGAATGCGGACGTGTGCGCACCGCCTTTAGTAGACTTCGAAGATTTTTTGCCCTTCTTGCCTTTTGTGGACAATATATATGCGGATGGGTTCGCAAATTCGAGTTCAAGGCCTCGATCATGTACACCGCGTATGGTCCCCACGACTTCCGTTCCATCACGCATGACAGCGCAAACGGTCTTTCCGACGTAACCTCTGCATCCTTCTGCCGAAATTGGTATTGGCTGCACTCTATCTCCCCCTCCCCAGCGTTTGTGTATTATATTCCTCCTGGGGAGAAGGCGGCAGAGATAGATGTCCACGTCACCAAAAATCCGCAATTGAACCTGACTTAATCACTAGCCTTTCGGTAGGCCCTAACCATTAAATCCTCGTCGATTGCGCCTTGAAACCGCTCTGATATCACACCATCCGGCTTAATGACGTAGGTGGTCGGATAGGCCACCACCTCATATTGTCTCGTGCTTGCTCCGCTCTGGTCGTATAGGACAGGGAAGGTTAAGCCATTTTTCTCGACGAAGGTTTGTACCTCACTCATACTATTTTCCAAATGCGTCATATTGACAGCCAGAATGATTACATTCTCATCCTGATATTTGTCGTAAAAATCCTGCATATAGGGCATTTCTACCTTGCATGGCGGGCACCAGGAGGCCCAGAAGTTCAGAAGAACGGTTTTCCCCCGATAATCGGACAGTTTGACCTCCTGCCCTTCCCGATTCATCAGCGAAAAATCCGGTGCGCGAAGTCCGGGCTTTAACCCTTCAGCAATGGTATCCGAATTGCTTTCCACATTCGGAGATACGTTCGCTTCTCGCTCGCTGCCCGCGGTCAAAGCAAAGTCATAGATTACCCACACGAAGAGAGCCCCCATGATGAGCAGCACCGCTCCATTTCTGCCTAATCCCAGGGTAAGAAAGCGGGACAGCGGAGAATGGAAGTGAAGCCAGCTCATCGTCAGCAGTATGCCGAATATTAGCATATAGAATAATGAAGAGTTTACACCGGCCCCGTCCGCCCACAACCACTGAAATACATACCCGGCCCATCCGCCTGCAAATGCCGACAACAGTGCGGACTTCAGCAGCAGACCTGAATTCTCCCTTTTTTTGTTCCAGCGCAGAGCTGCGTAGACCAGGGCTAGAACGGCCCCAAGCCATATCCCCTTCGTTCCGCCGGTCATGTAAATAAGCGAGGTGGGATGCTGAACGGTGCGGATCGGATCGAACACCAGCATCCCGAATTTCCATGAAATAAAACCGATGATAAGTACAGATAAATAAGTGTCCAGGATCCATTCCCGCTGCGGCGTCTGACGCAAACGAATTCGAAGCGCAGCAAATCCGGCTGCCGCACAGATCAGAAAAATCACGATGTCGGCCCTCATCATAAAAGGTCCTATCGGAATTATGCTCAAATGCAAACCTCCTCAGGTCGGCAGAACAATTACCCGCCGGGGTATATCATCATCATAGTAGATTCCCTCTCTAATGTAAACTCAAGCGGGGCATTTTTCAGGAGAAGGATCCAATCCGGTCAATGGAACTCCATAGCAGAGCCACTTCCGTATGCGTTTTTCCGCCGATTACAATTTCTTTTCGTCTCCGTTCCTGGCCGCCCATATGTTTATAAAAATGCTCAGCCGAATTACCTTCCAGCACCCAGACCAGTAAAGAACGATACCCTTTCTTTTGCAGAAACTCCTTCAGCCTCGCAAACAGCTCCCGTCCCCAGCCCATCCCCTGAATCTCTTTCAGGAGATAGATCGCGTAGAGTTCTCCTTCATCAGAAATCTTCTGCTCTCGCTCCGTGCCGTAAGACATGAACCCGTATACCTTGCCATCTTCATCGGCAATGACCAGAAGTTGTTCGTCCTCCGGCATATTGGCAAGCTTACGGCGCCAGCCTTCAATCCGATCCGCAGCAGACAATTTTTCTAAAAAGCGATCATCCACGATCCCCTTATACGTCGTTTTCCAGCTGTTCACATGGACGTTAGCAATGCCTGCTGCATCCTGTTCATTTGCGTGTCTAATCTGCATGAACTTCCTCTTCCTCCTGCCCATATCTTAATCCCTATGTATTCGCGGACACGCTCCGCGATCCTCTTTTTTCTTCGTGAACGCTTCATCCCCGATGACGAAATGCCCATTCCCGGCATAAATATATCGGGATATCGCGATCTCGAAAACAGCTGGCATTGGAAGGAGCGCATCTTGGTTGAATAAGGCATTGATACGGCTTGAAGATATCGGTCCGGGCGGCTGGTATGAGACGGAAGAACAACAGGCGAAGCTGCTGGTAATCGCACAGTTGCTGCATCAGCTGCAGATTCCCTTTCATCTGGCCGTCATTCCGCGGTATGTGAATCCGGCACATCATGTGGATCGGTCGATAGATGATCAGCATGATGGAGCTTCCCTTCGATTTGTCCGGCTGCTACAAACGATGGTAGACCTTGGCGCCTCGATTGGTATTCATGGATATACGCATCAGTACGGGGGATCGGTAAGTGGCGACGGATTTGAATTTGCTTATTCCGAATGCAGCGCCGACTGTCCTCCAGATGATCCGCCCGAAACGGTCCATTCGCTCCGTCAGCTGCAGCAATCTTATGCTTATCAGCGGGTACAGCAGGCTCATAAGATGTTTCAAAGAGCTGGTCTTCCGGCGGTTTGGTATGAAACTCCTCATTATACCGCTTCATCTGTCCAGCGACACATTATCGAGATCTGTAACGGCATCCTCTATGAATCACCGCCTTCCAGCCCGGTTGCAAGGACAGCAGCACTACAGCACATCCCGGACGATCCGTTAACGAACGGGACGATCTACGTTCCCACTCCGCTTTATTATGTGGCTGGTGATAAGATCGAGGAAGAAGTCACTCGGATAGAACGGACATTGCAGGATTTCACAGGAGCACGGGAACTGGCTTCATTCTTTTACCACCCCTATCTCGAATTTCCCTATATCCGCTTCCTTGCTGACGGCAATGTGCATTATGACGAGCATTCACCGCTCAGAAGAATCATTCAAGCCTTCAAGAGGGAGCTTAAATCGTTTGTGTCCATAACCTCGAGCATGCCCTTTATACCGGATTTCAGGGAAACCCGATTGCTGGACAGGATGACCATGAAACACCCTAAGTTTCTGCACGCCAAGAGACAAGCGCTGCCGGATCGATGGATCGTCCGGGACGAGACCAACAACCAATGGTACGACGCTGCTCTTGAGGTCGGGTTCCCCATGAAAATCCATAATGGCATACGATATATACGCCCCATGTTGGCAGATTGGCCACTATACCCGGGTGGGACTGCGATGGCTGGCGATTACGATGGGGATGGCAGCATCGATGCGGCTGTATGGAATGCGGAGCTTGGGATATGTGAGGTTGCCTTGGGCTCAGGCAGCCGTTTAGTACCTTCGGGTCATTGGCTCTGTGAATCTGGAGCCGTGGACTGGAAAACTCTAACGGGAGATTTTGACGGAGACGGCAGACATGATTTATTTTTATGGGACCCTGTCACAGGGAAAGCCGCCATTGCTTTTAGCTCCGGGCGTGATTTTTATTCTCCCCTAATTCAGCATGAGGTTTCCGTACGGGGTGAAGGCATGATACCCTCCATAGGAGATGTGAATGGCGATGGGCTGGATGACCTGGTTGTGTGGAATTCCGACTCAGGCACATGCCAGGTCTGGTTAAGCACCGGGAAACAGCTCGTGGATGCGGGAGATTGGTATTCCGCCAAGAGTCCAATGGGTTCTTTCATATCCATGATGCTTGGCGACGTGGATGGCGATGGGCTGGAAGATTTGATTCTTGTTGAACATACCGCAGGGAACTGGTTCGTTCTATATGGCTCGGGGACCGCCTTCGGGCGGCAGGAAGAACGGTTTGGGCCCTGGGTTGCCGGAGAACGCATGACACCTTTCATTGCCGACCTGACGGGCAATGGCCGTGTCAGTCTGCTGACATGGTCTCCGAATCGGCTTGGCGGCACCTTGGACGCCGCCATCAATTCCAGAGACCGGACAATCGGATAAGGACATGATATACTTCTATACAACGAAACCGGGTCATTTCAAAACTCCCGCTATACGCGGTCTGTCATCGGAGAAAGAACGTCGATAGATCTATAGGATCATCTCTATACTTATTTCTATATTTGGAGGAGAATTCATGTCATCCAATAGCAAGAGCAATTCTAACAACAATACAGCCGGTCCATCATCCCCAGTCAAAATCGTGAAACCCAAGCTCCCTAAGCAGCTTGAGCCTATGATTCTATCCGATACTGGCGTTGACGATGAATCCTCATTTATTCAATCCACTTGTCAGGACGAGACCCTGTCTTATATTTCAGCCGACAAGGTTCAATTCGATCAAATGATATTCCATAATGTTACGTTCCAGCACGTCACGCTCCACCATGCCGAACTAACGGATCTTGTGTTTAACCACTGCGATTTGTCCAACGTCGACCTCAGTGAGGCCATTATGTACCGCGTACAATTCAATCATTGCAAAATTCTGGGGCTCGACTTGACGGCAGCCACCATCCGAAATGTCGTATTCGATCATTGTACGGGCGACTACGCTACGTTCCGTTTTGCTAACATGAAGCAGGTGTCCTTCCAATCCACCTCGCTCGTAAAATCGGATTTTTATCATTCCGAATTAAGTAAGGTGGAATTTGTGGATTGCCAGATCGACCAATCGCAGTTCTCCGGCACGAAGCTTGCGGGAATCGACTTAAGCCGAACGGACTTTCATAACATTGGCGTGACCCTGGAAGATCTTCAAGGATGCATCATATCGCCGCATCAAGCCATCCCGTTAACCAAAATATTCGGTCTTGTCGTAAAAGATTGAGCGTGAGCTTAGGCTTGGCCCATATAATCAAAATCGTTTGTTTACAGGGGAACGTATACACGTGCACAGCATAAAGCGGCTTACTCCGTGGTCCGCTTGGACCTTTCGGGTTAAGCCGCTTTCTTAAATCATCCTATTATTGATCAAGGGTGTATTTCTGCAAATCAAGCGGGAGCGGGGCCGGGATGTCACAGGTGCTGACCATCTCATAGCGCTTGCCTTCATCGGAAGCATCATGGAAGCCCCACATGGCTTCAAGCACATGATAGGCAAGCTCGCCGCTCGCACGATGAGCTCTTCCGCTGCGGATGGCGTAGGCCATATCCGCCGGGCCGATCCCTCTTGTATTCTCGTTATACCCGGGAAGCAGCGGCTCTTCCGTCCACTCAGTTTCTCCGGTCAATCGATATTGTACGGAGCCGCCAAAGCCGTTGGGATCCGGGACGAGCATCGTGCCCTTGGTGCCGTAGATTTCAATATTAGGCAGCGTGCTGCCTCCAAATACATCAAAACTCGTAATCAGCGTGCCAATCGCACCGTTATGAAACTCCATAAGTCCAGCCACATGAGTAGGAATGTCCACTTGAATTTTTTGACCCTGTTTTTTCTCACTGGTAATCGTCCGCTCCGCAAGGGCCGTCCCGGTCATGCCGCTAATACGGCGGATCGGTCCCAGCAGCTGAACCAGCGCCGTCAGGTAGTAAGGCCCCATATCGAACATCGGACCTCCGCCGGCGGCATAATAAAATTCCGGATCGGGATGCCAATGCTCATGACCGCGGCTCATCATAAATGCGGTCGCTGCTATCGGCTTGCCGATGCGCCCGTCTTCAATCAACTTCAGTGCCGTTTGGATTCCTGCTCCAAGAAATGTCTCAGGAGCACATCCAACGAGCAGACCTTTGGACGCAGCCATATCCAGCACCGCCTTACCCTCTTCACGGGTTACGCCAAGGGGCTTTTCCACATACACGTGCTTGCCGGCTTGCAGCGCATCCAGCATAATTTGCGCGTGTAATGCAGGTATCGTCAGATTAATGACCAGCTCAATCTCCGGATCTGCAAGCAGCTCCTCGGTAGTGTATACATTCGGAATATGATACTTGGCAGCCTGTTCCTCGGCACGGGCACGATCGATATCCGCACACGCCGTCAGCTCCAGGATATCGAACTTATGACAGTTTTCCATATAGATGCCGCTGATTTTTCCGCAGCCAATGATGCCAACCTTTACTTTCTTCATGATCCAAGTCTCCTTCTGCCTTATTGGCTGTCTCCCATGCCTGTGTAGCCTTGACCTTCCGTAAACACACTCATGTCCGAACCCGAATATAATGCTTTTCCTTCAGCAGCCCAGAGCAGTCCCCTGCGCATCATTTCCTTCACCTGCGGCATATCGACGATATCGGCATGATGGCCGAGGGAATTGTAATAGACCCGTCCATATCCCCAGCGCTTCGTCCATACTACCGGCATATCAACCGCTTGGTTCAGCAGATGCGGTCCGGCCACAACCGGAAAGCGAGTGGTTGCCAGCACTTCAACGGCCGGATCGACATGCAGATAATACTGCTCGGAGACCACCGTAAAATCCTGCATCCCTTCCACCAACGGGCTGGAGCTCGATTTAATCTCTACCTGGTACTTCACGCCATCGTTGCCCGGATGCGCAACCCATTGACCTCCGGTCATAAACTGCCAATCCACATTGTTGCGAAACGAATCGCACATCCCGCCGTGACAGCCCGCCAAGCCGGTTCCCTTCTGCACGGCAAGCGATACGTTGCTCACCTGCTCCTTCGATATTTCTCCCATCGTCCATACCGGCACGATCAGATCCAGGGCCTGAAGTTTCTCTGCATCATTAAAAGCATCCAGCGTGTCGGATACCTCAACCTCATATTGCTCAGCCCGAAGCAATTCCGCGAAAATGCCGGCAACCTGCTCAGGTTCATGTCCGTCCCAGCCGCCCCATACGATCAAAGCCTTTTTCATGCGTAGCACTCCTTTTTTTATGTGTCCGGCCAGGATTGGCCGAAGTGACTTGATTACATTTCCGACAACCGCACCCAGCGGCGTTCTTCAATGGATTTATCCACGGCTTCCAGCACAGCCTGACATTTCACGCCATCCTCGAAATTCGGCACAGGCTGCCTTCCCTCGGAAATAGCGGTCGATAGCTCCAGGATTTCATGCGTAAAGGTGTGCTCGAAACCAATCGTATGTCCCGGCGGCCACCATGCCTCCATATAATCGTGAACGGGATCGGTTGCCAGTACGCGGCGGAAGCCCTGAACATCCTCATCGTCGGACGTAAAGTAAACCTCCAGCTCATTCATTCGTTCAAAATCGAATTTGACGCTGCCCAAGCTGCCGTTGATCTCAAAGGAATTGGTGCTGCGGTGCCCTGCGGCAAAGCGCGTCGCCTCAAAGCTGCCCAGCGCCCCGTTCTCGAAGCGGGTCATGAACAACGTGGCGTCATCTACCGTCACTTTCCCCATGGGACCGCCTGTGCTTCCTTTTGCACTTAACCCGGTCATCTCGCTGGCAATGGGACGCTCCTTGATAAAGGTCTCGCTCATTCCGATCACTTCCTGCATATCACCGACCAGATAATGCGCGAGATCGATCAGGTGGGCACCAAGATCCCCATGCGATCCGGATCCGGCCACTTCCTTCTGCAATCTCCATACCAGCGGGAATTGCGGGTCCATGATCCAATCCTGCAAAAACCAAGCGCGGAAATGATAAATCTGACCCAATCTTCCACTCTCAACCAGCTTCTTGGCCAGTCTTACAGCTGGCGAAAATCTATAATTAAACCCAACCATATGGGTAACTCCCGCTTCTTCCGCCGCCTGCAGCATCTCTCTGGCATCCGCCAAGGTCAAGGCAAGCGGCTTCTCGCAAAATATATGCTTCCCCGCCTTCGCCGCGGCAATGGCAATCTCCTTATGGGCATCGCTTGGGGCGTTGATATCGATCAGATCGATATCTTCCCGATTGACAAGCTCCTTCCAATCGGTAACGCTTTCACTCCAGCCCAATTGATCCGCAGCTGCTTGCACGGCCGACACATTGCGGCCGCAGATCGCCACCATTTCAGGCTTCAACGCCTCCGGGAAAAACATCGGCAAGCTCCGGTAAGCATTGCTGTGGGCTTTGCCCATAAATTTATAACCAATCATGCCTACACGTAATTGTTTCATCCTTCATTCCTCCTTAAATAAGAGTTATTCATTTCGATGAAGCGAAGATGCACGGATTACCAGGCGAGTTGGCAGCTGGCGATGGAGCACTGCGTTCGTTTCGCTGCCTTCTGGCAGATCGGAGGCGTCCAGCATACGAAGCACATGATCCGCTGCAAGGCATCCCAGTTCATAGAACGGAACCCTCACGCTGGTAAGCGGCGGCGTGCACAGCTCGGCGGCTTCCGAATCGTCATACCCGACAAAAGCAGGCATTCGCTCCTCTGAAATGCCTAGCGCACGCAGCCCCTGCTGAAGTCCAATCGCCATGCGGTCATTGGCTGCAAATACGGCTTCAATCCGGTCCAGCTTCCCGGCGACTTTCTCGGCAGCAGCATAACCGCTTTTACGGCTGAAGTTACCTTCGAACAGCAAAGTTTCATCCAGTACGATTCCCGCTTCATTCAGTGCCCGGCTGTACCCCTTCAACCGATCGCGACTGTTGGAATACTGAGGCGGCCCATTAAGAAAAGCAATGTTCCGAAATCCCTGCTGCGTCAAGTGATGAACGGCTTGATAGCTGCCATCCACATGATCGGCATCCATAACGTGAAAGGCCTCGCCGTCAAAGTATTGATTAATCAGGCAATAAGGGTGATCCGCTTCGCTCAGCTGTTTGATGGCCGCACGTTCGCCTTCATCATCCCGGGCACCAAGAATAATGCAAGCGTCTACCTTCTGGGTGCGGAACAGATTCAAGTAATCCATTGAACCGCCGGGCTCACGGAACAGCATCAATAGGTCATACTGGCTTTCCAGCGCCTTACTGCCAATACCGCTTAATATTTCGGAAAAATAATAAGCGGAGAAGATGCGGGCTTTCGGCAGGTAGGGCATGACAACGCCCAGGTTACCGCTTCTTCGGCGGGCAAAACTTCGGGCAAGCGCACTTGGGGTATACCCAAGCCGATCCGCCGCTTCCAGCACCCGCTGCTTGGTCTCTTCCTTGATAGGTCCGACCCCGTTCAGTACACGGGATACCGTCGCTTCCGAAACGCCGGCAAGCTGTGCTACCTCTTTACGACTAGCGATATTCATCAAGCCTCCTGCAATTTATGTACGCGCGTACATTTTCTCATGGAGCCTCGCTGTTGTCAACCGTCTTAACCTGCAAAATTGTTCTTGCACCCTTATTTCAGATGTGCAATAATCTTCTCCAGATACTTATTAAACCCGTTTAAAAAGAAAGGGGGGTGGTGATGGATACGCGCAAAGAACCTTTACCCACACCGCAATCCATGAAATACGCCGTACGGCGCGCGCTCCGCGCTTCCCTGCTGGAGCTCGGTAGCGGAACCAAAGCGGAGCTGAGTGACAGGCTCGGCATCAGCTTTCCAACGGTGAGCAAAGTGCTGGAACAGATGGCGCAGGAAGGCGAAGTTACCCTGCTCGGACTGGATGAGTCCAGCGGCGGGAGACGTGCAAACCGCTACGCTTTTAACCCGGACTATATGCTGGGTCTCGCCGTTTATTATGAGAAGGAGCGGAGCGTATACACCATTTTTAACTGGAACGGCGATCTGGTCGAACGACAAACTGAAGACGGCATACTCCAGCTTGGACCGGAAGCGCTGGCTTCCCAGCTAAGAAGCTGGATCCACCGTTATCCGAAAATCCGCTCGATTGCGGTCGGCATGCCGGCTGCGGTTCGTGATGGCGTCGTTTTTCACGTGCCGTTGTACGGGACATTCCAGGATTACGACCTCAAATCTTACCTGGAGAACCTGTTCTCCATTCCTATCATCGTGGAGAATGACATGAATGCGGCCGTGCTTGGCTATCAGAATCTGAGCCGTACGGAGGAGGCTTCTCTTGTATACGTGTATTTCGGACACAACGGACCGGGGGCGGGGCTGTTGATCAATGGAAACGTCGTTCGGGGCAAGTCGTTCTTTACGGGTGAGATCGGTTATGTACCGATGAGCAAAGACAACAATTTTCAAGATGTATTGGAGCGTAAAAGTGCCGTCATGAGCAGTCTCATCGAGCCGGATGAGGAGCAAATCGATGCGTTAAGCCGATTAAGCGCCGCCTTCACCGCGATTCTCAATCCGGATGCCATTCTGTGGTGTGAGCATAACCTCCTGCCCTCCACCCTGCTCTGCATTAAAGACCGGGCTTCCGCCTACGTACCGGAGCGTCATCTGCCCGAAATGCTGCTTCGCGAGTGGGAGCATGACTATATAGCCGGCCTGCAGCGGCTTGCTCTGGATATGATGATATCCGATACAAGTGCAATGTAAAATTCAACGATGACGATTGGGGAATAACCGTGAATACAGACCTTCAAACGAAAGCAAAACCTAAATTCAGCAAAGACTACACCCTTCATCTGGCAACCATCTTTCTGGGCTTTATCATATTTGGAATATCGGAAAACATTAAGGGACCCGCCATTCCAAGGATTCAATTCGATTTCCACCTAAATGAAATGCAGATCGGCACCTTGCTATCCCTGAACGCGCTCGGGTACTTGATTGCCTGTTCATTCACTGCGTTGTTAACGCGGAAGATCGGGATCAAGTGGGTCAGTATGGCCGCCTTCGGTTCGATGGCTATCTCTGGTGTGTTGATCTTCCTGTCGCACAGCTACCCGATGTTTACCGCATCCTATTTCTTTATGTACATTGGAAACGGTATGCTGGAGATCGGTCTTGCCATATTAGCTGCCCGGATCTTTGTGCGAAACACAGGCACGATGATGAACCTGTCCCATTTCTTCTACGGAATCAGCTCAACCGTGGCACCGATGATTGCATCCGGACTTATGACCGTAACCGTGTTTAACTACACGCTGGACTGGCGGGGCATGTATCTGGCCATGCTGATGTTATCCGTGCTGCCAATGATCCCGGCACTCATGAGCAAGTTTCCCGGGGACGATCTATCCGAAACGGAACGAACCCCGCTTAAGTTGTTAGTTAAAGATCCTGCACTGTGGCTGGTCGTCATGATTCTATCCTTCGGTGTCGTATCGGAGATGGCAGTTGGCGGTTGGCTCGTAAACTTTCTTGAAAAATCGTACAAATGGGAACCTACGGCTGCTGCCGGGATGCTGTCCGCCTTCTTCCTCTGCTTCTCGGCAGCACGCCTGCTGCTCGGCCCGATAACGGACCGGATCGGCTTCACGCTGTCCATCATCATCCTGTCCGCGTTGACCGGAGTATGCACGTTTATTGCAATCTTTGGCGGAGAATCCTATGCGTTCCTGTTCGCGGCAGCAGGCATTGGAATTGCTCCGATTTATCCGACGGTCATGGCGCTCATTGCCAAAAGATATCCGAAAGAGAGCGACACCGCGATTACGTTCATCGTCACCATGATGGGAATCGGCAGCGTTATCGGCAATTACGCGATCGGGGCGATCACAAACGGCTTCAAGCAAATGTACGGCAGCGGAACAGAGCTCGGGCTGCTGCGCGGGCTTCAGGCGGGCTATGGCTTCATCGGATTGTGTGCCATCCTATGCTCGCTTTTTGGCATCCTTCTGTACCGTTATTTAAAAGTCCGGAAGCAATTGGTCTAATTCTATGATTCCTTGAACACTAAGGGAGCCCTCTTATAAGTACAAGAGGGCTCCCTTTTATTGATGATGATCGTTTGCCTAACCACACCCTAATTAACCCAAGTCGGGTTGATCAACAAGTTCGATGCTTGCTGTTTCGGTATGGTGCAGCTCAAACACCAAAATTTCATTGCGGCCCTGCTTCAGCAGGGGTCCAGGCAGGTAAAGCGCTGCTTGCGGTCCTTGTTCCCAGTAACGCCCCAGGTTGAAGCCATTGACCCATACAACCCCTTTTCCCCATCCGTCCAAGCGGATAAACGTATCTCCAATGTCATCCACCGAGAATTCACCTCGATAAAAGGTAGGGCGGTCCTGCTGTTCAAACGGACCCGTAAGCGGTTGAAACGGCGCCGCATTCGGATTCTCAAGCGGCACAGGATAGATGCTCCAGTCATACAGGAACTGGTTGTTCATCCGGACTCCCTCAGTAATTCCTTTATAGTCCTTCAGCTTCGGGCCGTAATTGATACGCCCCATATTCTCGACAACGATCTCCAGCTTGGCGCCGGCTGCCGGAACATCGAACTGGAGGGCTTGGGGATTCCAGCGTTCAACCGTCCCCTGATACTTACCGTCCAGGAATACCTGTGCCCGGTCATGCACCTCTTGCAGATGCAACGATTCTCCCTGGCGAGGTCCGGTAATATCCGTTGCATAAACGATGAAGCCATAGCTTTGACCCAGCAGTTCCATCGGTACAGGTGTTGTGCGTTTCACCGCCTCGGATAGCGTCGGCAGATGCTCCAGCAAGTCGGCATAATGCGTCATGCGAACCGAGCCATAGCTTTTTTTCTTGACGGGCTGAGGCAAACTTGGAAAATCAGAGAGCTCTTTTCCCTGATGCTTCGCAATCATGCTGCGAATAACCTCGTACTTGGCTGTTACATCCCCGCACTCCGAGAGTGGGGCATCATAATCATAGCTGGTGATCGTCGGCTCATACTTCTCGTGAAAATTCGCCCCGTTATAAAATCCGAAATTGGTTCCCCCATGAAACATGTAGAAATTCACGGATGCATGCAAGTCCAGCATCTCTTTGAACACCGCAGCGGCATCTTCCGCGTCCCGGGTATGATGCGGTTTCAGCCAATGATCAAACCATCCGTTCCAGTATTCCATGCACATGAGAGGGTCTTCCGCCCGATATTCCCGCAGTTTGGCAAAAGCCTCTTCCGTTCTCGAACCAAAGTTGACGGTGGCAAGCACGCCTGGAACGGTTCCCCCTTGCAGCATTCCGTCGGTGGGACCATCCGAAGTGAACAGCAATACATCTACGCCCCGCTTGATCAAGCCATCCTTCAAATACTCCAGATATGCCGTATCATTTCCGTAGCTCCCGTACTCGTTCTCGATTTGCATTGCAATCACCGGGCCTCCATTGGAGGTTAATAACGGAACCAGCCGCGGAATCAGTTCATCATAATAATGGTCAACCTTCTCCAGATACAACGGATCCATGCATCGCAGATGGATATCAGGATACTTCAGCAGCCAGGACGGCAGCCCGCCAAATTCCCATTCTGCGCATATGTAAGGGCTTGGCCGAAGGATCACATGCAGCCCGAGATCACCGGCGATTTGGACGAATCTCACCAAGTCGGTGATGCCTTCAAAAGTAAATTGTCCTTCCATGGGTTCATGCAAATTCCAGGGAATATAGGTTTCCACGGTGTTTAATCCACAGCTTTGCAGCTTCATTAGTCTGTCTTCCCAATACTCCGGCACGATCCGAAAATAATGTACGGCACCCGACAAAATCTGGATCGGCTCATCGCCGAGCACGAACTGTTGATTAACCGCTTTCAATTGAGCTTTCATTTTCTGTTTCCTCCCTGCTCGTATCATTTTGCTTGCTATTGTCATCATCTATCAAAAGCTCGTGCTGCTCAATCTCCAAATGGAGCATTCTTTATACCTTTTGTGCCGAATATTCAGAATCGAGAAGAACCTATTATGATACAATATATGGCATAATCACTGGAATTTTCGAAGCTAAAGGAGCATGGCCATTATGGATATCGCTTTTCGCTTTCCCAATATGATTCACACGCTTCAAGTAACGGGATGCCATTTCGATTCCCAGCCGCCCGGCTGGAGTTATCCGAGGCATCATCATCACCTGTTTGAGCTGCTGTACTGTCTGGAAGGCGAGGTTCTCCAGGAAATTCATCGGGAGTCTTTTACGCTGCGGCAAGGAGAATGGCTTCTGATCAAATCCGGAGTCCCCCATCAAACCACGAATCTGGCCAACGGGCCATATGGATACTTTAATGTTCATTTTGATCTCGATGATCAGGAAATTCGAAGCTCATTATCCGCTGCCCCTTACCGTCACATTCGCCAACAGGAAAGCGAGCACAGCAATCTGAAGGCATACGTTCAAGAGCTGGAGGGAATCGTTCGACGCAGTCAGCCGGCAGCCCATTCGCTTCAACCGGAGAACCCGAGGGCTGAATACAATCTCACTTTTGAAGACAGACTTCTGCTCCAATCCTATACATTACTCATCATCCACGATGTGCTCTCCCTCCTGAAGGTGCAGGATGAAGTCAAGCTGTCTTCGTCGACACAGGCAGTATCAGGCTCCCACAAGCCGTCTTCCTTGCTTGCAGCCGATGCGGCGCATGCCATTGAAGAGAAGCTGTCATCAGGGCTTACAGAAGAGATCTCTGTCACAGCCGTATCCAAAGAGCTGAATTTAAGCCGCAGCCAATGCAGCAAGTTGTTTCGCCAAGTTTACGGAATATCGCCAAGACAATATATCAGCCGACAAAAGCTCACCCTGGCCAAAGAGCTGCTGGTCACGACCCATCTGCCAATGACGGCGATTGCCGACAAACTCGGCTTTCGCTCAGCCAGCCATTTTTCAAGGCAATTCCGCCGCTGGACCGGGCAGTCGCCGACAGAATACCGTCCCAGACACTAAGTCGTGAAACTTGATTATTTTTAGTAAGTTACTTGACAATCAATAGCATAATTGAGTATGATACAATCTATAGTTTCAGCTATACAAAAGTTAGTTGATAACCACTTAAAAATAAGGAGCTGTTACCATTCATGCGTAGCTATTCTTCTATGGGTACTTTCATTATTCGGGTTATTCTGGGCGTTATCTTTTTGGCTCACGGTTTGGATAAATTCCAGAGCGGCATCGGCAACATCGAGGGCTTTTTCGCCAGTTTGGGAATCCCCGCATTCATGGCGACCGTTGTGGCCATTATCGAAATTGTGGGTGGTATTGCATTGATTATCGGTTTGGGAACGAGAATTGCCTCCCTTGTTCTTGGCGTTGTGCTTGTCGTAGCTATTTTTCAGGCCAAGCTCGGCATGGGCTTCCTGGGTGGCTATGAATTGGATATTGCCTTGCTGGCCATGGCCGTTCATCTTGCCCTTAGCGGCAGCAGCCTGCTCTCGGTCGATTCGTTGTTTGGCAAGAAAAACAAAGCCTAAGCGACGACCTTATGTAAGAAAAACGTCCATCGACGTACTCTCGAAGAAGACAGACCGCGTTTAACGGTAGTTTTTCTTGCGATATCAGGCAGCACATCCTCCGAAGTTTATACTTTCTGATATCTTAGAACATAGAAAGAGAGCCGCACCTGACGATCAGTCTCCCAAGATCCTGATCCAGTGGTACGGCTCTTTTTTTACATGTTATGAAAAGCTGCTACCGCCCTTTTCGGCCGCTATAGCCGATTTCCTCTGCAGTCTCAGAAGCGCGAACGATAACCCTGCGGATATCGCAATACAGATGGAGCCTGCAATGTACACCATGCGAATGCCGAGTGTATCCGCAATCAGACCCATGACCGCAATCGATAAACTCGTTACCGTGGACAGCAAGATATCACGCGAAGCGTAGATTTTCGGCAGCAGCTCTTGATCCACGCTGGATTGGAGCGCGGTTTGCTGCGCCACATCCCGCAGCTGATAGGCCGGTCCCATTGCAATACATAGGATTAATGCCATGATCGGGATACTGTTTAGGCCATACCACAGGGTAAGCAAACTGAACACCGCTGATCCTACGGCCATGCATGGAATCAGATTTTTCTGGATAAAGGAAGACAGGAGCAGCATCAGCAGCCCACCCGCAATGGCGCCTATATAATAACTTGCATTAATGAATCCCCACCAAGCTTCGCCTTGATGCAGCACTTCCTTGACATACACCAGCGTGATCGCTCCCACCCAGATGGTTCCCGCGATCCCTTCAATCATATCCATCATCGTCACGATTCTTAATGTCGGATTTCTCCACAGGTAGAACCAGCCTTCACGAATCACTTCCCAGCCTGTTTTCGCTCCTCCCGCCGCAGCCGGTTCCTTCTCCTTCATAGAGCGTGCTGCGATCCAAAGGCACAACACGGATACCCAGATGAGTACGCAGCTCATGATTAACGTCGGCATATGTCCAAACCGTACAACGAGAAAGCCCGTGAAGGTATATCCTGCAATCTGCAAGGATTGACTAGTCACGGACAGAGAGCTGTTAGCCTTAACCAGCCGGTCAGGTGCAACTACTCTCGGAACCATGGACTGAATGAGCGGGTTTCCCCATCCTTCGGTAAAAGCAATGAACAAGATAAACATACACAGCACGGAAACCTGAGTTGATATGTAGGGAAATGCGATAACCAATGCGGTTAACAACAGGGCTTTCATGACTTGAAGCCTCACCAGAAGCTTGGAGAAGCCGAATTTCTCCATCACAAGCGGAGCCGTAAGGCCGGCGACTAACCGTGCGACTGCGTTAAACAGCGGGAATAACGCGGCAATAAAGGCCGATCCGGATTCTTGATACATAAAGGTAGTCAATACCATGATGTAGACAACGCCTGCAAGCGAAATGCTTGAATGCGCGGTCCAGTAGTATAGAAAGCCTCCTCGTTTCATGTCCACACCCTGTTCTGCTGATCTTTTTTCTAATAGTCATAACATAGGTTGAAAGTTTCTGTAAAGATAACGGAAGTTCCCCCATACTAAAAAAAGCCTGCTCCCATGATCCATCCATGAGAGCAGACTTACTATAACTCGGCTATGAAGCGCTATGGGCAACCGACCAACGGTCCTGCCCCGGATAAGGACATCGCTTGTCTTTAAGCTTCGCGGTGATCTGTACGATGCAGCCGCACAGCGTGCATGTCGTGTTCCCTTGCAGCTTTGGACAAGAGAAGCACGCACGCAGACGGGCATCATACTCACCATCCGGCACGCAACGGTCAGACGTAAACATTGGAGATGATAGGACGCGCGTAATTTGTTCCTCGTTAACCCGGTAATCGTCATGACAACCTTTACACCGATTATCCGCCATCCTCTTCGTTTATCCTGCCGTGATCTCGAGAACGGTAACGGACATCGGTGCCAGCTTGGCACGCAGAACGTCGCCTTCCTGTTCAAAAGCATGGAATGCAGCCGGCTTCAGAGTCTCCGGCGATTCAAAGGTGTTGTGAGCGTCCAGCGAATCGGAGGCTAGCTGCCGGCCTACGATCTTGGACACCGCTCCGCTTAATCCCCGAAGCTGAATCGTCACGTCACTTTGCTCCGCATGACTCACATTACACAGACTCACATGGATTTTGCCGGCTTGATCCTTCGAGGCCGTTACGGATACTTGCGGAATCTTCTCGCCGTCCATCTCATAATCAGCGCCGCTGTAGTTGGTAGCCAAACGCTCTGCATCCTGATGCACTTTATACATATCAAACACATGATAAGTCGGAGTAAGAATCATCTTCTCGCCTTCGGTTAAAATGACGGACTGCAGCACATTGACAATCTGCGCAATGTTCGCCATGACCACCCGATCATTATGCTCGTGGAAGATATTCAGCGTTAAACCCGCCACCAGAGCATCACGGATCGTATTCTGCTGATACAGGAAGCCCGGATTGGTGCCAGGCTCTACGTCAAACCAGGTTCCCCACTCGTCTACAATGAGGCCGATCCGCTTGTTAGGATCATACTGGTCCATGATTGCCGAATGTCTCGTAATCAATTCATCCATATGAAGCGCCTTCTTCATCGTGGTGAACCATTCCTGTTCGCTGAATCCGGTAGCAGCGCCTTTGCCTGTCCAGAATTCGCCAGGAATCGTGTAATAGTGAAGACTGATGGCATCCATGAACGGATGCGCTTCTCTCATCACGGTTTCCATCCAGCGGTAATCATCCACGTTCGGGCCGCAGGCAATCTTGTAGATCTTGTTATCGCCATAGTTGCGAACATAAGTCTGATAGCGTCTGTACAGATCCGCATAATACTCCGGCCGCATATTGCCGCCGCAGCCCCAGTTCTCGTTCCCGACGCCAAAATATTTAACATTCCATGGCTTCTCGCGGCCATTCTCCTGGCGCCATGCGGCCATCGGCGACACGCCATCAAAGGTCATGTATTCAACCCATTCCGACATTTCCTGCACGGTGCCGCTGCCGACATTGCCCGATATGTATGGTTCACAACCCAGAAGCTCGCAAAGACGGAGGAATTCGTGGGTGCCAAAATGGTTGTTCTCCACAACGCCGCCCCAGTGCGTATTGACCATTTGCTTCCGATTCTCTCGTGGACCGACGCCGTCCTTCCAGTGGTACTCGTCGGCAAAACAACCGCCTGGCCAGCGCAGCACCGGTATGTTAAGCTGTTTCAGCGCCTCCAGTACATCATTGCGGATCCCCTCCGTATTCGGAATCGGTGAATCCTCACCCACCCATATGCCCTCATAAATGCAGCGACCCAGATGTTCGGAAAAATGACCATAAATATTGCGGTTGATCTTGCCTTTGGATAAATCCGAATGAATGGTAATAACATGACTCATGACTTATTCCGCTCCTCACCGTTGTTTTATAGATGTTTATATGAAACAGTTTAACATTCTTTAAAACAATGATATCGACCAAACCGGATTCCGTCAACCCGTAATTTAAACGCTTTCACGAAATAGCCTTATTTTTCACCAAAAAAAGACCGGCCCAAACCGATCTTCCGATCGGGCTCTGGGCCAGTCTCTCTTCAACGCGTCGCCCGGATTAAAAATTCCCGGGTGCGCTCTGCCTTCGGTTGGTTAAATATTTGATCCGGCGTGCCGGATTCGACGACCTGTCCGTTATCCATGAAGATCATTCGGTCCGCCACTTCTTTGGCAAAACTCATCTCATGCGTGACGATCACCATCGTCATATGCTCCTCGGCCAGCTGCTTGATAACCGCCAGCACCTCGCCGGTCAGCTCGGGGTCCAGCGCCGATGTCGGTTCGTCAAACAGCATGATGTCCGGATTCATCATCAGTGCTCTCGCAATGGCCACACGCTGTTTCTGTCCGCCCGACAGATTCCCGGGGTATACGTCTGCTTTATCAGATAAACCGACCTTCTTCAGCAGAGCGGCGCTGTTTACCCTAACCTCTTCCTTTGATTGTTTCTTCACATGTTTAGGTGCCAGTCCCAGATTCTCCTGTACCGTGAGATGAGGAAACAGGTTAAAATGCTGGAATACCATGCCCATCCGGGATGTGATCGCTTTGATCCCCGGCGGGCTGGCATATACGCCATCCTTCACGAGATATTGATCCTGCAGCTTGATCGATCCGCCATTAATCTCCTCCAGATGCACCAGGCTCCGGAGCATGGTGCTCTTCCCCGATCCGGAAGGTCCGATGACGGCAATCACTTCATTCTTCTGAATCTCAAAGCTGACGTCCTTCAGCACGTCCAGCTGGCCGAAGGATTTTTTCACATGGGTTACTTCGATAATTGCCATTACACGACAGTCCTTCTATTCATATTTAAATCGGCGTTCCAGAAACTTAAACAACATGGTTAACACGAGCGTCATTAGCAGGTATATGACGCCTGCAATGAAAAACGGCATAATCGTAACATCGCGATTGACCGCCGTATAGGCGAAGTGCAGTAACTCCGGAACCGCTACGGCATACAGCAGCGCCGTATCTTTTACCAGTGTAATGGATTCATTGGATACCGCCGGCAGGGCTACGCGAAACATTTGGGGCAGAATCACTTTCGTGGTCGTTTGCCAGCGGTTCAGGCCCAGCACCTTGGACGCTTCATATTGACCCTTGTCAATCGCCAAGAGGCCTCCCCGAAAGATCTCCGCAAAATAAGCAGCATAGTTTAGCACAAATGCCAAACATGCGGCTACAAAACGGTCCAGAACGAGATACTCTCCGATCACGGGCAGCACTGGCAGCCCAAAACAAAAGAACAACAGCTGCAGCAGCAGCGGGGTACCACGAAACACATAAATATAGGCATTGGCCAACCAAGCCAGCGGCTTGATTGCGCTTCGAACCATTAACGTGAACACAAACCCGAGCGGGATGGAAACCAGGATAGCAATTAAAAACAACAGTATCGTTGTCTGTGCGCCCTCCAGCATCGGTTTGCCGATTTGAACAATGTAATCCATACTCATATACGCTTAACTCCTAATGGAAAAACTTCTTGAGATGCTTGAAGTTCTTCAAAAATATCGTAGACCCATGGAAGGAACACAAAACCGGAGCCTTTGGTCAAAGTCCGGTTTTTTGGAATACCTATGGAAGGATGAATAACCATCCTTGTGGAACGTCTTACTTCAACACTTTGTTTTCGCCAAACCATTTCTCGGAAATCTTGGCTGCCGTACCATCGGCATTCATTTCGTCCAGTGCTTTTTGCAGGCTTTGAAGCAGCTCCTCGTTGCCTTTTTTAACCCCGATCCCGTACTGCTCCGGTGCCAGAGATTCCTCGAGAATCTTGTATATTCCCTCTTCCTTGGACATGAAGTATTTCATCACCACTTCGTCTATGACCACAGCCTCTACGCGTCCATTCTTCAAATCGCTCAGAGCCAGCATATTGTCAGGGAATTCGTTGATCTTCTTCACTTGCGTGTGAATCTCGTTGGCGCTTAACGCGTCAGCTGCCGAGGACAGCGACTGCAAACCGATCTCTTTGCCTGCCAAATCGCTGATCGAAGTTATATCCGAATCAGCCAGCACGGCGACGACCTGACTGTTCTCCAGATAAGGCTTGGTGAACAACACTTTCTCCTTGCGCTCATCGGTGATGGTATAGCCGTTCCATATCAAGTCAATGCGGCCGCTGCTAAGTTCGGACTCCTTCGATTTCCAGTCAATCGGCTGGAACTTGACTTCCTTGCCCATCTTCTCAGCGGCTGCACGGGCATAATCGATATCAAAGCCGACAATTTCATTGCTCTCGTCGCGAAAGCCCATGGGCGCAAACTTGTCGTCGATCCCGACAACCAGCTCATTGCCGCCGCTTGCGGAGCTTGAACAGCCGACTACGGTTAATAACAGCATGAAGCCTGCTAATACTGATGCTATCTTTTTCACCAAAAAATCCCCCTCGTAGACATTAAACGCAGCTATATTCTGGATGCAAAGGAATTCGCATCAGATGCAAAGACTGCTTTTTCGCTTTAGTACGTTATCAAGACTCCATGATACCATATTAGCAGAGAAGAGTCGATAGTTTCATAGAATGGTCAATTTTCACCGTCTGATATGAAATTTATGTATTTTCATCCTATTTTAAGGTTATTTTAAGGATGAATTCAGTTTAGCGGGAAAGAATGATGGACTGTAAGACCAACATCAAGAAAGGCGGTAAACAACAATGACAACACACTTGAAGTCAATGAAGCGGCTGGTGCTTGTCGCCATCGCTGTAGTCATGGGCCTCGCTTATCTTCCCGTCTCGGTCTCGGCGGAACCGGTCGGACAGCAAACAGAATCACCGGCTGTTCCTTCTTCCCAAGACGAACGCGGGCAACATAAACCCGGTCATATGTTCAAGGCCATCTCCG
Source organism: Paenibacillus sp. JZ16 (assembly GCF_015326965.1). Classification (NCBI taxonomy): domain Bacteria; kingdom Bacillati; phylum Bacillota; class Bacilli; order Caryophanales; family Paenibacillaceae; genus Paenibacillus; species Paenibacillus sp. JZ16. The sequence continues at coordinate 1,683,240 of NZ_CP017659.1, forward strand.
AATTTCTGAAGCTGGAACCGCAAGTTCTTCGAGATAAACTCAAAACCTCGACACTCGCGGAAATAGCCAAGGAACAAGGTGTATCCAGAGAGGCCGTAAAAGCCAAGATCGTTGAGCTGTTGAAGGATAAAATCTCCTCGCATCCGAAGCAGCTGGGCAAATCCATCGATTACTCCGCTGCCGCGGACAAGCTGCTTGACGCCAAAGGCGGGTGGCAGAAGCAGCGGATGCATCAGCGCCATGGCCGGTTGATCTCGGATAGCGACGAGCTGGCCAAACTTCTGAAGACGACGCCGGAAGCACTCAAGCAGTCGCTCCAATCTGGAAAATCGCTGGCACAGATCGCGAAGGAGCAAGACGTGCCCGTCCAGTCCGTCATTGATCAACAAGTCCAGGCACTCACGAAGCGCCTGGATCAGAAGTTGACCGAAGGCAAACTGACGAAGGAAGAATACGAGGAGCGCAAATCCAGAATTGCTCCGTTCGTGAGCGATGTGGTGAATGGTAAACTCAAACCGATGAAACATAGCCGGTAATGTACCCGCTTAACGCATAACCTTTAGTCATTGAATAAGAAAAACGTCTATCGACGTACTTTCCCAGCAGACAGACCGCATTTAGCGGAAGTTTATCTTGCGAGATAAGGATGCTAAGCCTCGGATGTTTATACTTTCTTATCTCTTAACACAAGAGCCGCTCCATCGGTTAGGAATAACCCATGAAGCGGCTCTTTATCGTCCGTTTATTCTATTTAACATCCATTTAAGGCACGTATTGCTGGATCATCTTCACTACGACGCCATCTTCGACGGTGATATGAAATGGAAACCATTTCATGTCTACGATATCATCCTTTTCGTAGATATTCGTGAATTTGTCCAGGCTCACCATCTGGTTCCAGGAAATCTGAGCATCCTCATACCGTCCGGTATGATCGTACAACTGAAGCAGCACTTCGGCATCATCAGCCACAGGAAGTTCAATCTGTTCTTCCGTATCATTTACGATATAATAACCATCCGGTGCTTCCGTCATCTCAGGGTCCTGCTCCCGTTCGCGGAATACCTGATTCGCTTCCTCGCCCTCGTACCATTTAATTGGATCTACTTGCAGATAGACCTTGCCGTCTCTAATCTCAAGCCCGTTAATATAGACAGCTTCCTGATTCGAAGCTTTCGGAACCGGCTCATAATTGTTGCCTGAGGCTACGCCAACGGTTGTCATCATGATCAGTACCAGCAGCATCATTGCTCCCAATTTCCAAGCCGACTTCTTCATCTTCTCATCGCTCCCTCTTCATCTTCTATTAAATGGATTCAGCTCGTGAACCCTACCCGACTTATCACGCATTAAATATTAGTAACCCAATTCCTGGATATTTGAAACGTATATGTATTTTATCATTCATAACTTTATTATAAGGACCCACTTGGTAAAATGGATGTCAATTTGATGTAAATTCATTACAATATTTCAATCTTCGGAAGCGCTTAAATACGGGGCGATGAAGGATCGTACGCTATGTCGAACCGGGAAACATCCCAAATAAAAAAACAAGCCTTCCCCGCTGATTCCTCAGTCGATGGTCAGGCTTGTTTAGGTTCACACAAATATTATTGATTGAATGCTTCGGTCAGGACAGGAACAATCTGCGATTTGCGGGAAACCACGCCTTTAAGAAGAGCCTTGTTCTCCGACAGGGACACATTGTAGGCTTTCTCAACGGCCTTGGACTCTTTACCGAGTGCAAGAGCGATCGAATCGTTGTTCAGAATATCTGTCACTACGAAGACGAACAGGTCCAGGTTTTTGTCGGCAATAATCGCTTGAATCGCATCTTCGAGTTCGGCTTGACGGGACAATACATCATTGGTATCCACCGCGTTAACCTGTGCGATTTCCACTTTGGCTCCGCCCATTTGGAATTCCTTGGCGTCCAGGGAGATCAATTGCGCGATGGTTTTGTCGCTCAGATCGGCGCCTGCCTTGAGCATATTGAGCCCATAGCTGTCTGCATCCACGCCAGCGATCTCAGCCAGCTCGCGAGCTGCTGCGATATCTTCGTCTGTGCAGGTTGGGGATTTGAACAACAGGGAGTCCGAGATGATGGCGGACAGCATCAGGCCAGCAATTTCTTTGCGAACGGTGATACCTTTTTCCTTGTAGATCTTGTTCAGAATGGTAGCTGTGCAGCCGACAGGCTCCGCACGGTAGTATAATGGGTGGCTTGTCTCAAAATTCGCGATGCGGTGATGATCGATAACCTCAATCACGCGAACCTGATCAATGTCGCTTGCGCTTTGCTGACGCTCGTTATGGTCCACGAGGATAACGTCTTGGGCTTCGTTTGCAACCGTCTCAACGAAACGAGGAGCTTCGACCTTAAAGTAATCGAGCGCATATTGCGTTTCACCGTTAACGTCTCCAAGACGCACGGGCTCGGCAGAAAGGCCGAGCTGGTTCTTCAAATCAGCATAAGCAATAGCAGAGCAGATTGTGTCCGTATCCGGATTTTTGTGTCCAAAAATTAATGTTTTTGCCATATATAATGCCCCTCTCGCAACATAAATTTCATCGTTTATATCAATAAACAGATGATCACCTATCTGATTATATCGTTAAATTCTACTTATTCCAATTCCTTTACAGAGATTATTTTTAGACCGTGTTTATACCAATACAATTTCCGGCTCCGGAACGAATCCAAAATGGTTGTTAATCGATTCCGAGATCAGATTCATCAAGTAGAGGATATCGGTTGCCTTCGCATGCTTCTGGTTCAGAATCATGTTGCCGTGATGCGGAGAGATGATCGCGCCGCCATATTCGGTTCCCTTCATATTCAGCTGATCCACGAGCGAGCCGACGGCTACTCCATAATCATAATTATTTTTGAATACGGAACCGCAGGACGGGTAGTCGAAATGGCGTTTACTCGTCCGGTACTTGATGATATCAAGCATCGACTGAGGCGTCTCTATTCCCTTTCCTGCCAGCGCGTGCACTTCACCCAGAAAGAATGAGAAAAACGATGGCAATGAGGATGGATGGCTGCCGCGAGTCTTCCACTCTGTGAGAACTTCAGATGTCATGCTGATCTGTTCCTTCGAGCTGACCGGAATATTAAGATCGGCCCCTACTATGATCCACGGATGCTGCTGGAAGATGGATTGCTTGTATGCAAATAAACAGTCCGCTACGGGAATGGACCGTACCTTTAAGCTCGGATCCGTCGTATCGATATAATAGACCGTGTCCAGAATATCGCAGATTTGACGAGCATTATATTTAGCGTTCATATAGATGCCGGCCCCTACGCAGCCAGGCAGCAAAAAAGTAAAATCAAGCAAATCCGTTCCACCCATTAACCCCATCAAGGACAATAACGACATCGGCGCGCCGGATGAAACGTACCATTTATCAGCCGACACCCGCAGCTCCACCAGGTTTTTGAGCGATATAAACACCAGGTCATGTTTCGGTTCATCCGGAAACAGAATGTTGGAGCCCATTCCAAAGATGTACCATGGTATCCCGCGTTTCCTGCAGTCCTGCAGGAGATCCGCCAGGTCATTTGCCGTTTCAGGCATGGCCAGATAATTGGCTGAACCGCCGATCCCATACGTCGAAAAAGCAGACAGCTCCACATTGCGCTTGCACAATCGGTCGATAGCAGATGTATGTAAAGTCATCGTAGACATGTCACTCCCTATTCTTCACATTAGGCACATTCCTTACTAAATGTGGGGATGTTACATCATTATGATCCAACTGCTTAGGTGGTGTCAATCTGGAGTGGAATCCTGGCGAAATAGCAAAAAATCCCTGGATTACAGCCCGTAGACCGTAACCAAGGATTCATTCATCATCTCTTTATTTGTCCCCCAGAATTTATTCAAGGAAATCCTTGAGTCGTTTGCTGCGGCTCGGATGACGCAATTTACGAAGCGCCTTCGCCTCGATCTGCCGAATGCGTTCACGCGTAACGCCGAATACCTGGCCTACTTCCTCCAGGGTGCGGGTCCGTCCATCCTCAAGTCCAAAGCGCAGTCGGAGCACATTCTCTTCACGCTCGGTGAGCGTATCCAGCACTTCCTCCAGCTGTTCCTTCAGCAGCTCAAACGCTGCGGCATCTGCCGGCGCCAATGCGTCCTGATCCTCAATGAAATCGCCCAGGTTGGAGTCGCTTTCCTCCCCGACCGGTGTTTCCAGAGACACAGGTTCTTGGGATACCTTCTGGATCTCACGTACTTTTTCCGGCGAGATATCCATCTCCTTACCGATTTCTTCCGGTGTCGGTTCGCGTCCCAGCTCCTGAAGGAGCTGCCTGGAGACACGTACGAGCTTATTAATCGTCTCTACCATATGCACCGGAATCCGGATAGTTCTTGCTTGGTCAGCAATCGAGCGGGTAATCGCTTGGCGAATCCACCAAGTGGCATACGTACTAAACTTAAAGCCCTTGGAGTAGTCGAACTTCTCCACCGCTTTGATCAGGCCCATGTTGCCTTCCTGTATCAGATCCAGGAACTGCATTCCCCGGCCAGCATAGCGTCTTGCTATACTTACAACGAGACGAAGATTCGCTTCAGCCAAACGGCGTTTCGCTTCTTCATCTCCCTCCTCTATTCGTTTGGACAGTTCCACTTCTTCATCGGCTGTAAGGAGGGGAACACGACCGATTTCTTTCAGGTACATGCGAACCGGATCGCTAATCTTGATGCCTGGTGGAAGTGAGAGATCGTCATGAACCGAAAAATCCTCTGTCGGAGAATTAGCCGCTTTCTCTGTTTCCGTAACCTCTCGTTCCAATGCAAAATCCGCACTTTGACGGTTCTCCATTCTATGCCCCCCTGTTGACAATCCCATATTTTCATGCTAATCTAGCATTAGGTTATTATGACATTAAGCCAATAGTTATTTATCCTTCATTCTAGCATATTTTTCACACTATATCAACTTCTAATATATTCTAGTTCTGTTCACCCGATCTCAGGCTGAGATCGGGTTTTTATATGCTTCATCTTCTTACACTACATATGCTACGTTTACTTAAGCTGATCTAGTACCGCTTTCGTTTCTTGATTCAACGATTTCACATCGGGAGCCTTCACGGGCTCATCGCTCAGCTGATATTTGTGCTTTATTTCAAGCGTTGCCCTCACCCGGTCGTTCAGCATCTCCTCCGGGATCACGCCGCTATGGGCAGCCTCGGTTAATGCCTGAATGACGGCTTCTTCCAATGCATATTCATGTCCGATCAGAATCATGTTGCTCCCTGCGACGACGGACTTCACGGAAGCCTCTCCTAAGTCTGTGCTGCCGGAAATCGCCCCCATGGTCATATCATCCGTTATAACGACACCCTTAAACCCCATTTCTTCCCTTAACAAATCGTTGATAACGGGTTTCGAATAGGAGGATGGCGTATCCGGATCGATGCTCTTCATCAGCAGATGGGCAACCATAACCACATCGGCTCCTTCATCAATCGCTTGTTGAAACGGTACCAGCTCCAATTCATGCAGACGCTTCAGATCATGGTCAACAACCGGCAGCCCGAGATGGGAATCGACCGAAGTATCGCCATGCCCAGGGAAATGCTTCACTACAGGTACGACACCATTCTCCTGTATCCCCTTCATCGAGGCGATTCCCTGCGTGCTTACGGTTTCTGCCGTTGTGCCAAAGGATCGATCGCCGATGACCGGATTGTTCGGGTTGCTATCAATGTCCAGCACCGGGGCAAAAACCATATTGATTCCGACTCCCGACACCTTCTGCGCGATAAGTCCACCAACTTGCTTGGTCAGCGTAAGATCATCGCTCCTCCCAATTTTACCGCTTGACGGCAGCTTCACGTATTCATCAGGAAAACGGGTAACCCGTCCGCCCTCCTCATCAATGCTCAGCCAGAGCGGTACCGGATTCGCAGCATTTGCTTTTTTCAGCTCATTCAGCAGGTCTGCCGACTGCCGGGCGTTCTCGATATTATCCTTAAAAAGGATAATACCGCCTACATGGTAATCCTCCAGCAATCTGCGCGTGGTATCATCCATCGTAGTCCCTTCGATTCCAACCAGCACCAGCTGACCGATCTTCTCCTTGACGGTCATGCTATTCAGAAGCTCCGTTACCGCATCCTCAGTCCCGTTCTCGGGCAGATTCCCTTCCTCGCCATTGTTGTCCGAGCTGCCAGATGGACCCGGAGTCCCGTCTTCATCAGCTTGAGACGGGGTCTGCGGCTCCTGTATTTCCTCCGACGGCGAAGCTCCTTGTCCGTTGTTCCCGGGGTTGCCCGGTTCGGCTCCGCCCCGACAACCTGCCGCAGCCAATAGCAAGATGACAACCAGCATCGTTAAGCACATCCATTTTGTCTTACGCCTCAACATTGTCACCTTCCTTCAAATTCACACTACTATATTCGTCCTCTGTTCCACAGAGTCCTTCCATCATAACATGATTTCCATACAGTCCAAACCAGTTGAAGCTGCCCGCTAGAAGTAGAAAAGAGCCGCGTCAACAGCGACCCTTCTTCGCCTATTTAAGCAGGCCGAGCTTACGGGCCTGCTCCTCTGTTAATATAAACTGCTCTGTGTCCCACACTTCATCCTCATCCGTTCTTCCGAACATCAGCATAATATCATCCCATATATTCTTTTGCATCGCTTCAGCTTGCGTGATAATCACCTTCATATTAACATCATTCCTTTCCTTGGAATCATCTCCTACTACATATACAACCATCAAAGGTCATATCGAATCGAATCACAAGCAAAAGCCTGCAGATAGTATCTGCAGGCAGGATCTGTACTATAACTAGGAATATGCAGGATGATATTTAATCCACGACATGGCAATGGTGCCTTCGCCGGCATGGATGCCCGCAACGGGAATAAAGGTCATAATTTCGGTTTTCAACGCCGGATGGGCTCCGCTGATTTCCTTCTGGATCTCCTCGGCCTCTTCTACGTTGTTCGCGTGCATGATGCAGACCTTTTTAATTTTCTGCAAATCCATTTTCATAAGCTCCAGCATTCGTGACTTGGCCTTCTTGAACGTCCGGATCTTCTCTTCCACAATGACCTTGCCTTCATCAAAACGGAGCAGCAGATGAATGCGGAGCAGGTTGCTGAGAAGAAGCTGGGTGCCGGATACCCGGCCGCTGCTATGAAGCCGGTGCAGGCTTGCCGGAATAAGGTAGAATGACATGTTTTGCACCATGGACTGAATTTTCTCTTTAATCACCTGCACGGTATCCCCCTGGCTATGCCAGTGAATCCCGGACATGATCATTTCGCGTACCGGGAACGCTCCCGCTTGGGAATCGATGCCAACCACGGGTACCTCGGCAATCTCTGCCGCCTGCATAGATGAATTCAAGGTTCCGCTAAGCTCGGATGAACAGTGAATGGCGATGATATCATCATACTTCTCTTTCAAGGATTCATATAATTCGATGAATTCACCGATTGGAGGCTGTGAACTGCTTACTTTCGGTTCATCTTTCATTCTTTCATAAAAGGCCTCAGCCGAAATATCAATTCCTTCCCTGTACTCCTCCTGTCCAAGTATCAACCTCAAAGGTACAATATAAATATGATTTTCCTTGGCGAAGTCAGGATCGATCGTACTCGTGCTGTCGGTTACCCATGCTATGGATCTCATTATCGTGTTCACGTCTCGCTTTCGTGTAGTAAGAAGTAGGAAAGGAAGCGATTAAAGCCGCTAAATTCATCATATCTTACCCTTACAGCGTATTGCAAACGAAAGGAATGTGATTTCATGGCCGCACATCGGTTCGCCACAGAAAAGCCTTATTTTCGCTCTGCGTTATACCCCTTTTCTCCAAAAGGTTCCAGCTGTTCAATCCAATATGCCTCCCGTTTGCTGACCGCGCCCTTCAGATCATAGAACGGATCCTCTTTCGGTTCGATGGTTTCCAGAATCTCGAAGACAAAAGCATCCTCGCCATACTCATTCCATTCCCACTGAAGCGTCTTATTGTAGCTCGTTCCCATCTGCAGCTCGAATCGTTTGCCGTTCATGGTCTTCAAGTTATTCGTTCCGGCCACAAACACTTTGCCGTTCTTTGTGTTTCGAATTTGATACACGCCTGCTTCGATCTTGATTTCCTTATACATTTGATTTAGTTCCTGTCTACGATTCATCGCGTTAAACCCTCCTAATCTTAGCGTTTACGTTGTTAACCAGTACTCGCTTCCATCATCCTTGCGATCCAAAAAACCATATTCAATCAAATACCGGCGAATCGTCACATAATCGGGATGGTCCCTCCCGATCGTATCGTTGATTTCTTGCTCCGTATATTTGACGTCCGGTTGAAAACGAGCTGCGATTTCTCGCAACACGACGTACTTCTGCTTCTCTTTGAGCTTAAATGTCTTCAGCGGACCATCGGTCCCTTCAGGAAACACCTTGGCCAGGATCGCTTGCCGCTCTTCTTCGGTGACATTGTAGCGCTCATCCACCATCTTGGCGCGCTTGGGAATCTCCACGAATGCCGGTGCATGGTCATCCTTTTCCTTCAGCAGCTCCATTAAAGTCAGCAGTACCTTGGACTGTCTTTCCTTCTCCTTCAAGGCAAACCGGTGATTGCGAATCGTCGAAGCACTGCCTATGCCGAGCTCCTGTTGCACCTCTTTATCGTTCATGCCTTGATAGAAGAGCTGCAGCAATCGATTCTGATGCTCGGTTAATCCAGTCAGCTTCTTATCGAGCCCTGACAAATACTGAAATACGGAGCCATGCTCCCGGCGGATATGAATGGTCATGTATCGTTCTGACTCATATAACACATCCTGGTCCGGATAGATGATCCCTTTCTCGATCGTCTTGCCGCACAAGAGACATACCCATACGGGACCTTCGTCGATATAGCCTTGCTTAAGTTCATCTATAGAAGCATTCCAGAAACGCTCGTTCGGATCCAATGCAAACACCACTTTTCAATTAGTAATTTATATAGACATTTTATATTTTTGTCTATAACATGTCAATCACACTTCATTTCGATATAATATTTCTTCCTCCCTTCTGTGGAACCTGCTAGAATAGAGGTTGCTGCTGTAAAATTTAGGGGGTATCATCATGAGTTTCATCCAACAGTCGGCAAAAGAAATGCGTTCTTGGCCGCGCAACATCAAGCTGTTTTTTCTAGCCAACGTGCTGTATCAGATCGGTACAGGCATGTTTAGCGTGCTCTACAATTTGTACATACAAGGTCTTGGGTATAATGACTCCATGAATGGAACAGTGGTCAGTATTCAATCCCTGGCAACGGCATTGATGTTCATTCCGATTGGCCTGATCGGAGACCGCGGCAGCCGTAAGCGAATCCTCGTCCTGGGGGCATTGTTAAGCGGTGCGGGTCTGATCGCGCGCTCTTTTCTGGAGAGCGAGTTCAGCTTGCTTGGTCTTGCGGTATATACCGGTCTGTTCGCATCCTTTTTTCAGGTGCTGGCTATCCCCTTTCTAGCGGAAAACACGGCGAAATCGGCTCGCATGCGGATCTTTAGCATTCACGCCTCGCTTGTCCTTGCTTCTCAAGTGCTCGGCAGCATGGGAGGCGGATTCTTGGCGGATGCCCTGCAGGCCGTTGGTATGAACAAGGTCGGCAGCTTGAAAACCGCGCTATTCATAGGCGGACTGGCTACCTTGGCGGCATTCATCCCGCTCTTGTTCACAGCCGATCAGAAGGCCGAAGACATACAGGCATTGGATGCACCGCTTCCTGATCATCCACCGGCTCAGGCAGGAAAAGCAGTAAACGCCTCCGGTCTGGGGGATTACAAAGTCATCGGGCAGTTCGCGCTTGCCCAATTGTTAATCGGCCTGGGCTCGGGACTTGTCGTGCCTTATTTGAATTTGTACTTTACCAACCGCTTCTCGGTATCTTTATCGGCCGTCGGCATTCTGATATCACTTGGACAAGTCATGACCATTGTATCGATGCTGATCGGACCTACGCTGGTGAATCGGGTGGGAGCCGTTAAGGCCGTGGTGCTCTTTCAAGTTCTATCCTTGCCCTTCCTGCTGTTAACCGGATTCACGAACGTACTTCTCATTGCATCGGTCGGCTTCCTGTTCCGCCAAGCCCTGATGAATGCCGCCAATCCGATACAATCCTCGATTCTAATCGACCGTGTACCGGATCACCGAAGAGGAATCGCCAATTCGGTTACGCAAACGGCCTTCATGCTGGGCTGGGCCACCATGGGACCCGTACAATCCAAGCTCGTCACCACTTACGGCAGCTATTGGGGATATGCGATCACATTTTGCATTACCGGAACGCTATATGTCGTATCTTCGTTTCTATACTACCGAATGTTCCGTGAGCGCAAGAGCAGCAGCCTCTCCTCCTCCGATACCGCCGCTACTCTCTAGCCTCAACTCGCAGAGGTTTTACATGTTTCGGAACGGCTCCATCGGCCACATCAATGGTCCGGGCCTGGAAGCTTCCCTTGTACCGGAAGACAGGCCCCAGTATCGGATTGCGCACCTCAACGGATATCCGGTATCGTTGATTCCCGTCATCATACCATTCGTTTACATCGGCTGTTCCGGTGAACCACCGGGGAAATCGAAACTGCAAAAGCCCCTCATAAAATCTCTGCTCCCCCGATTGAATGCAAATGCCGCCGCTCTCCCCCGCGGCTATCCGGAGATCGACCGCCAAGTGCTGTTTATTCCCTAAATAATCCACGATACGGCGGCGCTGTGCGCTATAGATCATTGTGGCATCAAACCGCCTTTGGACACCCGGAAAATCAAAGCTGCGACACCACGTCACCGTTTCTCTTCCCCATTCGTCACGATAAGCATAATTCTCAATCCGAAACGGGATCCCTTTCCCTCGATTCGGAAACATAATATGCCGCATCGTGCCTATATAGAGAGGCAGTGCAGCCCAAGGCGCGTACCAGATCTCTTCCATGACGCCTTCGCCAATCGAAGCGATGTGATCCTTGCTGTCAAACCCGAAGCGCTCCCGAATTTTGGGATGGAGCATTTGAAATTGCGAGCCTAGCGCTTGTTCATAGATCGAGGTCACGACTCACCCCTCCTTTGCGGGATTTATCCCCGGGGACGGGTTTTCGTGCCGGGCGGTAGGCGCTTGGTAAATCTACAGCGGACAGTGAAGCCATCAAGCAAAACCCCATCATGGATCCACTAAGCGTTAACGGATTGAACGGGGCCTTCATTAACTGAGGGTCTGTTATCCATGCTCCAAGCATCAAGATCGCAAGCAAGCTCATCAGCAGCCTGTACCACAACCGACTCTTGTGAAAGAGCAGCGTCAATAAGCCGACGCCGATCTCGGCAATGCCGAGTAAGGTTAACACCAACCCCTCCTGCTCTCCAGCCAAGCCCGACTGCCTCAACAGATCAAGCTCCCCGGCTTCCGGGAACAACAGCTTCGGTACCAGCCCCTCATAACACCATAGAACGACCAGCATCATCACGCTCAAGGCATGGATGAATGCCTTCCGGATCGTTGCCAAGGGCGGAATATCCTTCTCTGCCCACAATCGCAGCACATCAAAGCTCCAAGCCGTCGCCAGGCCGAATAAAGGCCGGAACAACAAACGGTCAAACCAGGCGCCCGCCAGGCCGAACCGCGTTTTGTAATCGTATTGGGTAGAGAAACGTATGCCCCCGCTCCCCTTGTCCTGATACTTCCAATAGCCGCTTCCCTCCCGAATGAGGGAGCTGCGCTGATCCGAGCCGAATCGCAGCACCGAGATTCGTTTCCCCGTCTTCGGGTGAACAGCCGTTTTCGTGGCTCCCGACCCTGTCACTTCCAGTCCAAACCCAATGCGGGTTTTATATAAAAACCGCTGGATATCCGAATCAGCCTCCGGTACATAATGAATCTCGGAAAATCGCAGATCCCACTGTTGATGCAGCTCAGGCTTTTGCGTCAACGTCCACAGCTTATCCATATCCGACTGGATATCGAGTTCAACATAGATCGGATTTCTCTTCATGCGCTTTAGCTCCCCTCGGGATGTCCTCTAGTTTCTTAAGCCGGACACCTCTCTATCTACAAGTCATTTTACAGCCGCCGGGGACTCGCCGTTAGACCTCACTTTTGTAGAACATACCAAGAAGAGGTACTACGTTTCGTAGTACCTCTTCCGATCCTTCGATATGATCCAGTCTTAATCCGCACCGGTGCTAGTTGTCGTTCTCTTTTACAATCCCTTTCCGGCGGACCTTCTCCACGGCTTCCTTGCTGCTTCTTACCCCGAGCTTTTTTAATATTTTATTGATCTGGTTCTTGAGCGTGCTCTCGGTTTTGAACAGTTTCTGCTCCATCTGGGAATGGGTGTACCCTTCATCCAACAGATCAAAAACCTCACGCTCCGCAGGTGTTAAGCCGCGAAGCTGCTCTTCGCGCTTGAGGCGGGCAAATTCCTTGAGCAGCACCTCCATCGATCCCGAATGAAGCACGGCGCTTCGGATCGCTGCCGGAAGCTCCTTAAACCTCGGCTTCTCAATATAATTGACGGCTCCAGCCGTAAAGGATTGCATGATCACCAGCTCGTCACCCAGCGAGGTCAGCATGATGACCTTGGCCTGCGGTTTACGCTCAAGAATTTCGGCGGCCGTGTATATCCCGTCAAGTCGACCTGCAGTCAGCTGAATATCCATAAGCACGATGTCAAAGGAGAGGATATGCGCCATCGCCATCGCTTGTTCGGGCGACTCGGCCGTGCCGACAACGATCATGTCTTCCTGCGCATTCAGAAAAACGGTCATCGATTTAACCCAATCCGGATCATCCTCTACCAAGAAGATTTGTATGCGGTTCAAGCTTCTTCCCTCCCGGATAAACGAATGATTTTACTGCGCGGAAAATATAACGAAATCTCCGTACCAACCGATTCGCGGCTCTCCAGACTAACGGAACCACCGCTTTTCTTCATCACGTTATAAACATACGACAAACCAAGCCCGAAGTTATCTTTCTTGTGGCCCTTGGTACTGTAAAAAGGTTCAAACACGAGCTCCTGCTGCGCGCTTGGAATGCCGGTCCCGTTATCTTTAACGGTAATCGCCGCCCCTTTGCGGCCAGCCGTTACCGTTATCGTAATCAGCCCTCCCTCAGGCATCGCCTCCACGCTGTTGCGAATGAGATTGCTGATCGTTTCCTTCAAATGGACGGCATCCGCGAGCAGCCACGGTCGCTGCCTGCAGATTACGTTCATTTCGACCTCATGCCTGCGCAGCAGATCCTGTTCGCGGAGCTGCAGTTCAGCAAGCAGCTGATCCATGCGGACTGGCTGTTCCACCAGCTTAAACGCCTTCATCTGCTGCTGCATGCGTCCCGCCATGGCAAGCAGATGCTCCGATGAATTCGCTATGACCTCAAGCTGTTCGATGGCAACGCCGTTGTCTTGTGGCAGCAGCCGCTTTACGTTTTCCGCGCTCATCGCAATCTTCCCGATCTCGTTCTTAATGCTATGATTCAGCATCGATGTCCCCGAGCTGACCGCCTGCATCGTGCGATCCAGCGGATCGCGCTCAAACTTCAGGCGTACACCCAGGACGCCGTACACAAAGGTACAGATGACGGCAACGCCCAGCGAATACAGAATGAACAGGGACACGTACCGGAATGAATCATAACCGGGCGAGATCAGATTTCCCACATTAATCAGCAGCATCACGCCGAGCAAGGTAGGCACCATAATCCAGGTGGTGATCCACATGCCTTTGCGTTTTTGCGGATTCATCTCATGCGACAACGCGCGAATAAGCAAGGCGCATGCGGCCACATAATACGGAACCGTCCACACGAATAACCAGCCATAATGAATTCGGTAAGCTTCCGTCAAAAGCACCTGGGCCAGCATCGCGAGCACCGGCAGAAACAAGCCTATTTTGAAATCGCGCATTCTCTTATGATTCTCGGGCCTGCGGGTATACACCATGCAAAATATTAACACGCCGTACGGTGTCAACGTATGGTTGAGATATTGAATCCACGGCTCGTACCGTGCCGCGATAAAACCCGCAGGCACAAGCAAATCTGTCAAGCCGCCGATTCCTGCGCTCCACAGAAAAAAAGCCGCCCAGCGGTTCACCTCGCTCCGAGGCTGATTGAACAGCAGCACAGCCGCCGCGCTCCAAAGCGCTACCACATAATAGATCATGACGCATCGTCCATTCTCTTCGCGAATATAGTATCATCCTACCACAATTGTTACAGCAGCGGGACCTCTTAGCTAGCCTCCACGAACAATTCGGATCCATTGAATCATGAATTTTGTCCTGCTTCGATCCTTCGATTTTTACATAGCGAAAACATTCAGTTTACATTCAGCCGCAATTAAGAAAGATATCAGGAACGATTGATAGGATAAATTTCGTAAGCAATCAAGCACACGAATGATAGAGAGAAACGAGGTGGAATCATGACAACCCAATTGAAATACCGGAACGAGCTTAAATTTTTTGTGAATGTTCACCAGTACCGAATCATCCGTCAACGATTAAAAAATCTGGTGACCTACGATCAGCATGCAGGCCCCGGCGGGGAATATCACATTCGAAGCTTGTACTTTGACGATATCAACAACAAAGCCTTATACGAGAAGCTGGCTGGGGTTCGGGACCGGGTGAAATACCGCATCCGTATCTACAACGTAACCGACAACACCATTCATTTTGAGAAAAAAATCAAATTCCGGGATTACATTGCCAAGCTGAAGGAGCCGCTCACAAGGGCGATGGCCGATCAGATCATGGCCGGTCAATACGAATGCCTCTATCAGCCGGACAAGCCATTGATGATGGAGCTGTATCACGAGATGAAGCATAAGCTTCTGCGCCCCAAGGTCATTGTCGATTATGTCCGCGAGCCGTATGTGTGCGCCAACGGAAATGTCCGAATTACGTTTGACAAGGAGCTTCGAACCGGCCTGCACTCCACGGATCTGTTCAATCGGAATCTGCTGCCCATCCGGGCAATCGATGAGAATCTGATTATACTCGAGGTCAAATATGACGAATACATCCCGGATTACATCAAAATTGCACTGCAGCTGGAAGGACTTGGCCGTCAATCGGCCTCCAAATACGTGATGTGCCGTAAATTTCTGAAATATAACACATGGGAGGATCAATAATTCATGAACACCACATCGACTTCAAGCAACACGAACACCACCAATTTTTCGGATATCGTCAAAAAATCCGTCATGGAAAACTTCGTATCCGATATCAGTTTCGCCAAAATTCTGATTACGCTGGCCGTTGCCTTTGTGATCGGGTTATTCATTTATCTGCTCTATAAAAGAGTCTTCAGCGGCGTGCTGTATTCCAAAAGCTTTAACGTGTCTCTGATCGGGATGACCATGATCACGGCCGTTGTCATCATAGCCATTAACTCCAATCTCGTGCTCTCGCTCGGTATGGTCGGCGCACTCTCCATCGTCCGTTTCCGTACGCCCATCAAGGACCCAACCGATCTGATTTTCCTGTTCTGGGCCGCGGTTGCCGGGATCGTAACCGGGGCCGGGTTCTACACGCTGGCTGCCATCGGCTCCATCGTAGTCGGTCTGATCCTGTTCTTCTTCATTAAAAAAGCAACGGTGGATACGCCTTATCTGCTCGTGATTCATTGCGAGAATGAACAGAGCGAGCAAGCCATAAAAGAACAAATGGGTCAAGCCGTGAAGCGTTATAATCTGAAGCAAAAAACCGTGACCCCAGGCAGCATTGAGCTGACACTGGAAGTAAGGCTGCGCGACGCCGAAGGCCAGTTCGTGAACAAGCTGTCCCAGCTGCCAGGTGTTCATAACGCGGTTCTGATCAGTTACAGTGGCGACTATGTATCCTAAGTCAGGCGGTGGTCAGAGATGATAAAAAAAGAATGACGGTCCAACTGTTCCTCGTGATGGCCATAATCCTACTAATCTCAGGCTGCCAATGGACACCCACGGCTGCCGGGACGGTAAGCAGCACCGAGAGCGATGCTCAGCAGAAGCAAATGGATTCGACGGTTTTTCCGAAAGATAAGGTTGTTGATGTAAAAATCACGATTGACGAAGCTGATTTTCAGGATATGCTGGACAACGCCAGCGCTGAAGAATATAAAGAAGCATCCGTCAATTACAACGGCATGCAATTTGATCATGTCGGCATTCGAACCAAAGGCAACTTAAGCCTGCGCAGCGTGGTGAATTCGGACTCCGACCGCTACAGCTTTAAAATATCCTTTGACGAATACCTTAATCAGACCTTGAATGGAATCAGCAAAATCAATCTGAACAACAACTACAGCGACGCATCGTATATGCGGGAATTTCTGACCTACGAGCTGGCGGATTCCGTCGGACTGCCGACGCCCGGCTTTTCCTACGTCAATGTATACGTAAACGATGAATTATGGGGGTTCTACCTCGCGATTGAACAGATTGGCGACTCCTATCTGCAGCGTCATTTCGATCATTCCTACGGCGCGTTGTACAAGGCAGAGATGACCGGGGCAGGCAGCGATCTGACGTGGCTTGGCAATGATCCCGATTCCTACACCGGGCTTGTCATGAAATCCAAATCATCCAATGACGATATATTGATCGACATGCTGGATGAGCTTAATAACGGCACCGATTATGAGAAGGTGCTGGATGTCGATAATGTACTCAAGTACGTTGCCTTGAACGTAGTTGCCTCCAATATGGACAGTTATCTGGGATCGAACAAACAGAACTATTATTTATATGAGAACAACGGCATTTTCTCCGTCCTGCCTTGGGATTATAATATGGCATTCGGGGACTTGGGGGCTCCAGCATCCTCATTGACGAGCCAACCCAGGGAGCTTTGGCGGAAAGGCCCCTGATTGCCAAGCTGCTCGCGATTGACGAATATAAGGAACGCTATCACGCCATCCTCTCGGAGATGCTGGAGGGCTACATGCAGCAGGAAACATTCAATGAGCGAGTTGCGCAATTGCAAGACTTAATTTCCGAGCACGTAAAGCAAGACCCAAGACCTTTCTATTCCTATGAGGTGTACGAGCAATCCATCCCGACGCTCACCTCATACGTTCAAGAATCAATGGATTCCATCCAGCAACAGCTGGATGGAACGCTCCCCTCCGCTGGCGATGGAAGCGGCAGCGGAGGCGGTATGGGTCCCGGCGGTGGTCGTGGCATGCGACCTGGCGGCGAGACGAATGGAGCCGGATCGTTTCCCCCTAACGATGCCCCTGCCGGAGGCATCTCTGGCGGGAACAGGCCTGCCAACAACGACAGTGCTGCTCCTGATTCTTCTGACGATGCTTCGGGAAGCAGCACCGACGTTAACTCCGGCAAAGCT
Source organism: Paenibacillus sp. JZ16 (assembly GCF_015326965.1). Lineage (NCBI taxonomy): Bacteria > Bacillati > Bacillota > Bacilli > Caryophanales > Paenibacillaceae > Paenibacillus > Paenibacillus sp. JZ16. The sequence goes on from NZ_CP017659.1 coordinate 1,700,598, forward strand.
GAGGGAGATCGTGACACCGCGCTTGAAGGGGACGAACCTTCCTTGTCCGTCGTATCGTCTGTCGGATCGAGCACAAGCAGTTCCAACGAAAAAACAACGGTTGATGCTGCTCCAGCCGTAACTACGGAACCATCACCAAATGCAGCGGAGCTCCCTGAAGATCAAACCCAATCGTCGGAGCAGCCCCCTTCCGATGACAATCAACCAACCATGCCTCAGACTCCCGGCCAGAGTGGGCAAAGCCAGATGCAGGATTTCCCTCAGGGGCAGATGGGGAACGGATTTGGCGGCGAGTTTGGCGGTCAAATGCAGGGAGGCCGGGGAATGGGCCGGCCGGGCGATGGGTCAAACGGGGCTGCCGAGGAACAAGGAAGTGCCAAGGAAGCCTTGTACGCCGGCGTATCAATCGTCCTCCTGCTTCTCTCATGTCTCCTCGTAACGTTGTATAAACGAAAAAGACTGTAATTATCAAACAAGGGCAGTTCCAAAGGTCGATACACCTTTGAAACTGCCCCTTTATATCCGAACGTTTTAACCTATGACCAATGGATTAACCTATTTCAATGAACCACGTGATCATTATGGGCGCACCGATAAGGACCATGCCCATCGCCATGACAATCCTCGTCGTATTTCTAGACAGCTTGTGCTGGGTCGCGGCTGAACGATACCAGCCGCTGAACTGCAGGCGATTCCGGTAAAGTACAAGAAACCACAATACATTCCCCGCGAACAGGAACAGCCAATATAGTCCATTCCAGGGTATCCAGCTCTTCAGTATTTGATGTTCTATGTTGCCCAGAACCATGACAAAGATCATCATAATGATCATCATTCGAATCATTTCCAGAATGGATGAGGCCAATTTGGTCATAACGCTTGCTCCTTTTCAATCATGCTATTCAACTGGACTCAAGCTCTGCTTGTTGATCGTGTACCGATTGTTTTCTTATAAAGTATGAATCCAGCTTCCGGCTGACCCATAAGGACAGTACGATAAAGGCAAGGACTCCGAACAATTTAAAAGGTTCCGCAATAAAATCGGACAGGTTGGCACCGATGTAAGAGACACAGAACACCATAATGCCCTTGCCCAAGGTGACAGCCATCAGATAGGACATCAGGTTCATTCTGGCCAGCCCGGCGGCCACATTGACCGCGACAAACGGCCCAACGGGAAGTATGCCAAGCAGGAAAACGTAACTGAAACCGTTGCGCTGAATCCAGCGCATACCACGCTGAACTTTAGGCTTTTTTGCCCAGCGTTCGATCAGGGGCGTACCGGATATTTTGCGCACGATGAGAAAGGTCGTTAAACATCCTGCCACCATACCGATCCAGGAGTAAAGAAACCCTGCCCAAAGCCCATACACCGCCGCATTCACACCCACGATCACGATCGTGGGCATCGGTGGAATGAAGGACTTTAGGAACGTCAGAAGGATGCCCGGCAGCGGGCCTAATGCTCTAAATTGGTCCAATAACCACTCCAGGTTGCTCTCTGTAAAGTAAGACATGATGTCCAAGTAGCCAATCAATGACTTCACCCATTTCTGCTAAGTATTGCCGACTAGCCGACTTGAAGCACCTGATTCAGCTGAGCCAGATGGTGGTTGTCGTGCCAGATGAAATCCCGCATAAATTGCGCCACCTCAAAAGGGTGCCCGTCCGCGTCCGTGTACCGCAACTCATATGCCGTTTCAGGCAAGGCTTCGATCGCCCGGATCAGTTTCTCCCTAGCGCTTATCGTCTGATCCACCAGCGTTTCCGTTGATAACGTCGTGGCATATTGCCTCGACTCTTCATTGAAAGTGTCATAATCTATATGACGGACAGTCAAAACATCCCCTGTGGAAATTTTGGAAATGGCTTCATTGTAAAAATACTCATCCCACCGCATGATATGGCACACCACATCACGTACGGTCCATTTCCCCTCTGCCATCGGGGTGTTCCAGAATCCCTCTTCCTGTACCGCGAACCCTCTCACTTTGCCGATCCACGCGGAATACTCATTCAGCAGCTGCTGTTTGTCACTCATATCCATTCTCCTTGTCCATATAAGATTTAATATAGGCGTCAAGTCGATCCTCCGGCCAATGATATATCTGGAGCAGCTCCTCATAAGGATCGCCCGTGATACGCAACAGCTTCGCAAAGGCAGGCTCCGTCTTATAACCCGACCTCTTCAGCTCGATAATCCCTTGTCTTGCAGTTTCACCGAGCCGCTTCAAAAGCTTGTATTCGACAATCATATGACGGTAACCATTCTGACTCGTTGAAGGTAATGGCTGTGCAAAAACCTCGAATTCCCATCCTTTGTACCGAAATCGCGCTACCGATCGATCCACGTTGTTGACGGTACGGGATGAGCACGTGAAATTCGCAACATCTTCGCTATAACGCGTCTTGAGCTCTCGTTCAAAGCAGGCAAAATCCGTCACATGGCATATGATATCGAGATCGCTTGATTCGATGTCAATCCCGATAGGAATCGTGCCCACCAATATCGGGTTATAGGGTTTCAGATGATCCCATAGTCTAAGCTCGTCTATAACCATGGCTGCTTGCTTCTGTTTATCGGAGCCCAGACGTAAGTATTCCAAGTTAAGAAAATCCATGTTTTCTTGCATGGCTGCTCCACCTGCCTTACTCCTCTTAACTTTCAGATCAGCGTTCGGTCCACGTCGTCCGAACATAGCCCAGCTTCATGCCAACCGATTCCATGTTGCGATGGCTCTGTGATAAGAAAGCGCATTGCGAGACAACAAGATCGCACCCTGCAAGCTTCGCCTCCTGTATTCTTCTGCGAAGCAGCTCCAGCTGCAATCCTTGTCTGCGGTACTCCGGGAGTGTCGCCGCAAATGTTAGTGACGCTGTCGCTTGATCTACATACATGACGCCAGCAGCGGCCGGCTCATCTTCGATATAAGCCATATAGAAGCTCCATCCCGGTCGTGAATACAATACACTGTTATTCGAGGCTACAGATGGAATTCCTTGATCAGGCAATCCTGTTCCACGGCAATGAACTTTAGCATAATCCTCAAATTCATCTTTGTCTATTGTTCTGATCACATTTCCGGTATCCGGCACCTCCTTCAGCTCCTGCGGGTTCATATACATGGAATTATGAAAAGCAGATTGATAGAATCCGCGTTCGGCAAGCGCAGCCAGGAATTCCTGATTTACCAAGCCGGGCACGATTTCGAACTGGAATTTGCGCTCCCTCGATTGATAAAAGTCGATGATTTCGTCCACGTTATTCAGATCCTCTGAACGCAGTCCTTTCACCGTGTTAAAAGAAAGCCAAGGCATCGTCTTGCTGTACAAGCACAGCGCATGGCCGAAGCGTTTCATTTCGACCCCTTCGGGATTTCCGGTCCGACCTTCGATTGCTTTCATTCGATCCAACATATAATCGTTTTCTGAATCTTGAATTCGTTGGATAAGTTCCTCAGATGGAAGATGCCGCATATTGCCTCCTATGTATTATAACTAGTGCATTCTTAACTGGATAAATAGAGCCCGAAGATCGCTTACTGATGCTTCGGGCTCTTACTTGCTGTGTATGTTTTATTTCGCGCTGCCCGGCAGATCGCAAGATCCGTCGGCGCACATGCCGTCGCTGCTGTCGGAATCATTCACCATCACTAGCGGATTCGCTTCACGATAAGCCTTATCCAAAGCGTCCGTGAACACTTCCAGTGGCTGCGCACCGGACACGGCGTATTTGCCTCCCAGCACGAAGAACGGCACTCCCCGAATTCCCAAATTTGCTGCAGCTGCTTCGTCTGCCCTTACTTCGGACTGGAAATCGTCACTCTCGAGCGCGGCCGCAGCCAAATCGCGGTCCAGGCCGACTTGAGCCGCCAGATCGGCCAATCGATTCTTATCGCCAAGATTCTCGCCGTCTGTAAAGTGTGCACGGAACAACCGCTCCGTCATTTCTTTCATTTTACCATGCCCGGATGCAAAATGAACCAGGCGGTGAGCATCAAATGAATTGGCCGGGATGACGCGATCCATTTGATACGTAAGCCCGACGCTTGCCGCTTGCTGGGTCACGTTGGCGTTCGCAGCCTTGGCCTGTTCGATACTCATGCCGTATTTGGATGCCAATATCTCGTCCATGGAAACCCCGGCTTGATACGATGCACCGGGATCAAGCTCAAAGCTGCGGTAAATCACTTCAACTTGATCTTTATTAGGGAATTGCTCCAAAGCCGATTCGAAACGGCGTTTACCAATATAACAGAACGGACACATAAAATCCGACCATATTTCCACTTTCATTCTTTTCGCCTCCTAGCGAGCATTAATGCTAACTTACTTATTGTAACCCGCTTTCAGCATGACATCAACACCTCACATGAATATGGAAAGGTCTTGCAAGAATGCTCAGGATACCGAGTACAAATACGCCGGTTATCTAAGCGGGGTTGTTCTCCTCTAATCTGGCAAGAACCCAATCCGTCACAACCTTGAAGCCTTGATTTCCCTTCAGGGAACTATTGATCACCAGATCCGCATGCCAGCGGGTAGGCTCAACATATTCATCGTGCCTGTATCTTACAAGCTGCAAATATTCCTGAAGCACACTTTCCTCGCTATGCCCCTTTTCTATAAACCACCGGTTTCTGCGAAGCATTCTTTCATCCGCGGGGCAATCTACGAACAGCTTCAAATGAAGCGAGTTCCGAAGGGATTCGAATTGATACAATAGAAATCCTTCAATGACAATTATGTCGTATTTGCCATTATGGACGGCGTGATCATAATCCGCGGTCAGACGCTCGATATCGACGGCATCCGGATGGTTAAAATCCTCAAACATTTGATTGGTGAAGGGCGCTTTGGCCAAGGGTCTAATGGACTTATAATATTTATCCATATGGAAGATCGCCACCCGGTACTCGCTTAACCTCTCCTTGAGCTTAAGACTTAGCGTTGTCTTGCCGCTCCCCGAACCTCCGCCAATCCCGATCATTAAAGTCTGCCTATGCTCCATATCCTTTCATCTTCCTCCATATGTATGTCCAAGGTACAGGTTCCATTATTATACAACCGATCCAAGTAAGTTGAAAGATCCTCGTTACAAGAAAACATCTCCCGGTCCCGGTGTACGATCACAGAAGACAGACCGTTTTTAAAGGAAGTTTATCTTCCGATATCAGGAAGGCTCACGCTTCGACGTTTACTGTCTGATATCAAAAATAAAAAACAGACAGCATAACGCTGCCTGTCACTTATATTTTTTCCAATCCATTTCGCTATGTTCCAGTAAATATTCAAAATCATTGTCGCGCCGCTTCTGTTCTGCCTTGCGAACAGCTTCCCGTTCCTGCCTTTCCTTCTCAAGCCGCTCGGCTTCATTGGCTTTCAAGGATTCGGTTGTTGCCTTCAACTTCGCCAGAACTTGAGGGTCCAGCATATCCTTTAACGTTGCGGGTTTATCGGCAGCCTCGGTTCGCGGCAAGGGGGACTTTTGTTTCTTTTTTGCCATGTTCATTCACCTCGATTTCCACATTATTATATCATCTTATGAAGGACCTGACATCTATATCTGCATGGTGATAACCACGAAAAAAGAGAGCCTCTCGGCTCTCCTTCTCCTTATGTATACTTACTTTGAGGGCGATCGATGGGACTTGAACCCACGAATGCCGGAGCCACAATCCGGTGCGTTAACCCCTTCGCCACGACCGCCATGATATTGAGCATTTCATATGCCCAAGATAATAATTTATCAGATATTTAGCTATTTGGCAAATTGTAATTTCTTACATCCCATTCTTGATTTCAACGGAAAGAACATACTATACTTACTTGATTCCAACTATCAGATAATAGCGCCCTTATTCGATACAACATGATGATATAAGGCACGGGAGGAAGCACAGCGATGATCTATCATATTGACTATGTCTCGGAGGGATTGCATATCAAGGGGTATCTTGGTCTGCCGCCGCAACTGCCCCGTTCGGTCGCCCATGAGATGTCCAAAGCGTTCAACGCAATTCACGGCGTTACAATAACCGGCACGCTGGCATGCTCCTTAAACTTGGATCCTGTTTCACACGAACCACCTAAGCCAGTGACTGAGCCTAAGCTTCCTTTGGTCCTGTATTGCCGCGGCGGCATTGGACGGGTTGGCGCTGTAAGGTTGAAGTGGGTTGAAGAATTCGCTGCGCAAGGATATGCCGTGTTTGCTCCGGCCTATCGCGGAAATGAAGGCAGCGAGGGCAGGGATGAATTCGGCGGTGCCGATACGATGGATGTGATCTCCGCAATTGAATGGCTATCGAGCATTTCCTGGATAGATAACCGTCGTATTCATCTGTTGGGCTTTTCCCGCGGTGCGATCAATGCTGCCGTGGCAGCCGCTCTGTCACCACATGTATCCAAAATGATTCTCTGGAGCGGCGTCTCCGATCTGGCACAAACCTACGAAGAACGGATAGATCTGCGCAGAATGATGAAACGCGTCATTGGCGGAACGCCTGCCAAAGTACCTGAGCAGTATCTTCTTCGATCGCCGATCCATTATGCAGACCGTATCCGATGTCCCGTCCTGCTTGTCCATGGGACGCGGGACGAGCAAGTCCTGGTGGAGCATAGTTACCGGATGCTGGACAAGCTTCAAGAACAGGGGCACCAGCCGGAAGCGCATCTGTACGAAGGGCTTGGACATCATTTCCCGCCACCGCAGCATGCAGCGTCGATCAACCGAATGTTCGACTGGTTGAAGAAATAAGAAGAAGTTGAGGAGCGCTCCTCAACTTCTTCTTGTCTCTCTCCAAGCACATGATTTGTTTGGCATTTCTTCCGCCTAGTTGTGCCCAGCAGCCGTCTCAATCCAGTATTTACACGTCCCGTTCGTAATGGAACTTAACTCACCGTGATTCGATTCAATGATGCAGCGGGAAGCCAGATTGGATTCATCGCAGGTCAGAAGGACCCGGCTTATGTTCTTCTCATTGGCCTTCTTGACCAATTCCGCCAACAGCCGCTTGCCATATCCTTTCCTACGCTCCGACGGCCGGATGACATACCCGATATGTCCCCCTAGCTCTTGCAGATTGTCATTCAAGCGATGTCTCAGCTTACCATATCCTATGGGCTTGTCGTTATCGTATAACCAATATATCGTCTGGGGAACATACTGCTCCGGCAGATCGATGCCTCTCGCCATTTCGTAATTGCGCAGCACCTTGGAAGCGAACTCTTCCATGCTCCCGCTATTTAAGCCATTAACGAATCCGTTCCCGCCCTGGCCGATTTCCTGGACCATGAACAGCAGACTTTCATCCTCCAGCACCTGCAGCTCCCTTAATACGAGTCCCATGCCTATTCCTCCACTTGAAAGATCGAATCTACAATGACGGGCAGCTGATCCCGTAAGGATACGGCTCCGAATACGGATCTGGCGTGAATTCCTTGATCCCCGAACACCTCAAGCATCAAGTCCGAGAATCCATTCAACACCTTATGATGCTCCTCATAGTCGGTTGTTGCGTTAACGAAGCCTTGCACCTTGACCACGCGCTTCACTTTATCAAGTGATCCCAGCCCTTCCCTTAATACGGCCAGAACTTCAATCCCGGTCAGACGGGCATATTCATACCCCTGCTCTGTTGTGTAATGCTCTCCGAGCTTCCCTCTCGGCTGTCCTGAGGGACCCTTGCCTGAAACATACATTAACCCGTTAACGATGACATAGTTGGCATACTTGGCTGCTGGCGAGCCTGCTTTAGGCAGGCTGATACCCAGCTGCTCCAGACGTTCCTCGGCATGAACGGTCATGTGATCACTCCTAAAGGAAAAATATTCTATCTAAATTTCAACTATTGTATCACGGAATGGCCCTTTTACAAGTAAAAAAAGACCAACCACACGCATCGAAGCTGGTCTTGAATTCAACAACATGTCTGAAGTTTAGATCCGGAACGAATAAGATGCATAACGCTCCGCGTTATGAATGGCCTGCCATACGTCCGTCGTCTCGGCGCCCGGATACCAGTAGGCATAACCGGCAATCTGATATTTGGCGGCCATGAGATGTTTCATCGATAAAGAACGGGATTCCTCGGTCCATATGCGATGCGGAATGCCGCCGCTGTTATAAGCTGCTTCATACTGCGCCACGCTCTTATTCCATGTGAATGAAGCTTTGTTCAGGCGTATGCGATGTCCCTGCTCAGCCAATGTAATGTCTTGCGAGGACACCGAGGAAGCGATCTTCCAATCCCTCGTGTACAGCGGATACGCGATGATGCTCTTCTTCGCCGGAACTTGGGTCAGCAGCTTGCTCAGTCCAGATTCGCTCCAAGGGAGCGAGGAAACGGAGCCCGCTTTGGGTGAACCGCCCCAGTGCTGGTCATAACTCATGAGTACCATATAGTCCACTTGTGTGCCAAGAGCTGCGTAATCGAATGCAGCCGTCCAATCCGTATTCAGATCAGGTGAAACATCGATGGATAGCTTGGCTCCGAGCCGCCTCATCTCTATGGATAATTGCGTGATAAAGGCCGTCAGATTCTGGCGATCCTGCGGCATGACGTTCTCAAAATCAATATTGATCCCGTCCAATCGATACCGGGATACATTCGCTGCAATACGGTCAACGACAGACTTCCGGGACTGAGCGCTGCTCAGTACTTGGTGAGTTCCTTCCGCATTCCCGCGGTTTCCCACCATAGCCCACACCTGCCGACTGTTGTTGTGAGCCCAATTCAACAGCTCCTTGTCGGTATGGTCCGTCACCTTGCCGTTTGCCTCCATGTAGTACCAGCGCGGTACCAGAACATTCAAGCCGGCCCGTTTGGCATAGGTGATGTATTGCTGGGTCGTACCATTATACAACCAGCCCATATGAACATTTGCAGGAGTTTGAAGGTTAATCTGGGTCAGCACATTTCCTGACTGCAAGACCCGGTCCAGCAGCATTGCCGTCTCTTCCCGGGTGATTGCGTCCTGGGGTCTGAACTGTCCCTTGCTTCCCTGCAGCCAGCCTGTATCCGTCGCTTTACCCACCGCATTCCAAGCCCATTCCGCGATGGAAGCAGAATCCGTATAGTAGTTGGTCGTATTTCCGTTATAGTATCCATTTTCTTTCATAGCACGAATCACCATCACGGCAGCCTCTTGCCTTGTTATGGAAGCATTCGGGTAGAACCGGTAACCATTCCCCTCAACAATGGATAAATTAAGTCCCGCGTGAACCCAGCCATAATACCATGCGGATTTGGAAACATCCCGAAACGCGGACAAATCGTTTGGAACAGGATCCAGCTTGAGCATTCTGGCAATCATGGCAATGAATTCAGCCCGGGTAACCGGATTTCGCGGCAAAAAAGCTCCTGTGCCATCCCCGCTTACGATACCTCTCTTGGCCAGACGCTGGATCGCGTCTTTGGCAAAGCTTGCCGAGATATCGTGAAAACCGGTCGGACTAGGAGCTTGAGCCGCGGATGCCTGTAGATGGCCAAAAAGCGATGAAAATGACAGCAGCAAACAAAGTGACAGGAAATATTTTTTCAAAGGGACGCCTCGATTCTATTCTATCATCTGATACCATCAGCATATCAGATGATCATAGAATCAGGCATTATTCATTTCTTGGTAATATTCGCTGCCGGTATAGATTTAACAGGATAAGATAACCGCACCGATCCCTTCTACAACAAGGGAATCCCGGGTTAAACGCGTAATATGCTCTTCGCCAAGCAGAATCTTCCATTCGCCCAGCTCAGGCAAAGCAAGGGAGGACTCTTTCCGTCCGGCATAATAGAGCACATAGATATGTTTCTCTGGATCGCCGCCCGCATGATCACGAAGCGTGAAAGCGACAGCATGCTCAGGACATGGTTCAAACCGAAGATGCTTACGAATCGACGCGGCATCCCTCAATCTGAATGCCGGATGATTCTTCCGGAGCTGAACGAGCCGTTGAATGTATTTCACTCCATCCTGGTGCTCCGATGCCATACCCCAGTCCAGCCGATTCACTTCATCACTAGCGTTATAACTGTTCTCCACTCCGTTCTTGGAGCGGTAATACTCTTGGCCGGCGTGCAGGAAAGGGATTCCTTGACTGGTTAGGATCATGGCCGATGACAGCCGGTGCATATCGCGACGTGTCGCATCATTTTCCCCTTTGGTCGACAGCATAATTTTGTCCCATAGGGTATGGTTATCATGACATTCCACGTAATTTACGCACTGATCCGGTTCAGTAGCAAACGCCTTAATATCTTTGGAATACGGAATGCCGCCCACGATGCCTTGCTTCACTTTATGAAGTATTCCACTGCCGCCGCTCACAAAGCCCTTATATTCAAAATGAAAAATATCTCCTTTAACGGCATCGCGGAATCCGTCGTTAAAGTGAGCGATACGCGGCATCACGGCTGCTTGCTGCTGATTCGCTCGCTTCTTCTCTTCCAGCTCGGTATTCATGACCCAGCCTTCGCCGATCGTGATGATCGACGGATCAATCTCGTCCAGGCGCGTCCGGATTTCATTCATCGTCTCCACATCCAGCAATCCCATCAGGTCAAATCGGAAACCGTCAACCCGGTACTCCTTCACCCAATGCAGAACGGATTCCACAATGAATTTCCGCATCATCGGACGCTCGGATGCCGTATCGTTACCGCACCCGGATCCGTTGGAAAATTTGCCGTCCTTCGTATAACGCAGGTAATAACCGGGTACCAGCTTCGTGAAATTGATCAGATACCCGTCATATACATGGTTATACACCACATCCATGATGACCCGTAGCCCTTGATCGTGGAATGTCTGAATCAACTCCTTCAATTCACGAATCCGAACCTCCGGCACATACGGATCCGTAGAATACGAGCCCTCGGGAGCATTGTAGTTCTTCGGGTCGTATCCCCAATTGTACTGCGGCTCATGAAGCCTGGTTTCATCTACGCTTTCCGTCGCAAAATCGTAGATCGGGAGCAGCTCTACATGCGTAGCCCCAAGCTCAACAATATGATCAAGCCCTGTACGAATCCCTCCGGGACCTCGGGTACCTGTCTCCGCCAGACCTTTAAACTTGCCTTTATGTTTCACTCCGCTGCCTTGATGAATGGTGTAATCACGAACATGCAGCTCATAGATCACGGCATCTAGAGGACTATGAAGCGGCGGTTTGTCTTCTGTCCAGTGCTTAGGATCGGTCGAGGCCATGTCCAAGATGTAAGCACGATCCCCGTTGACGCCTACGGCGCCAGCATAAGGGTCGACAGCTTCGTTCCATTGATCCCCGATAAGGACCTGGTAGGTGTAGAACATGCCTTGAAGATTCTCTCCTACTTTCAGCAGCCAAGTTCCCTTCACATCACGCGTCATCGCGAAACGCCGGGCTTCTGCTGCCTGCCAATCCGGATACAGCAGGACGTATGCCTCGCTAGCCGTCGGTGCCCACAGTCGAAACGTGGACTCTTCAGGTTGGTAGGTTAAACCCAGATCCGTTCCATCATAATAAAATAGCTTGTCAAATTCCTTATCAAAGACGGAGACTCCCCCGGTGACCGCGGGATCTCCGTAGTGAATAACAGCGTTGCTTTCTTTTTGTACCGACAAGATGTTCACTCCTCATGTATGCTTCCTATCCAATTGTATCCGTTCAACTTCTTCCTCCGTAATGGTACGGGTACCATATCGGGCTTCCTCGTAAAGCTCAATCAAGGATTGTGGAATACGATCCTTCCTTCCATTCCATTCCTTAAGATCGCTTTCGGTTTCCCGCGGCGTTAGCGATGCTTTCCAATTATAGCCTTCCCTGATACTTCGGGAAAGTATCATCCGATACATTCGGCGAATTTTCTCGTTCAAATGCTCCGATCCTTCTCCCGCCCGAAACTTTCCGCCGATACGAATACCGGACAACATCCGTTTTAGTCGTTTGGATGCGGGGTCATGTTCAATATTCTCCACTTCATCCTCATAACCTAACGAGGGCTGAACGTTCTGTCTGTTCATCATCCTGTTCATCCATGCAGAGAATCTTCTATATAGTTTAGGCAGGACTTTGCCAAACCTGAACAGAACATACATCATCCCGATCCCTATAACGGTGAACACGCCATAGATCAGCACTTGCTCCAATACTTTCATCCATGGGCTCGGCGGCTTGGTTTCTTCATCAAGAAACGACATTTCGGGAGGAGGCTCCGACGACGAAGGCGGTTCCGGAGTCTGCTCCGCACCGGAGCTGAACCATCCGGAGATCCATGCAGCGATCCCTCTCGCCATATCAGAGACCCATTGCTGCAGCTGCGGCAAGAAGGCGACCACCGCAACCAGAAGCAGCAATACGAGGATAAACCAGCGATTGTAACGCAGAACCCGACGTTCCAACACGGGCTGATCATTGCCTGGCAGTGTTTCATCCAACACCAACTGCCGATTGACAAGCAACAGGGTTAATCCTAACGCCGCTGCCCCCATCCAGGTCAGAGAGGATATACCACCCTGGAATGAATCCATAAAACTTAATATAAAACTGCTGACCCCGAACAAAATCAATCCTATTAAGAAATACGTCCCCGGAAACATCAGATTCCAGCTTGCCTGCTCCATTCGGCTGCCGCGATAACTGGCAATAAATATAAGGGGGATGAAATAAGCAAGGGTGATATCTACGCCTACAAAGGCGATGGCTGCCGTAATGGAAACCAGGCACGCCCATAAGGTTGCCTTAAACTGTCGATCCAGCTTGAACCATCGCGCACCTGTGTAGCCAAGTAAGTACCCGCCTAATACTAGGGCAGGCCATACCCATCGGTGCGATTCAGGCAGCAGATAGAACGCCGGAATAAAGAGTACCGGAAAATAGAGCACGCATTCCACGAATCCCTGCAAGAACGTTTTTATAAATCCAGTGTCTCGAGAGGTCATGCAGACACCTCCTTCGCAGGAGACGGCGCTTCACCGAGAGGAAATACCTGAATCGTGTGCCCATGGTCCCGAAAACGCTGAAACATCTCTTCCAGCCTGGGACTGACGTAAGTGCTTAGAATGAGGATATCTCTAGCCTCTTCATGCCGGGACAGTTCAGAGGCCAGATAATCATGAAAAGAAGCCTTTCGGGTCAGCTCCAGTCTCGCCAGCATTTCAAATATCAGATGCTGCTGTGTCATGCCGCCTGCAACCGGGACGAATGCTTCATCGGTTGAATCCTCGCCAAGCGTTCCGTTTGTTCCCATTCCGATCTCCATGCCCTGCGATAATAAATGAGCTGTAATGCCCGCTGCCAGTCGGATGCCATACTCGATCGGCTCGGGCCGCGTCGCTTTGCTCCACATCTGCTCATGATCCTCTATATTCAGATAGATCAAGAGTCGGCTGTCCGCTGTGGTATCCCGCCTGTGGACCTGCAAGATGCCCGTCCGTGCGGTCGCTTTCCATTGAATATCCTTCAGCGGATCGCCGTCCCGATATTCGCGTACGCCTGATATCAGGAAAGGATCCTCCAAGATCCATCTTCGCACCAGCATTTCGCCCATCCAGGTCTGGACCGGGAGGGCCATGTCCGACACATCCATCGGCATCGGGTACACGATAATGCCACCGGATAACGTCTTGCTCTGGACAATCGACTCCATTCCGACCAGATCCCCCGTCGTCATCGATACCGTACCCAGCTTGTACAGACCTCTGCGCTTAGCGGTAATCCGATGTCTGCGAAGGATCTTGGTCCATGGCAGAAGACTGAAGAAGCTCTTGTGGTTCTGATTGAATTGCCCCTCACTGATATCCAGGTTCAATTGATTATCAAATGCCAGCCCCGAGCGGAATTGGGATTCTACTCTTAACCAGGGCACAGGCAGCGCTTTGCGGTTCTCAATGATTTCGATCAATTCCACGGAATCTCCCTCATAGCAGGTCGACACCTTGAAGGAACGGCTGTAGTTCAGCTTTTTGAGTGCCGTCCGTTTGAAAATCTTGCCCTGCACAACGATGACCACAGCGGCGATTAACAATATCCAATAGGCTCCCATCGCCATCCGCCCCCTACGACGAAATGCCTTCTTCTGTCGGTACGGGAACCTGCTGCAGCAGCCGTTCGATCACTTCTTCCGCCGCGGCCGCACCGCCGCGGCTGTGAAGCGTCCCTCGAAGCTTCAGCCGATGCGCCCATGTCGGCACAGCCAATTCCTTCACATCATCAGGGGTAACAAACTCCCTGCCCTTCAGGACGGCTTGTACTTGCACCGCCTTCAATAAGGCTTGGCAGCCCCTTGGGCTTACGCCCGAGGCAACCGCCTCATCCCGTCTTGAATGCTCGGAAAGCGCAACGATATAGGATAACATCACATCACTGACATGTACTTTGCTGACGATATGTCTGGCTTGTACGATCCGCTCAGACGTTGCAATCGCCATTAGAGACTCCAAGGGTTGATCATCTTTAAATCGCTTCAGAATATTCACGCTTTCCTCTGAGGTAGGGTATCCCATATTCAGTTTAAACAGAAAGCGGTCCAGCTGTGCCTCCGGCAGCGGAAACGTTCCTTGCTGTTCCAGCGGATTTTGCGTCGCGATCACCAAAAACGGCTCTTTCAGCTGATGGGTTACACCGTCAATGCTGATCTGGCGTTCCTCCATGCACTCCAATAAACTGGACTGCGTACGAGGTGTCGCCCGGTTGATTTCATCGGCTAGAAGGATATTCGTGAACAGAGGACCCGGACGGAATTCAAACGTCGCGGATTGTTGATTATAGAAGTAGATGCCGCTCAGATCCGACGGCAGCAAATCCGGCGTGAACTGTACTCTCTTAAACGTGCAATCAATCGACTTCGAGATGGATTTGGCCAGCAATGTCTTGCCTGTACCCGGCACATCCTCCAACAGAACATGACCAGAAGTGACCATAGCAATAAATAGTCTGTCAATCAGCTGCTCTTTACCTACCATAACTTTGGAAACGTTTGCTCGAATGTCGTCGGCAAGACGGCGAACGCCATGATAATCTATAGTAATTGTAACCACTCCTTATGTAGTTTAACTTTACAACAAAGTTCGTCATCACAACCCATAATTCCTGTTACTCGGGGCAAAATAAGAGCGATTGCCGGATATTCGGCTCCCACGTCCTTTCAAATGCGGCAAGAAGCTGTCCAAGGACAGCTTCCGAAAGTGCACCCTATGGACGGATCATCCGATATTTAAAAATCTGATTATTCTGCCGTCCTTTCTTCCTGTGAAGAAGTCGAATCCGTCCTGCTTTCTGGAATCAATAGTTTGGTCAGCTCCGCTTCAGCCTGCTCGCGACGATCGATCCGGATATCGATATAATGCTTAACCTCAGGCGGCCGGGCATAAAACGGCTCCAGGGACGCATTCCACAGCTTATAGTCCGGATGCCCGCGGAAGCCGATCAGGTGATCCTTAATGCCGCTCCAGCGGACAAGGAATATATATTCATCCCGGTTCTCCACGCACTTGTTAAGCTCATGGCTTACATATCCCTTTTTCGTTAACAGAACGGCGGAAGCTTCCCGAAAGGCACTTTCAAACTCGCTTGCC
The DNA here is from genome assembly GCF_015326965.1 of Paenibacillus sp. JZ16. NCBI lineage: Bacteria > Bacillati > Bacillota > Bacilli > Caryophanales > Paenibacillaceae > Paenibacillus > Paenibacillus sp. JZ16. The sequence continues at coordinate 1,716,150 of NZ_CP017659.1, forward strand.
AACCCCGGTTTGATATAAAGTATCGCTGATTCCAGTATCATATCGTATCCCCCTCTTCGATATCCATCCGATCAACGGTAAAATGTAACGCTTGTATATAGCAGCGTCATCCTAGGAAAACAAACAAGTAGGTGCAGTCAAGTATATGCTGATATAATGAGAAGCATGAATACACTTATAAGGATGAGACAAACATGGCATTCGGCATCTCGAGACAGGAATTGCAGCAATGGAAGCAGAAGGTTGCACAAGGAGACATCGCTTTTTTGACCCATTATTGGTTCGACAAACGGTTTCCGGAGTTTAATACCGTAACCAAAGTAGGATGCTCGAACATCCAGCGCCTGGAAGACTGGTGTGTATCCAACGGACTTAATCCGGAATATATCCATTACCGTCTGCCTTACCCGCATTTTGATCTGATCGGTCCCAAGCAAACCGAATTACTGCAAAAGTATAACCTCGAAGATCATATCACCCGCTTCGGTCTGTAAACGCGGATCGGTTTATTTTCTCAGAAGACAACAAAACCCGCCTTGATCCACGGCCATTCTCACTACTTGCCGTAATTGAACAGGCGGGTTTTTTAAATATTACTGCATCGACTGGTTCGTACCGAGATTTTCGGATTGTTCTGATCTATTTCTATAACATCCTCATGTAACGGCTCCGCTAGTCATCTTCTTCAGAGTCTTGTTAATCCAGATCGCAGCCATTGCGCCTTCCCCCATCGCCACGGTGGTTAATTCGGAATGGACGCCCAGGTCACCCGCGGCCCAAAGTGACTCGACACTCGTCATTTTGGACCTTGGATCGGTCTTGACATGACGGTTGTGCTCCAGCTCTGCCCCCAACTGCTCGGCCAATTCGGAATGGATCATATTCCCGCCAAAAGATAGGAACCCCCGCTCCGCAGGCACGATGCTCCCATCCTCCAACACAACGGCCGATAGGATGCCGCCTTCCTCACGAATTTCCGACACCTTTTTCTCTATATACGGAATCCCGAGCTCCGCCAATTGGGACATATGCTCGGAAGAAGCCGGCTCCCCCTCATGATTGATGTAGATGATATCCTGGGTTCGCTCCGATAGCAGCACAGCCATACTGGCACCGGGATCACCTGATCCCATTACGACGGTCTTGCGATCCTGAATTTCATAACCATCGCAATCAGGACATACAAAGACGGATGTGCCCAGCGTGGGCATCAGGCCTGGCAGCTGGGGAAAACGGTCCATCACGCCTGTTGCGAGCAGCAAGGTTTTGGCCCTGTAATGAACTCCATCTTTACCAGTTAACACAAAATACTCCGATTCATCCCGTTCCGCCTTCCGGATATCATCGGCTGCAAACGTAACGCCGACAGATTCCGCCTGCAGGCGCCCCCGCCCCCTGAGCTCTTCACCAGAGACCCCATCTGGCCATCCAAGGATATTGCGGTAACTCTTGCAGATGGTGGACCGCCCCGTTCCCCGGTCGATCACCAGGACATCATAGGCAGAATACCGCCCCAGCTGTATAGCCGCCTGCAGACCTGCAATTCCGCCGCCAATGATAATGCAATCCTTCACTTCGGTATCCAACATGTAGGTTTATCCACTCATTTCTATATCGAATTAAGCGCAAGAACTCTTTGCTTCAAGATATACTTCAAGAAGAGAGGTACACCCTAAATATTTAACCAATCTGCCGTGATTTACTCCTGAAAAATCAAATAGACCCCGGCACACAGCGCCGAGGTCCAAACCAATGAATTACAGGAGAAGCTGTCCGGCTAATGCACCGGCAATCACAACAAGCCACGGAGGGCTCTTCCAGAACATCAGCATCCCGAACAGCCCCGCGCCGATCACAAATTCAAGCGGACTGTGGATGGAGGATGTCCATATGGGATGGTATAGAGCAGCCAGCAGAATCCCGACCACTGCCGCATTCATGCCCGTCAGCAAGCCTTGCAGCTTAGGGTTTCTGCGGATGCTGTTCCAGAAAGGCATGGCCCCTACGATAAGCAGAAATCCAGGCAAAAAGATAGCCAGTGTAGCCATGATACCTCCAGGAATCCCCTGAATCAAGACCCCGAGGTAAGCGGCAAAAGTAAATAACGGACCGGGTACTGCCTGTGTTGCTCCGTAACCCGTCAGGAAATCCTCTTTAGACATCCAGCCGTTCAGCACCGTCTCATTCTCCAGCAGCGGGAGAACGACGTGCCCTCCGCCGAATACTAGCGATCCGGCTCGGTAGAAGCTGTCCACCATGGCTACCCAACCGTTATCGGTCAACCCTTTAAGGAGCGGCAGACCCACTAATAACACAACAAACAGGCCCAAGCAAAAGAGTCCGGCTCTCCGTCCGATCGGCATCTTTATCTCGGGTGCTGCTTCTTCGTTCGCTTGACGCTTGAACAACCACAGTCCCGATAAGCCGGCAAGAGCGATGACCGTCACTTGAGAAATGGGACTCTGCCACAGCAGAACGACTGCCATGGCTATTAACGCTATAGCCGCCCTTACAGGGCCTGAGGCCAGCTTTCCTGCCATACCCAGAACCGCCTGCGCCACGATGGCCACTGCGACAATTTTCAGCCCTTGAATCCAGCCTGCCGAGCCGGGATCGAAGGTTTGCATCAAATAGGCGAAGATCATAAGCATGAGTACGGACGGTAATGTGAAGCCAAGCCAGGCGACGATGCCGCCCCAGATGCCCGCTCGCATCATCCCAACTCCAATACCCACCTGGCTGCTGGCGGGTCCGGGAAGAAATTGGGCCAGGGCCACCAGATCCGCATAGCTTTTTTCGTCCAACCATTGCTTGCGGCGCACATAAGTCTGGTGGAAGTATCCAAGATGTGCGATCGGTCCGCCAAACGATGTGAGCCCCAGCTGCAGAGCGGTCCACCAGGTTTCGCCGAGGGCACGCCACCTGCCAGAGGGCTGCCTATTGCCAACTTGAGCTTGAACTTGTTCTTTGTCTGTCTCCGGATTCAATATTCATCGCTCCCCATATGCTTGGTGTCTTGTAATAGAAATCGTAAACCCGTTAACCGTTAAGTATACAGGTCATCTTTATCAAATTTCAGAGTATACCAAACTCTCATGATCAATCTACCCATTTATGTAAACGCTATGTAAAATCTAAAGAATTTTGAGTGATATCGTGTGAAATTCCGCTATATGTACTAAAAAAAGAACGACCCAGCTGAACTTATGTCCATGGATCGCTCTTCTGTTCCTATTCAATGTATGCGCCACTTTTATGTGACTTGTATAACGTTAAGCCTCCGGCTTCGTTTCGTTCGGCACGGACAGATACCCTGGTTTCGCAGCGCCAAAACCAAAAATGAACAATACAACGACAATGGCGGATAATACCGCCAGAGGCACCTTCCATCCGCCTGTCGCATCATGCAGGAAACCGATGAGCAGCGGACCTACAGCAGCCAATAAATAACCCAGCGACTGGGCCATACCGGATAAAGCGGCAGCTTCTTGAGCCGATTTCGTACGAAGGGTAAAGAACATCAGGGATAAACTGAAATTGGCCCCGCCTGAAATACCTACCAGCATCACCCATAGCAGATTTAATGAAGTCAGGCCAGAAAACAAGCCTGCATATCCGGTCAGCATAGACAAGGCAGAGATCGTCACCAGCATGCGCTGATTGGGATTCCTCCCAGCCAGAACAGGAATAATAAAGGAGAATGGCAGGCTGACAAATTGGAGAATCGAGAGCATCCAGCCCGCGGCACTATAATCCATGCCTTGGCTTCTTAGAATCTCGGGCAGCCATGAGATGTTCACGTAGAACGTAAACGATTGAAGACCCATGAATAAAGTAATGTACCAAGCAAGCGGTGACCTCAGCACACTCTGATGTTTGGTAGCAGCCGAACTGACCTCAGCGGTTCTTCCGGAGCTCCGGCGCTGGATGATCCATACGATGAGAGCCAAGACGGATAACGAACCCCAAATTAATAGGGACCCTTGCCAACCAAGACCTGCTTGGGTAGCCAGCGGCACGCTGATCCCGGATGCGATCGCGGCGAGCAGGTTCATCGAAGCAGAGTACGTCCCCGTCATCAATCCGATATGCCGCGGGAAATCCCGCTTGACCAGACTTGGAAGCAGCACGTTCCCAACGGCTATAGCCATTCCGAGAAATGCGGTACCGATTAACAGCGTATAAGGGGATGATATCGAGCGGATGCCGATGCCAAATGTCAGCACCACCATACTTAGTAAAAGAGTAGTCTCCAGCCCCCATTTTTTAGCCATGGCCGGTGCCATTGGCGACAATAAAGCAAAGGCTAATAGCGGCAGTGTAGTGAGCATACCCGCCAACGTGTTCGAGATTCCCGTATCGTCGCGGATGATCCCGATCAGCGGGCCAACCGATGTAATCGCCGCTCTCAGGTTAATGGCAATCAGGATAATACCTGCAAACATCATCCATGTGCGCCCGGCGGAAGTTGTGTTTTGATCTATTGATGTTCTTGATGTCATGACATGAACTCCTTACTTTCAAGCGATATGTAAAAATAAACTTATCCGAGTTTATCACAAACCCGGATATTAGGCTATAGCCTCGGGAAGCTTCATGGCAGCTTATAGGGCCAGTCTGTCGCCTATTCAGCGTTGTACATTAACCTGTAGACGCACGTATAGAGCCCTACACAAGTGGGCTCCAAGCATACACGGATAACTTTTGGACATCACGAATGAATTCATTATACCGTTTCTGTATTTCCTCGGATGCGTACTGACGGAACTGCTCGAAGATCCCCATGCACCGCAGCATCCCGTTATCACTTTTGGTTCTTATCGAATACTCGAGGCTGTCCAGGATATAGGATAACCCCCGATCATACTGTTTAGCATTTAAATAGTATATCCCTAACTCGGCGAGGAGGCGGGTGTACCGGTTTAATGTGACCTGATCGCTAACCTTTCCAAGTTGATTTTGCTGCGATCTATAATGCAGATGCTCTTTAAAGCGTTCCAAAATTGGATCAACCTGAAGTTGATAACGATTAGCTGCGACCATGATATTGCATAGAGCTAGAAAAATCTCATCATTTCTTGATTCAACATAATCTACATACTGATTCAGAGAACCTGGCTGCCCACTCATTAAACCATACATATATCGATTAGCCTCAGCCCATTCGCTGAACTGCTCCAAAATCAGAGATTCCTCTTGGCTCGGATTTATTACCCAATCTGGTTTATCATACAATGATACATAGTGGAGAGCATGATCGTAATCACCTCGTTCTTGATACACAAATGCCTGAATTAGGTACGAATATAGTAAATAAAAAAGAAGAGGTCTCTTTGGAAATTCAAGCGATTCAAACGTATCTCTATTTTGCTGATAATGAATTCTGGCTTGATGTTCCATTCTTTTGGCTAGAGCTTCGATTTTACCCATTCGCTGCAAAGATATATTTAAATTAATAAGCTTAACTAACGCATCCAATTGATAGATTTCATCTAACCTATCAATATAAGGCTCAAAGTATACAGCTGCTTGTAAATTTTCCTCTTGGTTCTCACCTAACCTGATTAAGAATAGTCGATACTGGCAAAGAGCTAACCGTTCGGAATACTGAAATTTTTCACACTCGGCAACGCACTCGTATAACAAAGCTGCGGCTTCACGCTTCTCCTCGTTGAATAAGGTCTCCGCCATATCAAAAAGCATCGGTGCGTAGTTAATGTTTTCCATCGTCATTCGTGCAGCTCTATGCAAACAATCCAATTTATCCAGTTCTGCACATCGCTCAAGAAAAGGTCCAAGCCTTCGCCAATCCGGAGTCGTATGAAAAATGCTTTCCGTTATGTAAAGTTCGTAGAAATGCCCCTCTTCCAGACCCATCCCTTCGGTTATCCGGTCTAACTGGTGCATGGACATGGGACGATTCCCATTCAGGATATTACTAAGTGTCCCGCTGTTAATACCTGATATCCTGGCAAATTGGTTGATTGTCATATGATGATTCTGCAAATATCTAACTATTTCTCCGCGAATCGTGGCTGTCGTCTCCAAGTAACAACACCCCCAGATGGAAAACCAAGTATTAGTATAGTAAATAATTACATGCTATTATTTTACATTCGTTTGGTCAATAGTGATAATGAATTGCTCTTTTTTTATAATTCGAAAAATACATTAATAAAAAGAAGATAGTCCCTCGTTTTTCAGGAACTATCTTCTTTAAGATATCTTTAGTACCAGTATTATCACTGTATCCTAACTTATTAGCTTCCGACACCATGATCATGTGATAATGTTGCCCGATGTGTCGGATCTAACAGATCCGCATTGTTTGAAATAACGGGTAATGTTATTAGCATTACAATACTAAATGTAGCTAGTAGACAAGCCAATTTTCTTTTCATTTAAATCCTGCACCTCACTTACTAAAGTTTTATAGCGTTTCTGACATTCATACGAAGAAAAATCGCGAAACTGTTCAAATAATCCCATACATCTTAGCATACCCCTGTTACTATTTATTGTAATAGATCTGTCTAAACTTTCCAATATAAATTGTAAACCTTTGTCGTAATTTTTTGAATTCAAATAATATATTCCTAATTCAGACAAAAGTCGGGTATATCTTTCAGTATTAACTTGTCGATTAATGGTGCCTATATTACTTGATTGATCTTTAAGTATTAAATACACCTCAAAACGTTCCAATATTTGTTCTACGTTCAAGTCAAAACGATTGGCAGCGATCATAATATTACACAGTGCAGTGAAAATTTCATTCTCTCTGGTCGAAATGTATTCTACGTAATCAGTTAAAACCTCAACTTGTCCAACCATAAGCTGGTAGAGATATTTATTAGCCTCTCCCCAGTCCTTAAACTGATTGATAACCCGAAGTTCATCTATAGAAGGCTCAGTAACCCAGTCAGGATTCATATATAATGATACATAGTATAATCCTTGCTCATAATTTCCTCTTTCTCGACAAACATTTGCTTGAATTAATTGAGCGTACAAAATATAGAATATTAAAGGTTTCACCTCTCCTGCCTCTAGATCATACATTTTCACATCATTCTGATACTGAATCTTTGCTTTACTACCCATTTTTTTAGCTAATTCTTCAACTTTATCCCATCGATTTAGCGATACATTTATATTGATCAATTGTCTTAATGCATCCAACTGATACATTTCATCTAAACGATCCACAAACGGCTCAAAATAAACGGCAGCCTGCAAGTTTGCATCCTGATCATCTGTGAGTTCTAATACAAACAACCGATACTGACAAAGGGCCAACCGCTCCGAATGCTGAAATCGTTCACTCTCCGCCACACTTTTATACAGCAGTACAGCCGCCTCATGTTTTCCCTCTTTGAAAAAAAGCTCTGCCGTTTCAAAGAGTAAGGGGGAATAAGAGATATTATCCATCGTCATCCGGACAGCCTTGTCCAAACAATTCAGCTTCCCCAGCTCCGCGCATCGGTGAAGAAACGGACCCAGCCGACGCCAATCCGGCGTAGCATGAAAGATGCATTCATCTATATACAACTCGTAAAAATACCCCTCTTCCAGACCCATACCTAACGTAATCCGGTCCAACTGCTGCATGGAAATCGGACGGTTCCCATTCAGAATGTTGCTGAGTGTGCCGCTATTGACCCCCGATATCTCAGCAAATCGATTAATCGTCATTTCGTGCTTATGTAGAAACTCTTCCATTTGTTCGCGAATCGTGGCTGTCCTTTCCAAGCTAACACCACCCTCTAGGATCGAACCCAAATATTAGTATATTTCTCTATACAGTAATCATATTGATTAATATTCCAGCGGTCAATACTTATTTACGTCATTTTTTTACAAAAAATAACCAATACAATTTAAAAATGCCAAAATCAGCACTTTTCTTTACTATTTATATATCGTCATATGGATCACTACGATGAGAAAAAGCGCTCCGAAATTTTCGGAAGCGCTTTGAAAGTTGGATTACACCTTAACGACCCTGACTTCAATCAAGTGCCGTTACTTACTATATACTCTCCTAGCTCCTTCTTGCCTGAATTAAGGTGAACCAATCCGAATCCCCATTAAATACACCGTGTACTCTGTATACAGGCTGATAGAAGCCCTTCGTGTCATATATAAACGTAAGCTCAATTCCTGTTATATCTAGTTGGTCACCTTTTTTAATGACGAGTTGATCAGGCTTTAATATTGCATTTCTTTTGATTTGAGGAAATTCTCCATCCTTGATACGCTCATATACCTCTGCAGGAGACAGGATATCTACTTCCTTAATGAATTGATTCTCTTGGATCCCGTTATTTATCGAGTAGATACTGCCATCTTGTTTAAGACCGAGTAACAATTCGCCAGTCCAGTAACTTTCGGTTAACCCCGCTTTATCCGGGAGGGTCCATTGAAATTCTCCGTCCTCCAACGCTGTAACATCAGCCTCTTGGGGGAGTATGCCAAGATCGGCCATCATGATTTTGGCTTTTGAGAGCAGCGGTTCTTGGTCAGCGAATGAAGCCCGATCTGGTACATAATTGTTCTCGGTTAACGACCAGTTCCCCTCTTGGGATTGATAGAATGTATATGATGTTCCTGATTTGTCTTCCATTAGAACCTCACGATCGCCGCCTCGCTCCTTAACCTTCAACACAGATAATCCTAACTTTTGCTGCAGCAGGGCTTCTACACTATCCCGCTGAGTGATTTTCTTGTATACGGGGGCGACCGCAGGTACCGAGCTTAGCTGAAGGGATGTTGTCACTTCAACATCTGTCATATTCCATTGGGTATATGTGTTTATGGCCAGATTGCCGAACTCCTGTTGGGAATACACAATATGCATACCGACAAAAAACAAACCCATGATCAGAGGTATCGCCAGGTTTCCCAGCAGACTTTTCATTCTGACTTTTTTGTTATGAAAAATGGAAGCAGCAAGTCTGTATAACTGATATCCAAAAATACCACCAAGCGTGTTGTTCATGATATCAGCAAGCTCAAACAGCCCTGCCCCTGACAGCGTCTGGTAAGTTTCAATAAAGAGCGTAGAACCTACAACGACTAGAAGCAGCCACTTAAATGCTTTACATTTTCGACTGATAAAAGGCAGCAATATTCCCATCGGGATAAACATGATGATATTAAATATACCGTTCTGAAGATCACGTAAGGAATACTTGTTCCATGCTTCAACATAATCGCTGAATGGATGGAGATTCATCTGCAAGAAATGAGAATTGCCGCGGCCCAACATAGTTAGCTCGAGTACAAATACAACATATCCGATAAACAGTGCGCCAAGAAAAAGCTTTTTCATTTGAATCCGTGGCTTTCCCTCTGATTTTTGTTTTCTATAAATATAACCCGATTAGAACGAATTCGATCCCGATAATTAATATGACCGGCAGCATTAAAATACGTAGATTCGTATAGATTGCATCGATCCCCAAGACGAGGTCCCCCTTATGACTTTATTCTAATGATGGTTGACACTGTCTTTCCTTGCAGTTTCAAGTCAGAGCCGGTCATTTTTATATACTCTCCTGCTTTAACGCGTCGATAATGTTTTCCTTTTTTACTTTCGCGCTGGAATATAGCATGGCAGAACCGACAATGACAAATACAGCGGCAATGACAGACAGAATACTCATCCAGGGAAGGACGAATCCGTAGCTAAATTTGTTCACAAATGCCTTATAGATCACATACATCACGATGAAGCTGATAGGAAGCCCGAACAGCAGTGATTTGGCCCCATAAACAACACTTTCGTAGTTCATCATTTTCGCAAAGCCTTTTGGCGTCATTCCAACGGATTTCAGCATCGCAAATTCCCGCTTTCGAAGGGAGATGCTCGTTGAGATCGTATTAAAAATATTCGCAATCGAAATCACGGAAATTAATACGATAAAGCCATAAGAAAAGACGGACATCAATAGTATCATCTGTTCTTCCTGTTTTCTGGATTGGTACAAATTGTACGCATACAGATTAGGCTCTTTCATATCTTCGATCTCCTGCTGCGTTTTCAGCGGGTCCGCACTTTTCAGATAGAGAAAGGTTTGAACGAACTCCCCGCTCTTATCGTCTGCCAGTTGATTCAGGACCTGTTCCGAAACGACTATATTTAGCCCGCCTGTTCCGACTAAGCTCATCCCCATCGGAGATCGATCCGTCAACGCCGCAATGTACACTTTACTTACATCCGTCTCTTGCTCCGTTTCCTCATAGATCGTTGTCAAATCGAGACTTTGTCCAACATTTGCATGAATAGCCTTCTTTCGGACATATTTTCCCGTATCCATATCTTTATTATCGATCGTATCGATCACGATGGCGGCGGGATGATCCGGATCCGTCAGTGACTCGTAATCTGCGCCGACTGCTTTGGCATAAGCCCGCAGGTTCGAATCATTTAGTGCAGCGATTTTAATATCATAAGGATATTTTCCGTCCTTCAGCATGCTCTTATCCTTCTTGACCGCCTCCTGCAATTCATCGGCGATGGACGCTTCTTCGATCCAAGCGTTCCTGTACAACTCATGAATCACGCTGTATTCCGACACATCCGAAAGGGATGCAATGGATTGAACCAACCGATCGTCTATTCTTTTTTCATTGCCGTAGGATAGCTCAATATCATAATTGACGCCTTCCTGCGACATGGCCAAGGATTGTTTCAGATTGCTGGTAAAAAATGATACCGTTAAAAACAGAACGATGCTGATCACGAGCGAGAATACGGTGGCATGGTACCTCCGCTTGTTCCTTTTTAAGTTTTTCAATCCGATCTCCGCTTCGATTCCGAAGAGCTTTCGAATCCATTTCGATGTTTTCACGGTTTTGCCCGTAAGCTTCACATCGGTTGTTTGGCGTATCGCATCCATGGCGGAAATCCGGGATGCTTTGACGGCCGGGTAATACGTCGAAATGAAAATCGTCAACATCGAAACAGCGAAGGTAATCAAAAGCGATAACGGCGTGACGATTACCGTTAGCTTTTCAGTAATTCCTAAAGCTCCTTGTATTGTAGCGTTAATAAACTGAAAAGTAATGCCGATCCCGGCAAGACCGCATAGGATTCCAACAGGAATGCTGATCAAGCCAATAATGACACCTTCAAAAAACACCGAATTTCTCTTCTGCCTTTTTGTAGCCCCCACGCTTGCCAGCATCCCTAAATGGCGGGAACGTTCCGAGACGGAAATCGCAAAAGCATTATAAATGAGCGAAACCGAGCCGATCATAATAACCGCGATCAGGATCACCGATAATGAGAACATCGTGCTGTACGAAGCTTCGCTTTTGGAGACGCCATAATAATGAAGCAAATCGTGATGATATTGGACCGTTTCGATATGGTTGTCCTTTGCCAAATTTGCCGCATGAGCGAATAAGGACTGATTGACTTTTTTCAAGACCACCGCCGCATGGACTCGATCGTTTGCCCCCATGAGGTTTTCATCGACATAGCTAATGGTCGTATACCCCGGGGCCCACGCCGGTTCCCATACGGGATGCTTGATGAAGCCTACCACCGTGTAATCCCTTGTCGTTATATTTTGCAGCGTTTCGTTCTTTTCGTTATCTACGAAACGCAGCGATTCGGTTTGATCCAGCGGTTGATCGTTCCCTACTTCGAATCGTTTGCCGATGCGAAGGGTAAGACGATCCCCAATTTCATATTTCACCTTGGCGTTTGTCGCAACGGCTTCAGAAATCACAACTTCCTTGTCCGTTTGCGGCAGACGCCCCTTGCTCAATTCAATTGGAAATTGCGCTAAACCCTGTGCATCGTACGCCTTGATGAACAAATACGGCTTATTTGTATTTTGTCCCCCTTCTAATGGGGCATAGCCAATATCCTTGGTGATTGCAAGGGTCTTGGTTGCATCATCGTTTTTTATCGCTGCAAGCTGTTCCTTGTTGACATCTTGGTATAGGACATGCCATTCCCCTTCATCCGCGATGGTTTGCCTTTTCATTAAATCCAAGTAAGAAAAACCAAGCGTTGCAACAGCCGTCACCATGGCAACTGACAACATGACACCCAGAATGGTTACAAGCGTTCGTCTCTTGTTTTGCCTCAAATGTCTGACGGTGAGTTTATTGACAATATTCAAGGGCGAATCACCTCGTCTTTGGCCATTCTTCCGTCCTCAATCGAAATGACCCTGTCCGCTTGCAAAGCGATTCGTTCGTCATGCGTGATCACGATCAATGTCTGGCGATAGGTTTTATTCAACATTTGTAATAAGTCGATGATCTCGCTGCTATTCTTGCTGTCCAAATTCCCGGTGGGTTCGTCCGCCAGCATAATGGCAGGATTACTAATGACCGCTCTTCCGATCGACACCCTTTGCTGTTGTCCGCCTGATAATTGATTGGGCAGATGGTTTAAACGATGTTGCAGATTCAGAGTCTTCACCAGACCATCCAACTGCTTCTGATCTACCTTTTGGTTATCAAGCAAGAGCGGGAGCGTAATATTCTCTTCCACCGTCAGGACGGGAATCAGATTAAAAAACTGGTAGATCAGTCCGATTTGTCTCCGCCTGAAGATGGCCAGCTGCGTTTCGTCCAAGTTATACATGTCCGTACCCTCTACGAGGACTTTGCCGCTAGTCGGCCGATCCACACCGCCCAGCATATGCAGCAGCGTGGATTTCCCCGATCCGGACGGGCCGATAATCGCGACGAATTCGCCTTTTTGAACCGAAAATGAAATATCGTCAAGCGCCTTTACCGCCGATTCGCCTGTGCCGTATATTTTAGACAAATGCTCGATTTTTAAAATTTCCATTGCCATATCTCCTAAAAGTTTTGTGGGCGTTACTTCTTGAATCGACTTCGTACAAAACTCACTTCGGAAGCATGGGCGCCCCTTCATGCTCAATTCCAGCTATAAACCATCTCTTTATATCCAACATCCCACAGGGTTACATTTCCCTCAATGGTTATCGTAAGCTCATTGGCCTGAGGGAGATAAATGGAGCTCATATCCGGCTCATGGCGTCCGGCTTCTACAGATACAGTCAGGAACTCATGTCCATCGGCGGTAACCCTAATGCTGCCTCGGGAATCCTCCTGATCGGGAATCCCATAATTCAAAAAGAGGTACACCTCCTTCTTATTGCCAAACGTATACGTGTACGTTTCCTTGCTTTTGCCTTCGATGCTGTACACATTATATTGGGGTTCCACGTCTTGACCGCTTATCTTAAGAGTGTTCAGTTTGGTTCCCGTTGAAAGATTCCCCGTACTATCCCTTAAATCGTTTATCGCTACAAAGGGGCTCATCTCTTTGGTCAACACTTGGTCAACGATCCCAAAGACACCCCACACCCCGAGCATAAGGATTAAACCAGAAAAACCGGCATAAACAATATTTTTCCAGTTACTGTTCGTGCGAAAGCCAAGTTTGTACGCCCCGAAGCCTATGGCTGCCCCAAATGAGTTCTGTATGACATCGTTCATGTCGAAGCTGCCGAGGAATGTTAGCGCCTGAATCGTCTCCAGCACGAGAATGGATAGGATGAACAAGGTCATAAAGCGAACAAAGCTAGTCCGATATAACAACGGAATCAATATGCCAAAAGGAATGAACGCGGCGATGTTCCCGAAACCCACAAGATCCATCAGCGTAGGATGTAGAGGATCTAATCTTGGCAACCTGAAAAAACTGTCAGGCAAAAATATAAAGGTGTACTCGGAGATTTGATCTACCTTACCTACTCTGCCGAAAGCGAAAAACAAAAAATAAAGAATAAACAGGGTGTAGAAAATCGTGATAGCAAAAATAATCTGGCGTTGTTGCTTCAAATGCATGGTCGTACCTCCATCGTTCATCTGTTGAATATCATTTTATCTGTCTAAAATGACTTTTCAGTGACGATGAAGGTGACAATTCAGTCACTTACGATTAAATCACTTGTTTATAGAACTTAATTCGAAATTGCGTACCCTTGTCGCTGCTGCTTGTCACATCGATCACTCCGTTCTGGCTTGCAATAATGCTGTAAGCCATCGCAAGACCAATGCCGATGCTCCCCTCGCTCGCATTTTTCCCTTTATAAAAACGCTTAAATATATAAGGTAAATCTTCTTTTGGAATTCCTTTACCGTTATCGGCAATGATAATTTCCGTAAATAGCGCATTTTCGGAAAAAGAAATGGCTATGCTTCCGCCTTCATGCGTGTGCTCGACGCCATTTTTCAATATATTAATGAGCGCTTCGGCCGTCCATTTGAAATCACCGACAAATGAGACGTTGTCATCACCCTTGATGGTTACCGTTTGGTCCTTGATTTCCAACGGAATCAACACCGGTTCTAATGCCTTTTGTATAAGCTTATTTACGAATACCTGGTCTTCTTTGAACTGGATTGTCTTTTCCTCGATTTTCGATAGCTTTAACAAGGAAGAAACAAGCCAATCGATTCGTTCAAGCTGAATACGGATATTGCGAGTGAACTCTGTTCTTTTCGCTGGAGGCAGGTGGGGTTTGCTTAATAAATCCGCCATCACCGTCATGGAGGTAAGCGGCGTTTTAAGCTGATGCGATATATCGGAAATGGCATCCGTTAGCCCCGTTTTGTCTCGCTGCAGAAGCGACCGCTGCTCTGATAGCATAAGCGTCACTTTATAAATATCATTCTTTAAAATGCTAAGCTCGCCTTCTTGATTATCGCGAGCGTCAAGTGAATAATTACCGCTGCTAATTTCACGCAAATAGACGGACAGCTTTTCAAGTTCGCGGTATCTCCATCTCGTGAATAACAGACTGCTTCCCATAAGTAAAATAGACATGATGAAAACGAGCGCCGCAGCTACAGACGAAATAAAAGCAGCTGCAACGCCCCCCGCTAAACTGATGGAACCCATAATCAACAACAAAATCTGAACCTCTCGATTACGCAGCATCTAATCACCAACCTTATATCCTAAACCGCGTACCGTTTTGATCATCGTGGGATGCTGCGGATCATCCTCCAGCTTTTCCCGCAGCCTTTTGATATATACCGTTAGCGTATTGTCGTTCACGAAGTCGCCTGCCACGTCCCAAATCTGCTCCAAAAGCTGATTTCTTGATAGAACTTGCCCAATATGGTTACCAAAAATCAACAATAAGCGATACTCCAAAGCGGTCAATGAAATTTCGGCGCCGTTTTTATACACTTTTCCTTCCAGCGTATTCATGCGAACCTGGTTCAGGTTAATGATCCCTTGGGTCTGAGGCGACTTATGGTATCTCCGCAGGACGGACTTGATCCGCGAGAGAAGCTCGCGAATACGAAAAGGCTTTGTAATATAATCATCGGCTCCCATATCAAGCCCCATCACGACATTGACCTCATCGTCGATCGCCGTTAAAAAGATGACCGGAATATCTCGTTGGTCTTTCACCATTCTGCACAATTCATAACCGCTTCCATCCGGAAGCGATAAATCAAATAAACATAGAGCGAATTGATCTATATCTTCAGTGAGCACTTTTTTTGCAGATTCAACATCATAGCAAAGAACGGTAGAAAAGCGATCTTGCTGCAGCGAATATTCCAGCCCGGACGCAATTGTTTTATCATCTTCCACTAGCAATATTTTCATCTGTAGATCATCTTTACGAACGACCATGAAGGAATAAGCCTCCTATATTCAAATGTCCGCTAGTTCAAGTTTAGCGGTCGTCAGGCATTTTCAAAGCACACTCTTGATGTTATTCCCGATTAAAGATGTGGCTCACCCAACATTAACACGTTATAAGGAATCCTTGCAAAAAGCGATGGAACTGAAACCAGTCATATTATTAACCGGCCTTGATAGATAACTGGCCAGGAAAAAATTAGCGTATAAAAAAACGCTAAGCCTGTCAAGATTGAAGGCTTAGCGTTTTATTCATAGAATGATTCCCGTCTCAACGCAAGATGCTTACCCAAGAACCAAACGATCATCCGACAGCTTATGACCGCTAATCTGCTCAAATTCCCCGAGCAGCTGCTCCACCGTCAGAGATTTCTTGCGCTCTTCGTTCACATCCAGAATGATACGTCCTTTGTCCATCATAATGAGGCGATTGCCTAGACGGATGGCTTGCTCCATGTTATGTGTGACCATGAGCGTGGTCAGCTTCATGTCGCGTACGATGTCATCGGTTATTCGGGTGATCAGCTCCGCACGTGCCGGATCAAGCGCTGCCGTATGTTCATCCAGCAGCAGGATTTGCGGCTGAGTGAAGGTCGCCATCAGCAAGCTTAGCGCTTGACGTTCCCCTCCGGAAAGCATCCCTACTTTGGCTCGGAGCCGATCCTCGAGACCAATGCCGAGCCGCTCTAAATGCTTGCGGAAGCCCGCGCGCTTGGAAGCTGTAACGCCAATGCTTAGCCCGCGGGACCGGCCGCGGCGATGAGCCATCGCGAGATTCTCTTCAATGGTCATATGCGGCGCAGTGCCCGCCATCGGATCCTGAAATACCCGGCCGATCCAGCGGCTGCGACGAAATTCCGGCAGATGGCCGATCGAAGTGCCGTCAATGCGCACTTCGCCTGCATCCGGCTTCATTACCCCGGAAATAATATTCATCAGCGTGGATTTACCTGCACCATTACTTCCGATAACCGTTACGAAATCCCCCGGCTTCAAGTGAAGATTGACATCCATCAAGGCAATCTTCTCGTCCACGGTTCCCGGATTGAACAGCTTGGACACACGGTTCATTTCCAGCATCAGAGCGCACCTCCTTTGGTCTTCCCTTGCGCAGCTAACAGTTCGGTTGAGCGCCTCCGTGCCTGTGAACGCTGTTTCATCGCCCGATTGATGGTCGGAACCACGAGAGCAATAATGACAATGATCGCGGTGATCAATTTCAAGTCCGACGCTTCCAGCCATGGAATCTCATAAGCAGCGGCAACAACAATCCGATAAATAATCGAACCGCAGACTACAGCCAGCGTCGTCCGGAATACCGAACCGGTCCCCAGCACGGCTTCGCCAATAATGACGGATGCCAGACCGATCACAATCATTCCGATACCGGAACTGATGTCGGCAAAACTGGACTGCTGAGCAACTACGGCCCCGGATAAGGCCACCAGACCGTTTGAAATGCTAAGCCCCAAAATGGTTGTTGTGTCCGTGTTCGCTCCAAAGCTGCGGATCATTCGCTTGTTATCTCCTGTCGCGCGCAGCGCAAGACCAAGATCCGTGCGGAAGAATGCATCCAGCAGCAGTTTTCCGATAATTACGATCACCAACATTATATAGATCGGATCGATCGATCCGAAGATATTCGCTTCCTGGCTTAACGAAATATTAGGCTTACCCATAATCCTCATATTGATCGAATACAAGGCAATCATCATAATAATGCCGGAGAGCAAACCGTTGATCTTGCCCTTGGTATGCAGCAGGCCTGTACAGATACCGGCTAACATGCCTCCGGCAAATGCAGCCAGCGTCGCAAGCCATGGATTCACACCGTTGGTAATCAGAATCGCCGCAATCGCTGCACCTGTTGTAAAACTTCCATCTACCGTCAGATCCGGAAAATCCAGAATCCGGAACGTAATATATACGCCAAGTGCCATCAGCGCATACAACAGCCCCAATTCAATCGGACCATCCAGCCTCATCACGAAATCCAGCATGTCATTGACCTCCTTAAGGATTCAGAAGTAAGGCGCGGGCTGTTATCTCCGCGCCTTACAGTTACTCGATGATGTTGTTGTCCGGGTCCTTGACTTCCTGTTTCATGGCGTCGGTCACTTCAATACCATAGTCAGCCGCAACCTTCGTGTTCAGAATCAGATCCAGCTTATCCGGCTTCGTCACTTCCATGTCCGCCGGATTTTTGCCGTTTTTCAGGATCTCTACAGCCATTTGTCCAACTTGATAGCCGTGGTCGTAATACTTAAATCCGACGGTTGCAAAAGCCCCCTTCTCCACCGTATCGCGGTCACTCGAGAAGAACGGAATTTTATTCTTTTGTGCCGTTTGGATAATCGCGTCAACGCCGCTGACCACGACATTATCCAACGTGATATAGTAAGCATCTACCTTGCCGACTAACGACTCCGCGGCCTGCTTCACTTCCGAAGTGTTTGTGACAGCTGCCTTAACCAGCTCGATGCCGTGCTCGGCAAGCGCCTCTTCAGCCGTCTTTGCCATCACCACTGCATTGGCTTCCCCTTCGTTAATGACAAGGCCGATTTTCTTCACGTCCGGGAAGTTAGTGCTGATGAAATCCATCAGCTGTTTAGCTGCCTCCGGATTCGTATCCGATGCCCCGGTGACGTTGCCACCCGGCTTCTGCAGGTCGCTCACCAGCTTCGCGTCAACCGGATCCGTCACCGCTGCAAACAGCACCGGCTTCTCCTTTACGTTCTCAGCCACGGCCTGTGCGGACGGGGTTGCGATAGCGACCACCAGATCCGACTTCGTATCCTTCAGCTTCTGACCGATCGACAGGTTGTTCGCTTGATCGCCTTGCGCATTGTTGTAATCGATTTTCAGCGTATTGTCATCCTCGGAAATTCCGGCATCCTTTAATGCTGCCAGAATGCCTTCACGCGTTGCATCCAAAGATGGATGTTCTACGATCTGCGAAATAGCGATGCTATAGGATTTCTTCTCCGCTTCTCCGCCGCTTCCCGTTTGAGTCGTACCGCCGCCTTCCGGCTTGTCCCCGCATCCTACCGCCGTAACCAGCAGTGCGGAGAGTGTTAGTGATATCCACATTTTTCTCTTCATCATGATTCCCCTCTCATTGGTTAACCGCTTCGTTCTTAAACCATAATTTTCTACATAAAGCGACAACGCTTCCCCGCTTTCATCGACGAAAGCATTAAAGTCAAAAAATAGGTCGTTCCAATTGAACAACGGTCTATTATGAACATTTTATATGTACCCAATTGTTTTCGTCAATCAAGATTTTATAAAGCGCATGATGGTTTACATAAAGAACATCCCCGGATGTCACATGCTTCCGGGGATGTCAGCCAAATGAAGTATTATTTAAATAGTAGAAAAAAAATCAATGTCTACAAAATCGATCGGCCATGCATCGTTGCTAACCACGCTTCGGCCATGAGCGCATGACCTGCCGGTGAAGGATGAACACCGTCAGCTGCCCAATAACTCATCTCTATCTTGGAGCTGGCTGCAGCAAAAATGCCGTCGAGCGGAACGTACAACGTCTCAAATTCTCGCGACAATTCCCGAACGGCCTGAATCTTGGGATCCAGATCCTCCCGCCACTCCTTCTTCGCTTCCGTAACAGGCAGCAAGAACGGCTCCATGAGAATAAAGTTTGCACCGGTTAACTCGCGGGTTTGGATAAGAAGCTCACGATACCCTTCATAGTAGGCTTCCACCGATGTTGCTTCACCCCGGTTATACTTCCTGCCGGTCTCATTAATACCGACCAGGATTGATACCCATGTCGGATCCAGATCAATACAGTCTTCCTCCCAACGCCCCCGCAAATCGACGACCCGGTTACCGCTGATTCCGCGGTTTACAAAACGCAGCCTTTTCAAAGGCAGCTCCATGCTTAGCCGGGCAGCAGCCATCAGCGCATATCCGTTCCCCAAACTGTCCGACTCCTCGTAATTTCGACCGCAATCGGTAATACTGTCGCCCTGAAACAATACGAGTGCATTCTGTTCGATATGTACCATGCTGTTCAACGCCTCCAATAATGAAAGTGTTCTCCTGCTCACCCCTTCATCATAACCGCTTTCAGGCGTTCATGAAACCCTTTAATTTCACATATCATGCCAAACTTTCTATACATTTAAGTTGACTATGTGGAGTGAATTCACTACAATTCTATAGGTACACGTATGGCTGAATATATAAAAAGAACAGGTGATTAAATCATGTCAGAGCAACAAAACTATCAGATCCTTCTCTATTATAAATTTGTTCAAATCCCGGACCCTGAAGCGTTCAAAGACGAGCATCTGCAATACTGCAAAGATCTCGGACTCAAAGGACGGATTCTGATTGCCTCCGAAGGCATCAATGGCACGGTATCCGGCACGATTGAACAAACTGAACAATATATGCAGGATATGCACGCTAATCCGCTATTTGCGGACATGGTATTTAAGATTGACCCTTCCGAAGGGCACGCATTCAAAAAGATGTTTGTCCGTCACCGCGAAGAACTCGTTACCTTCCGGGTGGAAGATGAGCTCGACCCTAACGAGATTAGCGGAAAACGCTTGTCGCCTCAGGAATTCTTTGAACATTTGCAGCGTGATGATGTCATCGTCATCGACGGGCGGAATGACTACGAATACGATATCGGCCACTTCCGCAATGCGATACGACCAGAGGTGCAATCGTTCCGTGAGTTTCCGGAGTGGATTCGCGAGAACCTGAGCGAGCACAAGGATAAAACCATCCTGACTTACTGCACAGGGGGCATTCGCTGTGAGAAGCTGACCGGCTTCATGCTTAAGGAAGGCTTCAAAGACGTTGCCCAGCTTGAGGGCGGCATTGTCACCTACGGAAAAGACCCTGAAGTCCAAGGCCGTCTGTTCGACGGGAAATGTTATGTATTTGATGAGCGTATTGCCGTGCCGATCAATCAAACGGACGAGGATGTCATCGTTGGTAAATGCCACCATTGCGGAAAGCCTGAAGATCGGTATATCAATTGCGATAACGACGCTTGTCACCTGCAGCATGTATGCTGCGAAGAGTGTGAGGAGCTTCATCATAGCTGCTGCTCTGCGGAGTGTGAAGAAATTGTGGCTGCAAGCCACAATGCTTCCTGAGCCAAGCCAGCCATAAATGCTATAACCAAACGAAAGGGCAAGGTGCGAATCACTCGCACCTTGCCCTTTTACTATACGATCTCGTCTACATTCAGACGTATTAAATATCATGGAAAACAGCCAGTTCAGCTTCGATAGCTGCTTTGATCTTCTCGACGCATTCTTCCGTCGTTGCCGCGAATACACGTTTACCATTCACCAGTGCATATGGCCGCAGCTTGCATAGACCGCAAAGATTCATGCAATCAGCCCGCAGGACAGCGATTTCGGGATACAATTCCTCAAGATGCTCAAGTTCCAAAGCACTCATCAAGTTGCTGTCGCATATTTCCACAACAACAATCCCCATCCCCATCTTCATCACCACTATTCAATTTGACAATACGTTCATTCATTATGAGGAAAACGTCCGGTTTTGTCAAATCGGTCTTTGTAGATGATCAATGAATGAGGGATTCCGCCCCATCAATGTAGATTTCAGTGCCGGTAATATGGGAAGCATCATCGGATGCAAGAAATGCTACGAGCTGGGCAACCTGTGAAGGCTGTCCCGGTCCATCCGCCAAGGGCTGGTCTCCTTCCGGATATTCAATCGGGATCGTCACCTCGTCCAGCTCTGGCTTCGCGATGGTGCTCTCATCAATGTTGGTGGCAATCGCGCCGGGGCAAATGGCATTCACCCGGATTTTATAACGTGCAAGCTCCAGAGCCGCCATCTTCATGAAAGCCACCTGCCCGGCCTTCGTGGTGCTGTAGGCTGAGAAACCAAAGCCGGTAAATACCCGGTTACCGTTAATGGAGCTCGTAATGATGATACTTCCTCCGTGCTCCTTCAAATAGGGAATCGCGTATTTAACCGTGGCAAACGTTCCTCTTAGATTAGTGTTGATCGTAGCATCCCATTCATCCAGCTCCATGATCTCGATCGGGGCCTTGGTCCCGTTGATCCCGGCGTTGGCAAACACGATATCAATCTTTCCCCACTTCTCGGCAGCCTGGCTAAAGCAATCTTTCAGCGATTCCGCTTTGGAAATGTCGCAGTTGCCGGTTAGCGCTTCGCCCCCGCCTTGTTCAATCGTTTGTTTAACCTTCTCCACGCGTTCACGATCAATATCGATCAACAGCAGTTTAGCTCCTTGCTCCGCCAAAAGAAGGGCTGCGGCCTGGCCGATTCCGGAACCAGCACCGGTAACGATGGCTACTTTACCATCCAAACGTTGATTAGTTGACATTGCCACAACCTCCTCGTTTAAGTTTCCTGATTATAGATAACCCAACGAGTCCGTGTCTGAATCTTGGTGCCTCGAGCTGTTATGATCCGTGTACGTAATCAATCTCCTCTCTGCCCAAAAACTCCAGTCAGTAAAAAAGAAATCGCTCCCCGACTCATCATGGTAAACAGCTTACCATTCGAGCCGTAAGAACGATCTCTAAGTTCATTCGCTATGCGATTACTTGTTCTTTCGAACCTAAAGCTGGAATACCGCTGGTTTTACGCATACCGGCTTGGATTGCGAGACCGTATATCCTGTAAAGGCAAGCTTGCCATCCTCCGGATTCACCTTAAATAATACAAGATTATTCCCGTCTCTATTGGCAACAACCAAGAACTTGCCCCCAGGCATGAGTGTAAAATGACGCGGGTGCCCGCCTTCTGTCGAAATATACTGGACCGGGCTTAAGCGACCGGTATCTTCATGCACGTTGAATACAACAAGGCTGTCATGTCCGCGGTTAGATCCATATACCGTTTTGCCATCCGCAGACACGGCGATTTCGGCGCAGTAACTCTCTCCGTCAAAATCCGCAGGCAGTGTCGATATCGTCTCCAGGACCTCAAAACGACCTTCGTCTTGGATATAGCGAAGCACCGTGACACTGGAATTCAGCTCGTTGATGACATATGCGTAAACACCGCTTGGGTGGAACGCCAGATGACGAGGGCCTACGCCCGCTTC
The DNA here is from genome assembly GCF_015326965.1 of Paenibacillus sp. JZ16. NCBI lineage: Bacteria > Bacillati > Bacillota > Bacilli > Caryophanales > Paenibacillaceae > Paenibacillus > Paenibacillus sp. JZ16. The sequence goes on from NZ_CP017659.1 coordinate 1,738,907, forward strand.
CAGCTGGGTTTCGCCATGAAAGCTCAATTCTTGGGCATTCTCATTTACCGTGTAAGCGAGAATTTTGTCCAGTCCCAAATCCTGTACGAACACGTATTGACCATCCGGACTATAAAACGCCGAATGTGCTCTGGATTGCTGATCTTCCCGCACAGTCACGAGATCGGCATGTCTCTTCTCATCCAGCAGATCACCGACTTGTCCATCCTTCCCGATCGGATGAAGACCTACCAAGCCTCCATGATAACTCGAAACAATCAGATACTTACTCGCTTCATCACGCTGGATATGGCAAGTAGAGCTGCTCACACTGCGAACACGGCTCCGTTCGGTCAGCTTGCCGGCAACAGGGTCAATCTCAAAGCTGATGATCTCGCCAGCCTTACCGCCATCCTCTGAAATTTCGCCAATGGCATATAAACGTCTGGCTTCCGGGTCCACGTTCAGGAAGGTCGGATTCTTAATGCCGGACACCTCATCAAGCAGCTTCAATTCGCCGCTATCCTCATTAAATTCATATACGCATACTCCGCTTTGGTTGTCTTCCGCATACGCACCTGTAAACAGCAGCGTACGCTGGGATGGATTCGCCATAATGCCTATCTCTCCTCTCGTTTATCTATAATGATCATGATTTATGTAATGGACTATCAGTTACCATGTTAACTTCAACCCCAATGAAAATCAAATGACTTGATGTCCGAGGCCTGTTTGTCTTTTGCCATACCGGGTATGTATGTATTATATCGACTGAAGGAGGTATTCCCATGAAACAACCCAACAGCGAGGAAGTACGCAATCAGCAGAATGCGGAGAATGACTCTCAGGAACAAAGAGACAAGGTAAAGAAACATCAGGATGTGGAGCCTCAGGCTGAAAATTGGAACCCTCGGGATCTCCCCGATCCGAACGATAACGATAAATCAAAATCATAATCGCTAATGTAAGAAGGCCGCATGGCAATGTCCATGCGGCCTTCTTATTATGATTGTGTCGCAAAGCTTGGAGAGTTAGCCTTCCAGAAGCAGCGACTCTGGATCTTCAAGGAGCTCTTTAACCGTTACCAGGAAGCGAACCGCTTCGGAACCATCAACGATCCGATGATCATAAGACAATGCGATGTACATCATAGGACGATTCTCCATACGCTCAGCATCAATCGCTACCGGGCGAAGCTGGATTTTGTGCATGCCGAGGATACCCACCTGCGGCGTATTCAGGATCGGCGTAGACAACAGCGAGCCGAAGACGCCGCCATTCGTAATCGTAAATGTACCGCCTTGCAGTTCAGACAAGGACAGCGCATTATTACGAGCCTTCGCAGCCAGATTGCCGATTTCCTTCTCAATCTCGGCAAAGCCAAGACGATCTGCATCGCGCACGACCGGAACAACAAGTCCTTCTTTCGCGGACACCGCTATACCGATATCATAGAATTTCTTCACAACAATATCATCGCCATCGATCTCGGCATTCAGATGCGGGAATCTCTTCAACGCACCTACAACCGCCTTGGTGAAGAAGGACATGAAACCTAGGCCTACGTCATGCTTCTCTTGAAAAGCTTGCTTACGGCGCTTGCGCACATCCAGGATCGCTGTCATATCCACTTCGTTGAAGGTAGTCAGCATGGCAGCCGTATGCTGCGCTTCGACCAAACGATTCGCAATCGTTTGACGACGACGGGACATGCGAGTGCGTTCTACCGGCTTGCCATACTCAGCGGCCGGCGCTTGTGCTGCCGGTGCAGCAGTGGAAGCTGCAGGCTTGCTCGGTGCAGCAGGCTGCTTGGCTTCATTATGATTCTTCACATCATCATGGTAAATCCGACCGATTGGGTCGCGGCCCTGTACCTGGTCCAGATCAATCCCGCGTTCACGAGCCAGTTTGCGTGCGGATGGCGATGCAGTCAGACCCGCTCCTTCCTCGTTCTGAGCCGGTACCGGAGCTTGCGGCTTCGGTGCTTCTGCTGCGGGTGCCGGAGCAGCCTCCGTTTGTGCGGATGCTGGTGCTTCAGCCGCCTTCGCTGCCGGAGCGCTTGCAACGCCTTCCTGCGGAGAAATTTGACCGATAACTTCACCGATCGTTACATTCTCCCCTTCTTGACGAAGGATTTTTTCCACAACGCCTTCTGACTCTGCGCTAATTTCAAGATTAACCTTATCCGTTTCTAACTCGAGCAGCACATCACCGATGTTAACGCTATCCCCTTCTTTAACGTGCCATTTGAATATCGTTCCTTCGGTGATGGATTCGCCCATAGCTGGTACAGTAATTTCGCTCACAGCCGCTACCTCCCCAATGAGATCTCTTGATTTATAGTTTTACGATTAAGGGCAAAAGAAATGATGGTCTGTTGCTCATAAGCATGAACATCCTGATAGCCGCTAGCAGGGCTCGAACGCTCAGGACGTCCGCTGTAACGGACCTCTGTGCCTTTAGGTGCAATTTCACGAATTCTTGGTTCCATGAAGCTCCAGCTGCCCATGTTCTGAGGTTCTTCCTGAACCCACAGAATCTCTTTCAGGTTCGGATACTTCTGCAGCACACGGGAAATTTCTTCTTTAGGGAACGGATACAGCTGTTCCACACGAAGAATATGAATCCAGGACTGATCCTGATCCTTCTGCTTATCCAGCGCATCCTCCAAATCGATGGCAACTTTCCCCGAGCACAGAACAAGGCGCTCCACCTTCTTCGGTGATTGGCCAAGACCCGGCTGCTCCATCACTTTCTGGAAACCGCCCTCACTAAACGCGTTCACAGGCGATGCCACGCGCGGATTACGAATCAAGCTCTTCGGAGCCATAATCACCAGCGGTCTGGCATCTTCCGTTTCGGTCAAGGAAGCCTGTTTGCGCAGCAGATGGAAATACTGAGCAGCGGAAGTCAGATTTGCAACCGTCCAGTTGTCTTCTCCACTCAGTTGGAGGAAGCGTTCCAATCTTGCACTGGAGTGCTCAGGACCATTTCCTTCATACCCGTGAGGAAGCAGCATAACCAAGCTGGACTTCTGTCTCCACTTCGAGCGGCCGGCTGTGATGAACTGGTCAATGATAACCTGGGCACAGTTAACGAAATCACCATACTGCGCTTCCCAGATCACCAAAGTCTCAGGAGAGTACACATTGTAGCCATATTCAAATCCAACGACGGCTGCTTCGGTCAACGGGCTGTTGTGGATCGCAAACGATGCTTTAGCTTGTGGCAACCGGTGCAGCGGGCAGAAGGTCTCCCCATTAACCGCATCGTGAAGCACGAGGTTACGATGGGCAAACGTTGCACGTTCTGCATCCTGTCCCGTAATCCGGATCGGCTTGCCGTCGGCAAGAATCGTAGCGAAAGCCAGCGTTTCGGCATGGCCCCAGTCCACCTTCTCGCCCTCGTCGAGCGAATTGCTGCGGCGCTCGAGAATACGTTGAAGCTTCGGATATACCGTAAAGCCTTCCGGCCACTGCAGAAGCTCGCGATTAATCCCGCGCAGCACTTCTGCAGACACATTCGTAGCTACTTCCGTCTTGGATTTACCGTCAGTAGCGTTCAGCCCCAGCAGGATCTGATCAACAGGATCCTTCGACTTCACGCTCTCGTAAGAATTCTTCAGGACCTCCAGAACGCTATTCTTCAGACCGTCCACTTGTTCTTGGGTCAGAATGTTTCCATCCACCAGTTTCTTCATATAAATCGCGCTGACGGTTGGATGGTTCTTCACCTTCTGGTAGATCAGCGGCTGGGTTGTTTCCGGATCATCGGTTTCGTTATGGCCATATTTCCGGTAACCGACAAGATCAATCAGAATGCTCTTCTTGAACTTGTTGCGATAATCACTGGCTAGACGAGCAACCGCGATACATGCTTCCGGATCATCCGCGTTCACGTGGATAATCGGAATCTCATATCCTTTCGCCAAATCACTCGCATAATGAGTGGATCTGGAATCCTTGCCTTCTGTCGTAAATCCGATACGGTTATTCACGATAATGTGAATCGATCCGCCCGTACGGAATGCCGGCAGTTTATTAAAGTTCAAGGTTTCCGGCACGATCCCTTCGCCAGGGAACGCGGAATCACCATGAATTTGAATGCTCAGCGCTTTGTTTACATCCTGCTTCGGATAACCCGCTTCACTGCGATCCTCCTGAGCAGCACGAGCAAAGCCCTCTACTACCGGATTGACGTATTCCAGGTGACTCGGGTTGTTTGCAAGGGTAATCCGAACCTGCCGTGCTTCATCCTTCTTCAGATAACGGTCCGCGCCCAAATGATATTTCACGTCACCTGTCCAGCCATAGTTAATGCCCATGGAGCCTTCGGATGGAACGAGATGTTTATTCGGAGAGTGCATGAACTCCGAGAAAATCTTGCTGTAATCCTTGCCCAGTACATGAGCCAGGACGTTCAAGCGACCGCGGTGTGCCATCCCCACGAGGATGGAATTGACATCCACTTCGGCCATTTGGCGAACGATCTCGTCAAGCAGCGGTACGAGTGCTTCGTTGCCCTCAACCGAGAAACGTTTCGCACCTACGAACGTGCGGTGCAGGAATTCCTCGAATTGCTCGGCCTCAAGCAGCTTTTTCAAAAGCCCCTTGCGCTCTTCTACGCTCATGGCGGACAAATAACGTCCCGATTCGGCCTGCTGGTTGAGCCATTTGCGTTCTTCTTCATCGTGAACATGGCTAAATTCATAGGCAATGGAGCCTGTATATAGTTGTAACAGCCGCTGGATTGCCTCTAAGCCATTCTTGACATCGCTAGGAGCCTCCTCCCAGACGATCTCTGCAGGCAGGGCTGCCAAATCCGCTTGGCTGAGTTGGTAGCTTTCTGGTTGAAGCAGACGCGTGTCAGCTTCGTTTCCAATTCCAATCGGATCAATGTCGGCGGCCAGATGACCGTAGGTTCTAATGTTCCATACCAGTTTGCCGGCAGCTACCCCTTTTTTCAGTAATTGCGGGTCGTAGCTAACACCTTGTCCCTGCGAATCCGCTTTCTTTTCATTGTTTTCCAAAGATGGAGGCGGTCCCCAGCTGGCGAACAGCTCACGGTATCCTGGCTCCACAGATTGCGGGTCTTGCAAAAACTTCTCATACTGATCTTGAATGTACCCCAAGTTCGGACCGTGATATTTCTGCCAAGGTCCATCTGTCATTCTGTCAAGGGTCTTCATCGCTGACTCCCTCCGTCAGATTATTTTGATTGCTCAAGGACGGAATTTCTAATTTTACATTTTACGTACTGCATTTTACATTAAATAAACGTTTTCTTACGATTACATTATAATACACTTGGCCTCAATACCGAAAATACCCTTTATATATAATAATGATCTCAGAAACAGATGAATTTGCGTCAATTTATTGACGATTTGTCCACGAACCACCCAATTCTCTGTATAGGGTTCGAATTAAAGTCATTAATCTGAAAAAATATCCACTTCCAGCCAGTCCATCTGCCGCAGAGGTTCAGGACCGGTATCCATCCCCATCAGCTGGAGAAGCTGTTTGGCGTTATCGGAAGCATCGCCTCCCGAATTGTTATTGAATATAATCCAGCACTGCTTCGACTTCTCAAGCAATTGCTCGATCCATACCTTCCACTGCTCCAATTCCTCTAAGCTGTAACGGTATAAATATCGCACCTCGCGCCAATTGGGCTGACCGCTGGAGTGCCACCCTTCGGCGTTACGTCCATGCATCCGGACCATCACAGCCTCCGTACTGGTTGTCTCAAGCACGACCGGTACGGATCCTATGCCTGCTTGCGGCTCGTCGGCTATGCTGTGAATCCAGCCCTCGCTTCGCATAAACTCAAGCGTCTTCTCCCGAAACTCCGGCGCATACCAGCTCTGATGCCGAAATTCCAGGGCTACGGGTACATCCTTCATCCACTCCCGCGTACGCTTCAGAATGTCCACGTGTTTGCGTTCGCACCCGAACCAGGGCGGGTATTGAAACAGAACGGTCCTTAATTTGTCCGCAGCCCGCAATTCCTCAACTGACGTGAGCAAATGATCAAACATCGATTTGACGCTAGGATATCTGTCCTTGCCCTGGCCGCGTGCATGACCTGTCATGCCTTGATAGGCTTTTACAATAAAACCAAAGTGGTCTGGTACGGCAGCTGCCCACTTATTCATTTGTTCCGGTGACGGTATGGCATAGAACGAATTGTCCATCTCCACGAGGGGAAAATGCCGGCTGTACATTTCCAGCCTGTCCGAAGGCCTCGCCCCTTCATCATACAGCTTGTCATGATCTCCCCATCCGGACAGGCCCACCTGAATTACACGCTCATGCTTTTCTTCCTTTAACATAACAATCCTCTCATCCACATGATTTACCATATCGGGGACTTCTATTAATTAACCTCAAGCGGGATATTTCAAAAGCAGGCAACCCCTTACTGATTTTGCCAATGCCTTCATATACGCTTACTTCTGATCGTAAAAAACATGATGCGCCTCCAGTATTCCGTTCTCGATGAGCATCCTTCCATAGGAGTACCGGGGCTGCCGCCTTTTATCCGTGGCGGAACCGGGATTGAAGAGCAGCACCCCTTGCACATGTTCTTTAAACGGGATATGGGAGTGACCGAACAAGATACAATCCACCTCCGTGTCCGCAAAAGCCCTCCTTGCGCGGGAGGGCGTTGTTCCTCCTTGTCCGTGCCCATGCACCATACCGATGCGTTTCCCTTCGATTTCGACCAGCTTCTTGTAACCTAAACGTTCGATGATCCGCTCATCGTCCACATTTCCGGCTACGCCTTCCACCGTGGCATATTGACTAAGCTGTTCATAGAGCTCCCAATTGGACCAGTCACCGGCATGAAGGATAAGATCCGAATGCCTTATATCTTCAAGCAGCGAGGCTGGGAGCTCTTTCGCTTTTCTTGGCATATGGGTGTCTGACAATACCGTAATCCGAAATGGATGACTCATCTTGATGGCCCCCTTCTTCATGATATGAAATGCTGAGAAATCTGCTTTCTAATACCAATCTATATCCTACCAAATAATCGAATCCAAACAAAACCGCGCAGAGTGAGCTGCGCGGTTGGTTAGTCGGTTACCTGACAGAAAAAAATTCCAATTCTAAGTTTTAGTTTGTCCACGTGCTGAATACAATGTATGAGCATGAGAGTACAAGCTTTCTTACTTATCCATGTTCATGACGAGAGGTGGAAGTCAATGAGTATTTTTATTAGCTACATGATTCTGGGACTTTCTCTATCAGCCCCCGTAGGCCCGGTCAATGCAGCGCAGCTCGACAAAGGGATCAAGAAAGGTTTTTGGCATGCATGGTTATTCGGCATCGGTGCGGTCCTGGCGGACATCCTTTATATGATCCTTGTGTACCTGGGCGTTGTTCACTTTCTGAATACGCCTTTCATGCAGACCTTCCTGTGGCTGTTCGGTGCCTTTGTACTTATCTATTCCGGGCTGGAAAGCATCCTAAATGCCAATAAAGTGACGATCAGCCAAGAAAGTAATGAGGATTCATTATGGAGAAGTATGCTCTCCGGGTTTCTCATGTCCGTATCCAATCCGATGACAATCCTATTCTGGCTCGGTATCTACGGCTCCATTCTCGTCAAAACTGCGGCGGACGAGGGATCCGGAAATCTGTTTCTTTACAGCGTGGCCGTGATCGCAGGAGTCGTGATATGGGACTTGTTTATGGCTGCCCTCGGCAGTGTATTCCGCCGATATCTGAGCAATAGAGCCCTCTCCCTGGTCTCCATTCTTTCCGGATTCTCGTTGATTATCTTCGGCGTTTATTTTGGAATTCGGGCTCTTGCCCTGCTATATCCGCTCATATTCTAACGGGCCGGCTTAGGACGGAACTTGGGCTTGTCCGCCTCTCTCGCGCGGCCTTGCCCGGATTTCTTCCACACGGAGCGCATGAATAGCACGACCAGGCCGATTACCAGGATAAATCCGAGACTGATCCAGAGCCCCGGGCGGCTCGTGGGATGCAGTGCGGTTCCACTGACGGCAGCCGCAATCAAAAGCATCCCGATATACCTTTTGATTTTGCCCCAAACCGTAAGCTCTATGAGCCGGCCCGCGGATATGAGGATGAAGAACCAATTATACAGCAGCATAAGTCCTGCACCGGTCGTTAAATATTCATAAATCTTGCCTGGCATGAGCAAAGACAACACAATGGATACAATCAATCCGATAGCTGTAAGGGAAAGTGCATATATGGGCGTATCCCGCTTAAACTTTTTCCTGGAAAAAAGCTTGGGAGCGTCCTTATCTTCGGATAACGTAACGAGCATCGTGGTCACTGCATACAGCGAGGCAACCATGGTCGAGAAACCGGCTATAATCAATACAGCATTAAAGATATGCGGAATAAAAGGAAGCTGGTAAGAGCTTAGCGCGACAACAAAGGGACTTTTCGTCGTGGAGAATTGATTCCAGGCTACCATGACCACCGCCATGCCGATAGAAAGAACGTATACGATGGATAGCAGCAGTATCATCACTCTACCCGCTTTGGGTGCTTCCTTCGGATTCTTCAAGCGAATCGCCATGACCCCCATGACTTCAATTCCGCCAAAGGCATAAAACGCAAAAATCAAGGACGACCACATGCCCATGCCGCCTGCTGGAAAAACTGCGTTCATGCTGCCAGGAACGTGCAGCTTCGATCCTCCTTTTAACCACCCCATCAATGCGGCGGCTGCAATGACGAGAAACATGACTATCGCGGCGACCTTAATCACAGCCAATACATTCTCCAGCCGGTCGAAGCCTTTGTTCCCGATCCATATGACAAACAATCCCAATACGGCATAACCTGACGCAAATATCCACATCGGAACGCCAGGAAACCAAAAACGCGAGAAAATCGCAAGGGCCGTCATCTGGCTCCCCATGATCAACACTTCGGAGCACCAGTACATCCACCCTGTTGAGAAGCCTGCCCATCGGCCGTAGGCTTTTTTGGCATAGGTTCGGAACGAGCCTTTCTGCGGGTCCTCGGCCGTCATCCGCGACAGCACATCGAATACGAAGAAGGTGGCTGTCGCCGCCAGTATTATCGATAGAAGAAAAGCCGGTCCTCCCAGCCGGATACCTAATGCAGATCCGAGAAAATACCCTGTGCCGATTGTTGATGCAACCCCGAGCAGCGATAGCTGCCACCATTTCAAGTTCCCTGCCTCCGTCTTCGCCCCTTTGTTCACGGTTCAATCCTCCAGAATATTGTTATGGGTTCGTTCAAAACTTTCCTTATTATGAAGGGAACGTCCGTGCTTTATGTAAAGGGCGGCTGACCTAAAAATACCTTTTTGGAAAAACAGAAGGCTATGTCCTAACCTCTTGCTGGGTTCTCTCGCATATTTTGGTTGTTCTCCGTGAACCATAAACGGGAAGAAAGCTGAATTGGGGGATCACACATGTCAGGAGCTCGCGGTATTCCAACGAATCAGGCGTTTATGATTATGATGCTTACAGCCGGCTTGACCAATCATGTCATGATCATACCTGTGCTTCTGGAGAAATCCGGACGGGATGCCTGGATCACCATTATGGTGTCCGCCGTATTATTCTTGCCCTGGGTTCTGCTTATTTATGGGATCATCAATAAGATCGGCAATCGTTCCATTATGCAGGCGTTAGACGAAAGCAGCGGCAGAGGGTTCCGCTTGCTGGTGATGAGTATGTCAGGTTTGTATTTTTTCGCCTTTGCCTTCTATACCTTGAAGGAAGTTATCGATTGGACAAAGTCCTCCTATATGATCCAAACTCCCGTCATTGCAACGGCATTGATACTCATGGTGTTATGTCTTGTCACTATGAATCACGGCATAAAGACCATCGGCGTATCCGCCGGCATATTGCTTCCTTTTGTTGTATTGCTGGGGATCTTCGTATCCTTATCCAACGTTAAAGTAAAAAACTATAACTATCTGCTGCCCGTGCTGGAGGACGGCTTCCTGCCGGTGATAAGCGGGATCCCCGTTATGTTCGGAGGGCTATCCCAGTTTATATTGATATTATTCTTGCGCCCCCATCTTCAGAAAAAGCCTAGTTTTCTTACGATCCTACTCATTCATGCCGTCCTCATATTCCTGACGTTCGGACCCACCGTCGGAGGCCTTGCCGAATTTGGACCGGAAGAAATGAAGCTTCAGCGGTATCCTGCCTATGAACAGTGGCGTCTCGTTAAGTTAGGCAAATTCGTGGAGCATGTCGATTTTTTATCCATTTTTCAGTGGCTTAGCGGTGCTTACATTTCGATATCGGTTTCGATTTTTTTGCTCTGCGAAACCCTGCTTCCCAAGTCCAAACAAAGTGTCGGCATATTAGCCGTTTCCACGCTGCTCATTATTTTGTGCGCCTCCCCGATCAGCAATCTCAAAATGTATTATGCAATGGCCGACTATTTTTTGCCCGTGTCCGCCATCTATATTACCATCTTAAGCCTGCTGCTGTTCTTCCTGATCCGCAAGCCCGAGCAACAACAGCAACATCAGAAATCCACTACAGCGAAAGGAGAACCTCAATCATGACCTTGACAGAGCAACAACTTCGAGAACGCTATACCGATTCCGATGACGTCTACATTACGTCTTATCCGGGTGTGGAAGCCGATTCACTGCCGTGGGCGATCCTGGTTTACAGCCCGTTAATGTGCGATTCACAACTAATGACGAAGATTCTGCTGCCTGTTATCAGTAAAGAATGGAATATATCGGTCTCCCAAAGACACCCGTTCGATCCAAAACATCTGGAATATCATCTTACCCTTGACACATACGAGTCCAACTTGGAGTCGGTCGATGACATTGTTTACTCTGGTTATGTTGCGTTGTATTTTCCAAAGGACAACATGCTCTATTCTTACAGCGCAAGCAAGAGTATTGGACGTGCACCTGAAGAAAGTACTACAGAAACCTCTGTCAAAGGACCTCGTGACGGTTTTGTCGAGGATCTGGATATCAATGTATCGCTTATTCGCAAACGGCTGAAATCTCCCGGCCTTGTCTATTCCTCCTTTAAGCTGGGCGATAAGAGTAAAACCTCTGTGGGCATCATGTATTTAAAGGACAAGGTGATACCGGATACTGTCAAGGCAGTCGTAGATAAACTCAATGATTTCTCCGGGGACCCTCCCGTGGGCATCGGCGAGCTTGCCGAGCATTTATCGCCATATCGCTTCACGGTGCTCCCGATGTTCGATTATACGGGGAGAACGGATCTAGCTTACGACTCTTTAACTCGCGGCCGATTAATCATCATTATGCAGGGAAGCCCCGTGCTATTGATAACGCCTGCCAGCTTCATGCAGCTCCTGTTTGCTGCAGAGGATCCGCAAATGCCGTTTTATTTCGTCATGCCCTGGAGAATTCTGAGAATGGTTGGATTCATAATCTCCATTTTCCTTCCAGGATTCTATATAACGCTGTTGTCCTTTCATCAGGATCAAATCCCCTTTCCGCTGCTGGCAACCGTGGCAAACACCAGGCTCGGGCTTCCTATTCCAACAGGGTTTGAGATGCTTATCATCCTGTTTCTGCTCAGCCTGCTGCGAGAAGCCGGCATGCAGATGCCGTCTCCCATCGCGTCAACCATTACGGTTGTATCCGGTATCATTATCGGCGACGCCGCCATTCGGGGCGGTTTCTTTTCCCCGACGATGACGGTGATTGGTGCACTATCCTTCGTTGCGGGCTCCACCCACTCCAACCAGGATTTTGTTGTCACGCAGACGATCCTTCGCTTTTTTGTCCTAACCCTTTCCTCGATGTTCGGGTTATTCGGCTTCTTCATTTCGCTCTTCTTAATCGTTCAGTATGCAGCCAACCATAATCCCTTCGGACAGCCGTACCTTGCCCCCTTCTCCCCGTTCTCCATTTCCAAAATCATTGGAAACCTCATGCGATTTCCGGGTAAGCGAAAAAAGGGTGGCGCGCTATGAAACGGGTATTGATGCTCCTGAGTATGCTGTCTTTGCTGCTCTCCGGCTGCTGGGACAACAAAGAAGTACAGGATATCAACTATATCACCGCTTTGGGTATCGATTATAAGGACAATAAGTATATCATCTATGTGCAGATGCTCGACTTTGCCACGATTGCCAAGCAAGAAAGCAGCAAGCCAACTGAAAAAGCGCCCATTTGGGTCGGCCGAGGAACCGGCACTACATTGACTGAGGCCCTTATTGATTTGTATACATCGAGTCAGCAGCGGGTCTCTTGGGGCCATGTCACGGCCTTGGTTCTTACGGAATCCGTATTACAACCTAAGCAGTTGTCCCAAGTGTTCGACCTGACCAACCGTTCGCAGGAAATCCGGTATACGAAATGGCTTTACGGCACCAAGGATAAAATGGAGGATCTCTTTACGGTGTCTCCGTTCTTTCAGCTCTCCCCCCTGCATTCGCTCCTTCATGAACCCAGGGAAAGCTATGTCCAATTCTCGTTTATTCGTCCGATTCAATTCGTGAACTTTATTCGTCTCTACCGGGAAAAAGCCGCCACCGTTATACTGCCTTCCCTTCATATTTCAACACAGAACTGGTCGGAAAATCTGAAGCAGCATCCGATTCTGGAAGTCAACGGCGGATTTCTGATCAAGAACAAGGAATTGATGGGCTGGCTCAAACGTTCCGATCTGCTGGGGACCCGCTGGTTAGCATCGGCTAATACTCACGCTGCCGTCATCGTTAAGGCGGATGGCGAAGCCATCGGGAGTATAAGACTGGAGAACCCGCACTCTTCGATTGAAGTTATCCGCAAACCCAACAATGCTTCATATCGAATCAAGCTTAACGTAACCGGGACGGTACAGACAATATACAAGAAGGTTGGAATTAATGAAATGAAGCGCTTAACAGAAGAGACCCTGCGAAAAGAAATGTATAATACCTTCCATAAAGCAGCATTGATACAAGCGGATCCGTACGAGTTATGTCTCCAATTGTACCGAACGGATCCGAAGCTCTGGAAGAAACTAGTGGATCAGAAAAAGGAAATTAATGATGAAACGCCTCTTGAGCTTGAAGTTGACGTCAATATCCGATATTGGGGACAGCGCAAAAGCTTGAACCGATGAACGCGGGTGTATGAACTGCTGCATATACCTGAAGTGTGAAAACAACAAAAAGAAGCAGACCTTTATCGGCCTGCTTCTTCTTGTTGTTTCTTTATTTCTTCATAATTTCCTTGATGTCGTCCTTAATGGATTCCGCCTGCGGTCCGAATACGATCTGAACCGCACCTTGACCCAGACGCATGACACCGGATGCTCCTAACTTTTTGAGCTCCGAATCCTTCACGGCCTTCTCGTCCTTAACAACCAGACGAAGGCGTGTGATACAAGCATCGACGCTGACGATGTTATCTTCTCCGCCGATGTTTTGCAGAACCTTGGCCGCCTTGGACTCATTGGATGCTGCGCCGGATGGGGACGGGGCATCTGTATCAGCATCGTCAGAAATCGTATCCACGTCGTCGTCTTCCTCGCGTCCTGGCGTTTTCAAGTTCAGCTTGACGATGAGGATTCTGAACAGCAGATAGTAAACGACACCGAAAGCCAAACCAACCGGGAGAAGCAGCCAAGCATTGGTTGACAGCTTCAGATTCACCAGGTAGTCGATCAGGCCCGCCGAGAACGAGAAGCCCAAATGCACATCCAGGACATACATGATCAATCCGGAAAGCCCTGTTAAAATCGCATGCACCACATACAATACAGGTGCAATGAACATAAACGCGAATTCAAGCGGTTCGGTGATTCCCGTCAGGAACGATGCCACTGCCGAACCGATAAAGATAGAGCCGACGAGCTTGCGTTTGGACGGCTTGGCGGTATGCATAAAGGCCAGCGCCGCAGCCGGCATCGCAAACATCATGATCGGGAAGAAACCGGACATGAACATACCAGCCGTCGGGTCTCCAGCAAAGAAACGCCATAGGTCACCGTGTACGACTTCGCCCGCGGCATTCGTGTAATCGCCGATCTGAAACCATGCGATGGAGTTTAATACGTGGTGAAGACCCAGAGGGATCAGCAAGCGGTTGGCCGTACCGAAAATGAACGATCCAATGCCTCCAAGGCCGACAACCCAGTTGCCGAAGACGGAAATACCATCCTGAATTGGGCTCCAAATCATACCGATCAGAACCGCAAGCACCATGGTGGAAGCTGCTGTGATAATCGGAACGAAGCGTTTACCCGCAAAGAAGCCCAGCCAATCCGGCATTTTGATCTTGTGGAATTTATTATACAGGTATGCGGACCACATACCGACAAAGAGACCGCCAAGAACGCCCATGTTCAGCTTCACGTCATCTGGTATAAACGGCATTTGCAGCGGTACTTGTTCCAGCACTCTTGTGAGCACCATGTACCCAATAAGAGCAGATAGAGCCGCAACGGCGTCTCCGGCGAACCCGATTGCAACGCCGATCGCAAAGATAAACGGCAGATTATCCAGAATCGCAAGGGCACCAGAGGTCATGAACGGAGTTACATATTGATTTAGAAAAGCGCCTAGGGCACCCAAAGGTATATCTTTTTGATAGTCGATCATTCCAAGCCCCTGCAAGATCCCTGCAGCAGGCAAGGTGGCCACCGGCAGCATAAGGGACTTACCCAGCTTTTGCAATTTAGCCAGCATGTCAATCATCCTTTCAACTTCAATAATTTAGCTTTTTACTGAAACCGTTTACATAATGCGTCGAATGAATAACCATTTATTCCCTTCCATTCAAGGAACAAAAAGACTTAGAAAATCCTCCTCCTTGGTCGTACATATATTCATCATTTTAAGGCGGCATGGATGCCATCATGATTACAATCCAACAAAAAAAGCCAAGAAGAACGGTGACTATAAAAGTTATAGTCTGATTCTTCTTGGCTCATGCCCATGTTTATGGTAACACGCCTTAAAACGTATTCATTTGATGTTGTTATCTTAATTCACGACTTCCTGTTTTGTCAATAACCAATATTTAAATCATTCGCCTATAGAATTGAATTATTTCAATTCAATGGTCATGACAGGATCCTGGCCGATCACGACACTGCCGGTCTGACCGTCAACCTTGGAAGCCACCTCATCCGCATTGGTCACGATGATCGGGGTAATCGTCGGATACCCTGCGGCTTGGATTGCGGCCATGTCGAATTCGATGAGCGTCTGACCCGACTTCACCTGATCGCCTGCTTGAACATGGCTTGTGAAACCTTCGCCTTTCAAACCGACTGTATTAATCCCGATATGGAACAAATACTGCAGACCGGTCGCCGGATCCTCCAGCATCACGGCGTGCTTGGATTTGATGACATGCGCAACCGTCCCGTCAAAAGGCGCAATTAATTTGCCCTCGGAAGGCTCGATGGCTATGCCTTTGCCCATATGACCAGCAGCAAATGCCTCATCCGGCACTTGCGATAAAGGCACGGCTTTACCCGACAATGGTGCTGTGAGTTGAATAGCAGTAGCAGTTTTTTTCTTTTTCCAACGATCAAACATGTTAAGATTCCTCCCTGGGTTGATTCTTTTGTTGTAGCCGGCCTGTGAAGAGCCGATATAGATGCATCGCTAGAAAGCAGACCTCCGCTTCAGGTACTTTCTTGCCGAGTTCTTTCTCCATCATGCCTGCGAGACGTGTAGCCAGACCATATTCATTCGTGAACTTGGAGCGGATCTGGTCCGCGAACGGATTATCCACTTGGATGTCTTGATTCAGCATCCGGTCTACCGAGAACCTCAAATGCATCAGAAGACGGACATAATCCATGCTTCCCCGGTCAAAAGCGACCTGCCGATCCTCCTCAATATACCTTACCAGGTTTCCCACCACATTCGATGCCTTCACCAGATGGCCTACGGGCACATGGCTGACGGCGGAATACACATGATAGGTCAAGAAGCCGATCTCATCCTCCGGAACTTCGATATCGAAGGTCTGGCCGATCAATTCCGCTGCTTTGGCTGCGATATCATATTCTTTTGGGAAGCTGATCCGGGTCTCTTCAAGGAAAGGATTAATAATATCCATGCCTTTGCGGATTCTGTATATCGTAAACTGGATATGGCTTGGAAGCGCCAGATACACCTTATCATTTAATGTGCCCGGAAATTCTTGTCCAATGAGATTGAGTATCTGATCCGTGATCTCCATCACCAGTGGATCAAATTCTTCCAGCAGATGGTGAGCTTGACTCCACTGCTCCCGATCCTCAAGCCTGAAGAGCTTCTCAATCCGCTTATCGTCCGAAGCGATCGTTCCGCCTGCTTTGGCGCCAAAGCCAATCCCTTTGCCCAGGATGACGTATTCCGATTCTTTCTTACCGCCTGTGACCATCACGACATTGTTACCAATAACACGTACGACTGTAAACAACTCGATCCCGCTCATTAACTTCCCCCTTTCCTTTAAGTTTAATCAGAGAAACGGCGAAGGATTCATATACGAAGAATTGCTGCTTACCGATTTTCCCCAAACATTAAAAAAGCCAAGAAAAGACCCCATGTGAAAGCTGTCTCTTCTTGGCTCATGCCCTGTTAAGGTAACACGCCGTCATATGTTCCTGCTATGAATCCATCATAAAACAATTGGCTTGCATTCGTCAACATACGACATTACGACAATATGCTAAGCTGCCGCAACGGGTAAAAAAATCTCCTCAAGCCCCAATCCATTGTTGTAACGCATGGATCACTTCTTGGATATGAATGGGCTTGTGCAGATATCCATTCGCGCCGTCTGCTATAAACTGATCCGTATCCCTCATTGTGTTGGAGCTCATCACGATGATGGGGAGTTCCTCCCATTCCGGGTTCTCGCGAATCCGCTTCATCGTTTCGACTCCGTCCATTTCCGGCATTACCATATCCAGCAGCACCGCATCGATGCTTTGATGCTTGTATAACAGCTCCAAGCATTCGAACCCGTTCTGGGCTGTATGCACGGTCATCTGGAGTTTCTCCAGCACGTTGGTCAAACCGTATACGTTCCGGATATCATCATCCACGATCAATACGGTTTTGTGCTCCAATCGGCTGGTTACTTCCATGTCGAATGCCTCCATTGGGAGATCACTCCAACCGGCGCTGCTTGAGGTGGCAGCCACTTCAGGCAGCATAAACAAACTTTCATTGGTGCCATATTCCGTTAGCAGCGGTAAATATAAAACAAATGTGCTCCCGATTCCTTCCTCGCTCTCCACGGTAATATACCCGCCAAGCAGCTTCGCCAAATGCAGCGATATGGATAAGCCGAGACCAGTCCCCCCGAATCTTCTGGCTGTAGTCTCTTCGCCTTGCTGGAACGCTTCGAAGATCGGTTGAAGATGCTCTGCAGCAATCCCGATGCCAGTATCCTCAACGGAAAATGCAATGACGTCTCCACTGATCGCGAAATCCGAGGTTACAATGGAATTCATCTTTTTCACCCGTAGTTTAACGCTGCCGCTCTCCGTAAACTTAATTGCATTCGAGAGCAGATTACGCAGAATTTGGTGAAGCCGCATTCCATCGCTGTATATCATGTCAGGCAAGTCGTCGGCCATCTCAATTTCAAATTCCAGATTTTTGGATTCCGCGCTTTTAGAGAAATAGCCTTCCATCAGTTCTGGAAGCTCAGTCAAATTAACCAAGTCCATTTCGATCTGCATCTTACCGGCCTCAACCTTAGACAGATCGAGAATATCGTTGATTAAATTCAGCAATTCACTGCCTGAATTATGAATGACAGAAGCGTAATGCTGCTCTTCCTCCGTCAGGTTCCCTTGCTTGTTCTCAGCTAAAATCTGGGAAAGAATTAACATGCTGTTCAGCGGTGTCCGCAGTTCATGGGACATATTGGCCAGAAATTGAGACTTGTACTTCGAGCTCTTCTCCAGCTCTTTCGCGTATTTTTCCAATTCGCTGGCCGCGATTAATGCGGCTTCCTTCTGGGCTCCTAATCGTTCGTTCAGCATATACATTTCCGCAGAATGGGTTTGCAGCTCCTCGGTCTGCGCCTGCAGTTCTTCGGTCTGACTCTGAAGCTCCTCATTCAGCGTTTGGGATTCATGGTACAATTGCTGGATTTCCATCTTGCTTTGAATCGAGTTCAATGTTACCCCAAGCTGAAAATTCAGTTGTTCGATCAGCTGAATTTCCAGCTCGTCAAACGGTTTGAACTTGGCCAATTCAATCACACCCAGAACTTGTCCTTCAAACATAACGGGCGCCAGAAGCAGCGTGGTAGGCTCAGCATCACCCAGCCCCGACTCAATTCGCACATAGTTAGGTGGTATATCGTCCAGAATAATCATGCGCTGTTCCAGCATGCATTGTCCCACCAAACCTTCTCCTGGCAAAAAACGATCTCTGACCTTATTCCAAGGCTCACCGTCCGGATCAGCAAAAGCAGCTGCCTTTACCAGTTCCGATCCGCCCCGGTTTATAAAAACGGCACCGTACGGCAGCTTCATGATCAAAGCCAGCTTATGAATGAAAAACTGTACGGCCGTCTCCACGCGATCGGATGATTGGAGAAGCGTCGACATAACCGAAATATGATCCTTGGCCCAGTTCTGCCTGCCGACCTGTGCAAGAAGTTCATTGGTTGTGTCCGCCAACTGGCGGACCTCATCATTGGATCGCACGTGAATCCGCTGGGAGAGGTTCCCGCCTTTGACAATATCGGAGATGATATGAGTTACCTGCGTGATCGGCCTTACGATGCTCTTCGATATCACCAAAGCTGCACATATGGTAATCAGCGCTGCTCCCGCCCACAGGAGATACATCGTATACAATAAATGGGTATTGCTCTCCTTCATCTCTTCGATCCTGCTGGTTGTCAGTTCTCTCTCCTTGCTTCGAAACGAGAGGAACAGCTCATGAATCGAGTTCATGGCTTGCTGACCGGGATCGTTAATAAAGAAATGAAGAGCCTCCTCATCCTGACCAAGCTGCTTCAATTGGACAGCAGGCTGACCGGCGTTGATAATCCACTCCTTGATATTCTCCTTAATATTTTCAAGATGATTGGCTTGCTCCGAATTATCGCTAACAAGCTTGTACAGCTTGTTATAGTTAATCTGCCAAGACGACAGCGCTTGATTGAAAGGCTCCAGATAGGTATCATCCCCTGTTATGACATACCCCCTCTGACCGGTTTCCATTTCAAGTAAATTCTTCTCGATTTCGTGCGTGAGATTATGTACTTCGATATCATGCTTCTCTATAAAATCCGCCTCTTGCTGCAGTGAAGAGATGCGGTCTGATACAATCCAGAGAAAAGCTCCAAGACATAATAATATCATTAAATATCCGACTACGATCTTGCTGCGGATGTTGAATTTCAGGTTGTTAGACAAATGGCTAACCTCCCTTGTCATCTATCAGTCTAAGTCTGCTCCTATCCTCATAGTAATTGTTATGAAAATGGTTTACAAGCAAAACCAGTTTTGAAGCCATCAATGATTCTTTAGTCGTAGGCAGTCAGATTTATAAACGTTTGGGCATATATTATAAAGGAACACGCTTGTACAACATCCTTCGTTCTCATTCTTAAAAAAAGGAGAGTACCTCATATGATGACCTTAAGAGCGCTTGCGGGGATACTGCATTGACAAGGCATGTTTATCATTCCAGGAAACAGGCAGAGCGTTTAGCCGGCCTTGGAGTTGCGAATGTGTCGTCACTGGAGCTGCCCCTTCTGCAAGGCATGATGATGTCAGAAACCCATCTTGAACGCGGGAAGGGTCTCTCTCCCCATTGCCACCCGGACACGGACGAATTGTGTTATGTCATTCACGGAGAAATCAGTTATTCCCTAATTGATCCGGACACTCATCAGAATCTTGTATATCAGGTAATACCCGGTCAGGTGGTTCACGCCCCCATTGGTTGGTGTCACTGGGTAACTGCGCTAACCCCTGGAACGATCTTGCTGTTGATCTATAACACCGAGTGCCCACACCAAATGGACATTGCGCCAATCTGGGCTAATACGCTCATGGGAAGTGAAGCGCTGCAATGCAACGGCGTGAACATGAAACCTCATTCGAAGGCGCTTATAACACCTGTCCCGATACATAAAAAGACGGAGAGCGACGTTTCAAGCCGACCTCTGCCGGCCCCACCCTTACTCATAAACGGGCGTCCAAACAACAAAACCACACGCAGCCGGTGATCGGCCATGTGTGGTTATTGCTGTAGAGATGCTTTTTATGTAATGATTTCGATCGCAACGTATAACATCAATCAATATAAAATCTTTGTTCAGGGCGGATCTGCTTCTTTAGGGTACGCAGGTCGGCTTCCAGTTTCGCCACCGTTTCTTCAATCTCTTCCGGGTTCAGCGCCGGACGTTCTGCCTCTGGCTTAACGCCAGCCCTGAGATCGCGAATGGTAATCTGCTGCTCCTGCCATTTATCCATAAGATCGGAGATGGTGGCATAAAACCGCTCATAATCTTGAATCACTTCGTCCAGAAAGGAATCCACTTCCTCCTGATCATAACCCCGCAGTTTATTCGAAAAATTCTTTTCATGGATAGACAAAGCGTCCAGTTGAATGCCTAGTTGCCGAAATAGCTTTTTCTGTTTATCCAATCGGCGTTTCATGTGTTCATCCATAATGATTTACCTCCAAATATTGGTGCAGCCCTACTTTTTAACCTTCTCTCTCTATCTTTGTTTATATCATATTAAGCACTGGGATTAAAACACTCCGGGGCTTTTTTGGAGAATGTTCCAAAAACGAGAGGCTGCCGTTCCCATGGTTCATGTGATTGTTACCAATCCATTTCGGGTATTGATTGTACATAAGGAGCTATATTACGTACTTCAACCCAGAGAGGAGCGACTTTTCTATGACAACGATGACAAAACAACAATACAACGACCTTAAACAGCGGTTGCTCAGTGATAAAGAACGATTGGAAGAGCAATTGGAGTCCCGCGATGAAACCAACAGGGATTACTCTCTCCGGGAGTCTACAGGTGAGCTGAGTGCAGCCGATAACCATCCTGCAGATGTAGGGACTGAGGTATTCGAACGAGAGCGTGATCTGGCCATTCAGGGAACGCTAGAGCATGAATTGGAGCAGATCCATTCTGCCTTGCAGCGAATGGACCAGGGCGAATACGGAACCTGTGCCGTGTGCGGCCTGGAAATTCCGTATGAGCGGCTGGAAGCTTTGCCTTATACGGCCCATTGTCTCGAACATGCGCCGCGGAGAGATATCAACGACAACCGGCCGGTAGAAGAGGATGTCATGACACCGCCCCCTTCCGGAGCTGGCGTCAACCGCCAAGCGGCCGACGGTAAATTTGATGATGCAGGCGCGTGGGATGCCGTTGAAGATTACGGAACATCGACGTCGCCCGGCATGTCCATTAAACCCGGGCAAGACGATTATAAGAAGAATGTATGAACCGGTACAGCAAAATAGAAGGGAAAGCTGGTACCTGCACGTTAGGTACCAGCTTGTTTTCCGTGATCAGGATTCTTTACGAGTCCGAACATTGGAAGCAAAAAACTCATATTCGTCGTAACCTTCCCCGCGTTTCTTTTTATAAGGGGTCAGCATTTTATCCAGCTCAACAAAAAACTCGCGCGCTTCATCTTCGCTCATATACAAGGTGGTATTGGTCAACATGGAGGTCGTTTCGCCCTCTTGACTCATGTTTTTGAAGAAACGGTCTCTATTCTGATCAAACAACTCGGATAATAATTTGTTCGTTTCGGATCGAATTAATTCCTTGATGACCGGCTCGTCGGAATCTGCCCCTCGTTTGATCTTTACCGTACCGACAAAAGGTTCATAATATTTAGCTATAATACCGTTGATCTCTTTCGTGGATACGATCTTGACCAGTCCGATTCGCTCCAGCTTCTTCATATGATAATGAACTTTAGCCGGCACATCCCCGATCTTGTCTGCGACTTCCTTTACCGTTGCCGGACGGTCCATCTTATTCAATACATTCAATATCTGGAGCCGATATGGATCTGAATATATTTTGATCTCTTCCAGTGTAGTCAGTTCCTTCGTTTCCACACCGTACACCTCAGCTTCATGTTATTTTTCACTTCTTTTCATTATAGGCCGAGAATGTCGAAATTACAAAACGCTGAGGATTTAAATGGCACGGAAACTCTTCTTCCGAATGAGGAATATCACGGGCAGCATCATGATGAATCCCATGATCGAATACAGAATGGGAGGGGAGTGATACTCCGCTACAAATCCAGTAATCAAGCTTCCCACAGGAATGGCAGCCGTGCACGCTACCGTCATAAGGGCACCTATTCTGCCGAGCATATGCCTCGGCGTTACTTCCATCAGATACGTGGAAATAGGGGCATTCAACATCGAGACGGCAAAACCGGCAACGAACATGCAGACCGCTGCGGACTCCACCCGCCATGCCGGCAGATGTCCTGGAATCCCTAACGCAAAATAACCGATTCCGAGCAGGATAGATCCTGACATGATCAAGGTGCTCTTTTTGAAGCTCTTCCCGTAACGTCCAATCCATAGCCCGCTGCAAATCATGCCGATCAGGAGGGCCGTTCCCAGTACGCTCAGACCTCCGGCTCCGGCACCCAGGGTCTCTTTGACATAGACCGGCTGCAGTACATTCAGCGGTGCCAAACAGAAATTATTGATCATGGCGAGCACCGTTGTTATGAGGAGCAGCGTATGCTGCTTCACAAAAAGAAGAGCCTCTTTAATATCGCCGAACACCGTTTTCGTCATCTCTGTCGTAGGCCGTGCGGAGGCTTCCTTGGCTTCAGCCTGTTCGGCTGCCTCCGGATTCGGCATAAACGCGATAATGGTGGCGGCAATGAGAAACGTTACGGCATCGATCAGGATCGTCCCCGAAATTCCGACCCAAGCGATGAGGGCACCAGCGATGGATAAACCGATTAATTCAGCGCTCCGACTTACGGAAGTTGAGAAGGAATTGCCTGCGAGCAGTTTATCCTTGGGAAGCAACCGCGGGACGATGGAAGTCTCGGCGGGTCTGGAGAAACATTCCAGGGTGGAATTTAGAAACGTGAACAGGAACAAATGCCAGACTTCAAGAGACCCCACAGCATACAGAAAGGCCGTTAGCGAAACCACAATGCCGCGGCTGAGATAGGTTAAGGCAAGCAACAGTTTCTTCGGCCAGCGATCTACATAGGTCCCGGTAAACAAACTGAACAGCAATCCAGGCAGAAAGTTAAAGGCGAACAATGTACCCATTAATAGTTCAGAACCTGTGAGCATGTAGACCATCCAGCTGTAAGCGATGGAGTCCAGGGAATCCCCGAATCGGGTAATGACCTGGGCAGATAAATAAATCAGATAGGGGCGGATTTTCAAGAGCTGACCAAAGCCTTGCTTTTCCAAAACAGCGGCATTTTGCATGGTTTCCTTCTCCTCTTCGTTAAATGGATAACAACATTAAACTTTTTCAATGCATTAAAATAATATTTATGTTAAAATTATTTTATCGTTAAGTTTATTTTAACGATTTCGAAGAGGAATGCAATAGGCAAAAAAAAAATCGCCAACATGGCGATTTATTCGATCTCACGGATGACAGAGTTACTTCTTTATTTAATGATCACTCGCGATGAGGATCTGGCTGCTTGAAGACATGCTTCAATGGCCCTGATGTTGCTGATGGCATCTTCCGGACCATAGGGCAGCGGCGTGCCGTCCATTACGGCCGCTGCCATAGCATCCGCTTGCAGTGCAAAGTGGTTGTAAATCCCTACCTTCTCCTCGCGGGAGCCCTTGGCCGTATGAACGCAGATCTGGGCCATGTCCTCCATCCTCTCCCATCCAAAAGCTGAAGGAAGCTCAATCCTGCCATCGGTACCTGCAATCTCTAAAGAGCATTTGGAATAGGTCCACATCCCGCACTCAAACGTAAGCCCCAATCCATCTTCAAATTCCACCATCCCGTGGACCATCATGTCCACGCCGTCATGCTCCTCAGAGAAAAAAGCATGGGCCGTTACTGCCTTGGGCTCCTGCCCATAAATCATTCGCGCCGCCGAGATGGGATAGCATCCCACGTCATAGATTGAGCCTCCGCCCATATCCTTGCTGTAACGGACATTGCTTTTCTCCTCCGCATTGTTGAAGGTGAACGATCCGTGAATCCCGCGAAGCTGCCCGATTTCGCCGCTTTCGATGATTTCGCGTACACGCGCGTGTTTCGGATGATATCGGTACATAAAGGCTTCCGCAAAAAGCACGTTGTGTGCTTTAGCAGCCTCAGCCATTTCTCGGACATCCGCTTCGGTCAGGGCTGCCGGTTTCTCGCATAAGATATGCTTGCCGGCCTGTGCGGCTTTGATGGTCCAAGGTTTATGAAGGTGATTCGGCAAAGGAATATATACCGCATCAATGTCGGGATCCTCCAGAAGCTCGTCATAAGAACCATAGTATTTCCCGATATGATATCGCTCGGCGAGCTCACTTGCTTTTTCTGCGTTGCGGCTAGCAACCGCCCCGACCTCACAGCGTTCCGATTTCAATATGCCTGGTATCATTGAATTTCTTGCAATCCGAGCAGTACTCATAATTCCAAAGCGCAGTTTCTTGCTCACGAGGTCATTCCTCCTTTGGCTGCATTCCATTCAGATTATTTTTTTAAAAATTATCGTTTACCGCTTTATGAAGGATCCCTAAACACCGATCCAAATCTGTTTTAACCTGTTTTTTGTAGAGTTTGGCTTTCTCCGCACCGTCATCGGTAAAATGGTAAAGAACGATTTCTTGAAAATCGACCCGCGGATCATTCCCTTTCAGCTGCTTGGTACGATATAACACACCCTCCTGCACCAACTCATGCAGAGCCCGGTAAATTTCGCTTTGCGGCGGTGAGTACCCATGGCTCTTGAATTCTTGCCGTAGTTCTTCCAGCATCTGATATCCATATCCTCGCTGCTGCTCCACCATGGTAATGAGATATACTTTGATAAAAGCACGCTGGGCGATCATAAATGCCATTTGGACGCCTCCTCCTTCACGAGCTACTTGTCCCATATTATACCTAATTATAACCCACAGTTTCCCAGTTTGCACAATAGCAAGCATCCCCCTCTTTTTAAACCAAGAAGGTGTAGATTGAAACGTGGTGGGGTGTTAGTTGAATAAATGTGATGCAATAACACCAGCTTTTATTCTATTATGAATTTTTCATATACTGAAATTATATAGTGTATTATTTTTCACCTGTTGTTTTATGGGTTGTTGGCGTGGCTCGTTCGATTGGTTTCAAACAAAAAACCCACCCTGAAGGGTGGGTTTAATTTCTTCACATTCCGGCGGACGTGCCTGTGCTTGGTCGCGATTTGCCGTATGGGCGAACCCCGCGGCTTTTTCTTGCTCCCGCGATTCCGACAAGCCACTTCCCGAACGGCAGCTTGGCTAGCATGCAAGTGGCACCATAAGCCACGGCCACGCTGATAATCCATGATGAGAGAATCCGGACCAGAGGGTGCATGCTGATCAGCAAAGATTCATCGACTGCATAGCTTATACGCAGTGTCAATAGATGCATCAGGTAAGCGCCATACGAATAGAGCCCAATGGAGGACAAAAGCGCATTCGCACCCGCTCCGGCATGACGACATATCCAGCCGGCCACATCGTACATGACCAATATAGAGCTAATCAGGAAAAGTGCCATCATCGGGCGGAGCAGCGACAAGGAATAGAACGTAATCGCCCCATTCGCAGCAGAACGGATTTCATGGACGGCTTGCATGAGCATCCATCCGAACAAAAAAGCGAAGACCAACCATATGACCGGCCGTGCCTTTTGAATCCATTTTTTCCAAGAGTCATGGTATAAACCGGCTGCCGCCCCCAGCGCAAAATAGAAGAAATAATAAAGTGCGTTCCGATCTGCGTAGGTTGTGAACAGCTCACTCCATACCGGGATATTCAAGCTCCCCATCCATTGGCCAATATCGTTAATCATTCCTGTCAAACCCACGTACAATAGTCCGGATAAAATCAATATCGTAAGCTGCGCCTGCCAGCCCCATCTTTCTTTGATTCCTAGTATAGCGGAGCGGAACAGCGGGTACAGCAGATAGAATTGAAACAGCATAATGATGTACCAAAAATGCGAGCTCGATTTCCCGGTTAGCCATACTTCTCCAAGATATTTCCAATCCTCAATGACAGCAGGATTAAACCTATGATTGATTAATAAAGTAATCAAGGTCCATACAGCAAACGGAACGTAGATGTCGCCAAAACGCCTCTTGATGAACCTTCCGTAAAACAGCTGACCTTTATCGTTATAAAACAGCACCATGCCTGTAATAAAAATAAAGACGGGTACAGCAAATTTCGTCGCCATCAGAAGAACTGCCATCATCAAACCATCACCTGTCGTCATTCCCGGCGCGACCGAATAATGTGCGATGGAGTGCTGTAAGACCACGGCTAGAAAAGCAATTCCCCGTAAGCGCTCGATTTCCGGTATTCTTTCTTTGGGCATACTGCTCCCCCCTTCGTCTGACTTCGTGCGCACACCTCATTGTAAGGGACACTGCCCCTGATCGGGTAATCCAATTATTTACTGATTCTGATGTTATCAGCACTATTAAGTACGTTCTATTGGGCTATGTATCAAGAAAAACTTCTATCGATCGTACCTTTACAGAAGACAGAATGCGGTTGATCTCTATAACAAAAACCCGGTTCCCATCGGAACCGGGTTTTGTTTTCCTTACAGCAGCGTAGTGCCACGCGGCGGAAGCGCGTCGTCCCGTTCCAGATCAACCGCTCCCGCACGGCCCTCGTTTCTGTAATCATAATCGCGGAATATATCGTAGATGCCTGTATTTTCTTGATCGGCGTCCACCAGTACCAGAATCCGTCCTTGCTCTATATAGGATTCGTATTCTTTTGCCTCATCTTCCGGGATCCCAAGGCCGATAAAACCACCGACCAGCCCCCCGGCTCCCGCACCGACTGCTGCGCCGGCGAGCGTCGCCGCTATAGGTCCTGCAGCAAGTATCGGGCCGATGCCGGGAATAGCCAAAGCCCCGAGTCCTGCCAGCAAACCTGCCGTACCACCAAGAATGCCGCCTGTTGCCGCGCCTGCAGCTACCCCTTCAGGCGCCATCGTCCCCGTCTGCTCGGCTATCATGTCTGCTTCGCGTTGATCCTTCGCTATAATGGAAATGGCCTCGTTCGGAATCCCATGCCGCTGAAGCTGCTCGATTGCTTGGGCTGCTTCCTGTTCCGAACGGAATACTCCAACAATTTTCTTCTCCATGATAAACCCTCCTCATCGGTGGTCGTTCATAAATAACATTACCCGACAGAGGGGGAAATTAAACGTGACGCTGCCGTGTTAAGCCTTGGGCCGAGTCCGATGGGTTGCAGTCGCCTCCATGGGATCATCAGGCCAATAATGTTTAGGATATCTTCCCTTTAAGTCTTTTTTCACCTCGTAATAGCCGCTGCGCCAGAAACTGGACAGATCCGAGGTAACCTGAACGGGCCTTTGAGCCGGTGACAGCAAATGCAAGGTCAACGCAACCCGTCCGCCAGCAATTCGCGGTGTATCCTGAAGTCCGAACATCTCCTGCAGTCGAACGGCCAGGAACGGTTGTTCAGGGTCATTGTAGTTAACTGGGATCAAGGACCCGCTTGGGACCCTAATATGAGTCGGCGCTTCCTTCTGAAGCTGCTGCTTTTGCTCCCAGCTCAGCATATGCTCCAAGAGCGTTCCCGGAGCGAGACGTCTCATATCATTGCGATTCCGCAGCCCTTCCAAATATGGGAGCAGCCACTCCTCCGCCTGATTCAGCAAGCCTTCGTCCGAAACATCAGGCCATTTCCCCTCGGGATCATGCCGGAACATGAAGGCCAGCCGTTCTCTCAGCTGCAATGCCGCCTTGCTCCACTGCAACAATCCAAGACCCTCCAGCCTGATCCCTTGCAACATGGCTTCCGCTATTTCCTCTCCTGTCGGATTCGAATAGGCTTGTTCCTTGATAATGAGGGCTCCAAGCATCAGCTTCTGTCTCGCCCTAATGCTGCCGGAAGCTGAATCCCATACAACCTCTTTATGCTGTTCCATCTCGTCATGGTAATACTTTTCGAGCCATAATTCATCTATTTCAGAAGCAAGCTGAATATTCCCGTCCGGGCCTTGATCATCAACGGCAGCGACCACAATATACGGTGCGCGGCTCATAGGCTGAACCGACACCAATTTCACGCCTCTGCCGCTGCGCATCAAAAAACCGGTTCCTCCCCTGTTCTTCGCGATCCGATCCGGATAGGCGAACGACAGCAAAAGGCCGCAGAAATTCAAGTCCCCGCTAGTCGTATATGCAATATTCAGCTGTGTATGCAGTTTTCTGATCTCTTGTTTCATCCGCTGCAGCACGGCTTCATTAGTCACGTCTTGTTCAGCCGATCGCTGACCTTGTCGTTCAAACAAGAGAAGCCGCTCCACACGTGAGCGCAAATCCTGATCCCTGATGGCTTCACCTCTGCTCAACATGTCACGCTCTTGAAGCAGTACAGCAATTCGGATAGCCAGCGATGTTTCTCCTATTTCTTGTGCTTTCAGCAGCATGTGAGCGAGCCTCGGATGAAGCCCAAGAAGCGCCATCGCTCGGCCATGCTGTGTGATACTGCCTGAATCGTCCAGAGCCGACAGCTGCTTCAATAACGCTTGTCCTTGTGCAAGAGCTAGTCGGGGCGGCGTATCAAGCCAAGCAAGCTCCTCCGGGTCACGCGTTCCCCATACCGCCAATTCCAAGGCCAGCGGCGTCAAATCGGATTCACGGATCGCCGGAATGGTGCTTTCCGACAGATGACGATGCTCTTCCTCGCTCCATAAGCGATAACATACACCAGCCGATACGCGCCCAGCCCTTCCCCTTCTCTGATCCGCGGATGCCCTGGATAACCGTCTCGTAATCAATTGCGGCAGTCCCGTTCTGGGCGAGAACACCTCCGTGCGCATATAACCGCTGTCAACAACCGTCTTGATCCCCTCAATGGTAATACTGCTCTCGGCAATGCTTGTGGAGAGTACAATTTTACGCCTGCCGTTCGAATCGCGTATGATCGCTTCGTCCTGCTTGTCTGCCGGAAGCGCGCTGTACAATTCCCGAATGACGACATTTTGGCTTAAACCTATTCTTAATAATTCATTAGCGGTTCTCCTGATTTCGCGGGCACCCGGCAAGAA
The DNA here is from genome assembly GCF_015326965.1 of Paenibacillus sp. JZ16. Lineage (NCBI taxonomy): Bacteria > Bacillati > Bacillota > Bacilli > Caryophanales > Paenibacillaceae > Paenibacillus > Paenibacillus sp. JZ16. The sequence goes on from NZ_CP017659.1 coordinate 1,768,113, forward strand.
TACAAGGATATCGCCTTCCTGTTCGGAGAGCGCTCGCATGATGGCATTCGCCGCACCTTTATGCAACTCGTCGAGAGAGAATGAGCGCAAATAGTGAGTAGACACTGGAAAAGCACGACCTTCGCTAACGATGACCGGTGCGTCGCCAAGAAGCTTCGCGACTGGCTCAGCCTCTAGGGTAGCAGACATGACGAGCAGCCTTAAATCTTCCCGCAGCACCGACTGGGATTCCATCGCAAAAGCCAGGCCGGTATCAGCCTGCAAATTTCGTTCATGAAATTCGTCGAATATAATCATACCGATGCCGGTTAATTCCGGATCATCCTGCAGCATACGCGTCATGATGCCTTCCGTCACAACTTCGATCCGAGTGTTCTGACCGATCTTGCTGTCCATTCGGACGCGATATCCGATCGTCTCACCAACTGCCTCTCCCAAAGAGGACGCCATATAACTCGCAGCCGAGCGAGCTGCAATTCTTCTAGGTTCCAGCATGATGATCCGCTTGTCTTCCAGCCACGGTTCATTCAGAAATGCCAAGGGCACCTGGGTTGTCTTGCCCGCACCCGGTTCAGCGATCAAAACCGCATGGGTTCCAGCAGATAAAGCCATTTTCAATTGTGGAAGTATTCGGTGAATCGGTAATTCAGTCATGGATACATCTCCGTTATCCTATCAAATATCAATATAATCCCTTAATTATATAAAACAGCCGATGTACGTCAAGGGGAGCTGCTTGTCGCCACGGCTGGAAAGTATCGATATAATTGCGATACAATATGAATATCATTCCCATGTCAACATCAAGATTCATGTAGTCGGAAGGTGAAATGTATGGAGCAGCATGCCACATTTCGCGGCCGCTTTGCCCCTACGCCATCAGGAAAGATGCACATCGGCAATGCGTTGACCGCTTTACTTGGATGGCTGCAAATGAGGAGTATGAACGGACAATATATACTCCGTATAGAAGATATCGATGTCCAGCGTTCCCGCCAGGAGCTTGCCGTCGAGATGATGAGAGATCTGGAATGGCTCGGTTTGGATTGGGATGAAGGTCCCGGTGTTGCCGGAGACTACGGACCCTATCATCAGGCGGCGCGCCAAGCGCTATATGAGCGGGAAATCACCAAGCTGCAGGAAACCAATAACCTGTACCCCTGCTATTGCAGTCGGGCCGATATTACGGCCGCAGCCAGCGCACCGCACGGCATTGCATCGGAAGGCCTCCGTTATCCGGGAACTTGTAGAGACTTGACTCGAGAGGAAGCGGCGCTTCGCGTGCTTCATAAGAAGCCTTCGCTGCGGATGAAGGTACCGGAAGACATCGTTTCCTTCGTCGACGGCATCGCCGGGGAGCAGTCCCATCGACTATCTGACGGAGGAGACTTTGTGGTTCGCAGGGCTGACGATATCATCTCATATCAACTCGCGGTGGTTGTGGATGATGCTTTAATGGGCATAACCCACGTACTCCGAGGAGCCGACCTACTGGACTCCACGCCACGTCAGCTGCTCTTATACCATGCGTTAGGCTATCAGCCGCCACAGTTTGCACATACCCCGCTAATGGTCGATGCGGAAGGCAGAAGGCTCGCCAAGAGGACCCGCGGGCTTAGCCTCTCATTTCTTCGCGGCCAGGGCATCATGCCCGAGCGCATCATCGGCTGGCTGGCTTGGACCGCCGGTCTCCTGGACTATCCGGAACCCGTTCGACCTGTTGATCTAATTCCTGTGTTTGACTTATCGAAAGTATCTTCTGCCCCGATCAAAATAACGGATCATGTCAAAAATCAGCTCTTTGAATCCTAGATGCAACTCATCGAAATAAGGGATTCGCAGGAGTTATTAAACTACATCTTCTTATCCAGATAAACAAGCAGCGCCAGCACGTTCATCCTCGCAAAGAGAAGAAAGGCTGGCGCTGTTCTATTATTCCTCATGGGTTAATCGTTCCCTAACTTTGGACTCATACTGCGTAAACGCGCTATTGCCGCTAAGCCCGCGCTGTTCCATCAGCAATTGCAGTCTTAGACGCTTTTCATTGAGCTTGCGCTGAAGCTGCTCCTGCTCACCGTCGCTGCAAGCAGCACCGAGCAAGTCATACAGCTGAACGCATTCCTTGCGAAGCGTAACCTCTTCAGGGACATAACCCGCATTTTTCATGATGCGATAAGACATTCTCAGATCCTCCGGAATGTGCGAAAGATCGTCGATCGGAAGTTTCTTTCCGGCAAATGGCAAATCATCGAGCTCCCCATTGCGGATCGCTTCTTCGATCTTCTCCTCAGCCAATCTGGAAAAGATGCTCATGATTACACAGCCTCCTCCTTTTTTCCTTTGTCCTCTTCATCATATAGCAGCGCAGTTTATATTCCAAGTTCTGAATGCAGGGAACCCTCGAGATGTCTCCTATCTCATTTACAACAGGGATTCGGCTCCATCTATGAAGATTTGTGCCCCTGTAATATGTCTTGATTGGTCGGAAGCGAGAAACGCCACCAAATCCGCGACCTCTTCAGGCGTACCCGGTCCATCAGACAGCGGCTGGCTCCCTTCCGGATATTCAACCGGAATCACGATCTCTTCCAGATCTCCCTGCTTCTTCGTGCTTTGGTCAATGTTCGTGGATATCGCGCCGGGGCAGATGACATTCACCCTAATCTTGAATTTCGCCAGCTCGAGCGCAGCCATCTTCGCAAAAGCCACCTGTCCCGCTTTGGTTGTGCTGTATGCGCTCATCCCAAAGTTGGAGAAGGTTCGGGTACCATTGACGGAGCTGGTAATGATTATACTGCCCTGCCCCCTTTTCTTAAGGTGCGGAATCGCATATTTGACCGTCAGAAACGTCCCGTTCAAATTTACGTTCAGCGTCTTGGTCCATTCCTCCAGCTTCATTTCATCAATTGGCGTCATCACGCCGTTAATCCCTGCATTCGCGAATACAATATCAACACCGCCAAAAATCTCCACCGTTTCGAGAACCGCCTTCTCCACCCGGTCAGGATCTGTAGTATCTACGTCAAAGGCTCTGGCGGAACCCTCGCGAATAGAGTTGATCTCCGATTCCGCTTTATTCGTTCGGTCATCTAACAGATCGAATAAAGCAACATTTGCGCCTTCCTTCGCCAGCTGAATGGCGGCTGCCTTCCCTATGCCTGATCCGGCTCCGGTAATGATCGCTGTTCTCCCATGAAAACGTCCGTGTCCTTCATTCATCCTCAACACGCTCCTTATTATCGTAATCCGTTATGCATTCATCTGTCACAAGATTACCCAAAAGGAGTTGTTTTATAATCATGATTTCTAATTTTTTGCACAAAAAAGCCGGACCCTTGGGTCCGACCATTGTTTATCATCATCTAACATTCTTAGAAACCTACCATACAATCTCCAAAAACGAAGCGTCATCTTCCAGACCGTCTGTATGGCGAGCATTCATTAATACTTGCACTTGCTCATCAGGAATCGGCTCCTTCAGCGGATCCAGATCGTTGAGCCCATCGCTGTATAACTGAAGCCGATATTCGGTCTCCGGGTCTAATTTGCACGAAAACACGTGAGGACTGCCTCCGATCGGACCACTACGGGAAGACCATCGTTCCGAGGTCCGGAAACGATCTCCGAATACCGAGGTGATCTCGTCTTCCTTGCGCCACAAGCGTACCCTGGAGTCACCCTGCCAGGCGAGCCACAATCTTCCTTTGCGGCGAAAACCCGAGGAGAGCTCTATGCGGCCGCAAATATACATAGCTTCGCTTCCCTTGCGCTGCTTCTCTTCCAGTACTTCGCGAAGCAGCTTGGGCGTTTCGGAACTCAGGGAATGAGTCCGCATTTCCCGATCAGCTTCCTGCGTAAGCTCCTTCAGTCTGCGTTCAAGCGATGCGGTCGTGAGTTCCTCAACCGTCTCCAGCCAATTCATTAACCCTTGGCCTAGCAGACGCGAGGCCACATCGCCCCGATAACTCAATCCGACACCATCGCACAATACAAAATGGCACACATCTTCCTTCATCTGCAAAGCAATGAAATCCTGACCCATCTCGGAGAGCATGACAGATTCTGCCGCTCTGCCATACGCATAACGACATGTGAACAAATCTTTAATCTTCGTAATCGGTTCTTCCACGGTCTGCTTGCTCTCGTAATAAAACGATGCTGCTTGAGCCTTCCGTTTACGAATTCCCAACGATTCCATGCTTCTTGCGTATGATCGCTTCATCTTTGTGACCCTCTTACCTTACCGGCGTGGCAGCTGACATCTGAAACCCGATGGACACCAGCTCAGAGCAAGTGCCTGGAAGCATCATCAAAGCTCCCGGGCTCAGTTGATAATCCGCCTCAACCAGCATTTCTCGATAACTTTCGGGAAGAACGGAAGACATCATTTTAAGTTTGCGCGCGTGTTCATCCTCAAGCGAAGTATCGGCCAAAATCCCTTTCCAGCGGCGCGGTTCGGATATCGGCTGGTTCATCAGATGATCGGATATGAATATGTTCTCCACAAGCACGTTGCCGTCCGGAACGCTCATGTTCATGATGCGGCGGGCAATCGGTTCCGGATCCTCTCCCGTAGCCACGCCATCCGTCATATGGCACACAAGCGGGGCGGGGCAATCCTGCATGTTCGGAATCTCCGACTGCAGGATTTTCTCGGCCTGCAGGAACGCTTTCGCCGAATCGGAGAAACGCTTCGGCGTTAAATCCGGAAGCGATCCGATCGCCGCAATTTCGTCAATGCCCTTAATCCCGTTTAACAAATCATAGACATCATCGCTGTATGCAAGGATGGCAATCCGGTATCTAGGCGTCAGCCGATTGCCCTTCGTGGACCGAAATACCATTTGCCGAATGGCTAGGGACAAGGCCTCGTATACGACATCGATCCGCCTCCGGTCCTCCATCAGCATGTTCATGGACGCGCTGATATCAATCAGATATATAATGAGCGCTGGCGTGCGCTGTGATGCTTGAATGGTATAGTTCATCGTGAATAACATTCACCCCTGCATTTTCGTCATGTTTACTTCCTTACAGTTTTGGTATCCAGTGGCTGTCGTCACTTATGAATTTCTGCAGATTGCTAAGGCGGCTGCTCATTTTACCAACGGTTTTATAATAGGCCTTATCCTTGTTATATAACTGTATGAATTCACGTGCGGCATTCTTAGCACGGTCTTTGTTCCCGGCCACCTGCGCATTATACGCTTTATTATATAAAGCAACCAGTTCTACAACGTTTTGGGAACGCTGTTTCTGAAGTGCTGCGGCTTGTGCTTGTTCGGCAGCTCTGGCTCGCGCCTGGCGCTCCGCTTCCGCCTTGGCAGCTTCCTTAGCTGCCGCCTCTTCCTGTGCCTGTCTTTTCTTCTTCTCTTCGAGCTGAGCTAAGTACGCCTCATACTTGGCCTGATTATCATATTTCTCTTGCAATGCCTGCTTCTTTTTCTTCTCTTCAAGTGATGCCAGATAAGCTTCATACTTCGCCTGCTTCTCATACTTGGCCTGAAGCTCAGCTTTCTCCTGTTCCTTCAGTGCCTGCTCAGCTTCTTGAGCCTTCTTGGCCTCCTCAGCCTTTTTGCGCTCCTCTTCCGCTTTCTTAGCCTCTGCCTCTTTCTGGGCAGCCTCTTCCTGGGCAGCCTCTTCCTGCTGCCTCCGTGCTTCTTCCTCTTGTTTACGCGCTGCTTCTTCCTTCTCCTGCGCTTGCTGCTCGGCTAATCGCTGAGCAGTAAGCTGACGGCTCTCTGCCTTCTCCGCCAGAATCTGATTCACCGTAATCGCAGAACCTGCCAATATGACGATAGCCGCAGCGATTGAGAGCATGAATTTACGGGATAACAACAGTGCTTTAATGCCTTTGTTCGATGATTCTTCAGCCGGACGCAGCTGCTCTTCGAGCCCCTGTATAGCGGCGGCAAGCTCCACTTCAAGCGGACTGTCCTTCTTTACGAAATGATACGCGGAGCGGAATATTTCCAACGCGCCGGAAAGATTACCCGCATCCTCCAGATCACGGGCTTGATGAAACAAGCGTCCAACCACATTGTCGTTGACCTCTCGGGTGCCTGGCTCTATGCCAAGCGATGCCATAATTTCAGCCGGCACCTCTTGGACGGTTTCAGATCGGGCTTCATCCGCCTTGTCGTCATGAGCAGCAGCAGCGGCTACAGGAGCTTGCGCTTCCTCGACTACTTCTTCTTCACTCAAGGATGATAAAGCAATCAGCCACTCACCAAAGGTAGGGCAGCTGCTCAAATCCTGACTGTCCCAGGTTCTGCCGAACAGATCCGCAATCCGTGTACCCCAACGCTGACCCAGCGATTTTTTCAGTAAAAAATAACGCTCGCACGGGGTCTGCATTTCATGCTGATCAAAATAGCTTTCGCCCCATGCCCGATTCACGATAGCCGGATCGCTCCATCCCAGCATTTCCGCAATGATAACAGCACCTGCGAAACGATCGGCATATGAACTCCATAACCCGCTATGCACCGTACGGTGAGCCGCATATCCAGGAGAGCCAGCAAGCAAAACATCAGGTCGATCCATTTTGGGACTGTACATCTGCTCCACATCGACAAGCTCAACGGCGGCAGCGCCTTCCGGCAGCTTCACTTCCGAAAAAAACGGAAGCATGACATTAGGCGCAGACAGGTCACAGTGGGCTAAACCGCGCTGCTCCATGCTTGAGCCGATAGCTGCCAATGCCTTGGCAAGCATCAGGCTATCAGAACGTCCCAGATTACGCTGATCGCTTATAACGTCAAACCAAGTACATCCATGAATCCATGGCATGATGACCGCGTAGAGCAAATCCGGATATTCCGCTATCAAATCTCCGTTTCTTTCGGGAGTGAGCACCTCTCGACTGCTTACCTGCAAACCCGGTATCTCGCGATAATTCCCCATATGTTCGGATTGATACACCATAGCCGGAATTCTGAACTTAGGAAAAAATACCTTTAGTGCTTTGGCTTCATGCAGTTCCCCGTCCACAGGAATCAACTGGTAGACGATTCCCTGACGCCCAGCTTGGGCATAGGCTACGCCTGGCGCTGCGGGATGCTGCCCTACTGTATAAGCCGTTCCATTTACAACAATCCCATCGCCCGGGTTTGGCTGAAATGTCATGAACGTCATCCTCTCTTAACTCCGTTACCTAACTATATAACTCTATTAACCACATGGTTATATTCTAAACATCCAAAATTGCAAGAAAACCGGGTTGTCTACCACCCGGTTTATTCTGCCTATTAAACTATTATAAAGCAAAAGTCTCCGAATGGATATTAACGGGATTCGTCAGCCATACGGAATTTCTGAGCGATCGCTTTCAGCTCATTGCTGATGCTGTCAAGCGTTTGAACGAAGGAGTTCATCAAACGGCTTGCTTCCTGGAATTCCTGGAAAAAGCGCTGCTTCGTCATACCATCCCATTGACCTTCCATGCCGTTGATCGATTGAGTCAGGCTGTTAACGATTTGCTGACTTTGATCACCGCTTTGTTTAAATTGGTTTGCTACTTGTTCAACTTGTTCTGGCGTAATTAAAATACGTCCTGCCATTTATGTAACCTCCTAGAAATTCGTTTTCTGGTGACACTTGACATCTTAGCCCATGAGCCTCAGTTTATCAAAGCGTCCTCAGACCTAATTTCCAGTTACCCTATACGTCCCAATTTGAAACATTTACCATCCCGATTTTCCCGAAAGGAATAGGAGTTTAGTTGGCAATGCCAAACGAAGACGGATCGGTAAAGGTCCAGCTTTGCCCGGCTAACGCGGCTTGTTTAGCCGAATCTCCGTTGTCTCCACTGGTCATGCCCACGGCAGCTGCTACCGAACTCGGGTTCGATATAACCGTCGAGGAATTGCCATATTCCGGTAATATGGATGAGCGCCCCTCCATGCCGGAAGCGGCAAACAGAGCCGTCGGTGATACTGTACTTACGATGGCATGCTCCAAAATCGTATGGTACTGATGATCCGTTTCTTGAAATTGATCGGCTTTGCTTTGAAGATGCTTGCCCAGCTGAGCAAGAAGAGCTCCCAGATGCTCTCCAAGACTCCGGGCAGACTGCCACTCATCAATAACCGCCGCTTTGAGAGACGTCTCCCAAACGAGTGATTCCATAGCTTGGTTGAGCGTTCTCGTAATCGCTAAATATTCATCGCCACTATGCTGCAGCTGACGGCTTAACGTCCGGAGAGACTCCGGCTCGACAGAAATACGCATTGGTCCTCACCTTTCATACAGGCTCTGTTACTGTTTCAGCCACATGAGTAGCATATGACGAAACTGCTCTTTGGTCGCTGGTGCTGCGGTTAACCAGTCCTGGTCTCCCTCCAGGCTCATACGCAGCAGCCAATTCATGGACTCGTTCACTATAAATGCTGCATTTTGACTTTCCCAGCTGTTTCCGTTCCAAATCGACAGCTGGAGTTCCCCCGAAGACACCTTGTTTTTCATACATTTCGCTAAAGCGATGGAACCTTCCGCATCATCGGTCAACCTGGCCAAGCGATCGCCGATATCATCGCTGTTCTGTTCGGAAACGGAGGTGTAAATATCTCCGAATTCCTTCCGGCTAAGGAGAAGTGCCGGAATATCCCCCCAGTTTTGGTCGCTTAGGGCCAGATCCTGCACCAGTTGATCGCAGGTTTGTTCGATCGTGCCAAGTTCGCTTAGCAGGTAACATCGATTGTCTTCGCCGCTTCTGCATACTTGTATTACCCGTTCGTCCGTAACATGCAGATATCCTTCAAACGCCGAATCCTGATTTTCATATTTCAACCAGCACGCACGTTCCGCAAGTCCGGCAATAGCCACTCTTGAGAAGACCTCGGGTGGAATCGACAATTCCCCGCCTTCCTCTTGAATCAAATATTGCTTGCTTAGGAGCGATTGTTTGGTTTTCTCCCACTCAACCGCGATTTCTTCCGTTAAGTATCCTACAAATGGATCTTCAACACCAAGTAATCGGTCCGATCCGATAATTCCAGCCAAGAAGAAAAATTCCTTGTCATTCAGCGTGATCGTTTCTTGTTTGGAAGCATGAATTGTCAACATTATGAGCCACCTCCCCTCAAACTACAACATGCCATCGGTCGCGAATTTCTGTGACCCATCTTTGGGCGTTCCATTCGTCATCAAACGGAACTGCGCCTTTTATTCTGGAAAATTTGCGTTTTACGTAGTACCCCTGTCCTGGCGGGAGTATTTTTAGTCCTCCAGGACTATTAGCGGATTCGGAAAAAGGAATTCTGAAGAACGATAAATCGTTGGAATCCAATGTTCCGAATAAAAATCCGTTTTGTGCAGCCTTAATATCAGTAAACCAATCGACGCCATACGTCGGGAAATCGGCCGGCACACCGGCAACGATAACATGTACCCGGCGGTCCCTCCCCTGTCTGACGATGGCTGACAGCTGGTCTTTCAAGGTGAAATCGGAAAGCTGCTTGCTGAGCACGTCAGCGTCATCAATCATAAGCAGGATCGTCGGGTCTTCACTGTCTTTCGACCGGGTTTGAACCCGTTCATAAAGACCTGAAATGAGCGGAGCCAGGTCTTCCTCATTCTCCGCATGTCCACGGACATGCGGAAGATGATTCATCCGACTCAGACCGCTGCTACCATAGCGCGTATCTACCGTATAGATTTCCAGCTCATCCGGCGATGTATGATATGCAAGTGATAACATCCAGCTAAGAAGGAATGACGTTTTACCGCCTTCCATCGGACTCGCCACAATAAAATGCGGCCCATCCTCCAGATTGATAGCAAAAGGAGTCAAATCATCCGTAGCCACTCCGACAGGAACCCGGTACTTCGCCATACCTGCTGTTTCGTAAGGCTTTTGTACCTTCAGCAGTTGATGAAGCGGAATCTTGTCCGGCAGTGACTCAATCCGCGGCGCTTCCTCCCCGTGCCACGCTGCCCGGTGAGTGCGAATCATATCGCGGAGCGCTGCGGAGCGGTCCCCCTCTTCCTGGCCTGAAGCCGGCAAGGCCGTCTGAAATTCAAGCGGCGGCACCTGCCCCTTGACCAGACCTCTTCCCGGTGGAAGCTGGCTGGGGGCTCTTGTTGGACGCCCCACCGCATAATAGTAATCAGCAGGATCGGCCAGTTCGTACGACACTGCTTGCGAGATGTTGCTTCGAACCTTCTCAAACATATCCGAAATTCGGTTCGCCGTAATGACAAACGTTATTCCCAGACTGCCGCCTTCTCGCAGCAGGTATTCAAGCATATCATTCTCATCCGGATACGAGTTCCGGAAATTCAGATAACCGTCAATAACCACGACCAGCTGCGGAACGGGTCCTGTGTTGCCCCGGCGATAGGATGCAACAGTCTTCACACCCGCTTCGGCAATCATGTCCTTGCGAGTCGCCGCCGTTTTCGTCAGAAAACGGAACAGGCGCTTGATGCGATCCTCTTCCTCCGCCGTCATGACTCCTCCGATATGTGGAAGCCCTGTAAAGTCCCGCATCATTCGGCCCATATCCACGATATACCCATGCCAAAAGTCCGGGGTGTACCGACTGGCTAACGACATCAGCATCGTTTGAATAAAGGTGGTCTTTCCAAGTCCAGGCATGCCGTACACGGCCCAGTGGCCTTGCTCGAGATTGAGCATCAACGGCTTCTGGCATTGGTTTGGCAGATCATCAACCATCCCGACGTAGGACACAAGCGCCGAATCACCGAACAGCTCCTGCTTCTGCAGCTCGGTCCCGGACTGAATGCTCTCCAGATCCAAGCTCTCCGGAAGCGGTGGAAGCCAAGGCCCCTGTAGCCGTTCGATTCCTTGCTCTTCGGCAACTTCCGCTACATGGTCGATAAACACCTGGAGCTGTTTGGGTACCTCCAGATGCGCTCCCAGGGAAGGATTAGATGCAAGCAGAGGCTCACTCTTCCCGTTGATTCGCACCTCGCGAATAACCACTGCGCCAGGCGTATCCTTCTCTTCAATGTAAGGAGCACCGCTCCAGGCAAATTGCATTTCTTCAAACACTTCATCGCTGCCCACCTGAAAATAGCCTCGTCCGGGCTTGTTAATCCAGGCTGCATTCGGAATCTTCAGCATATCACGGCTATCGCCCTCGCTTTGTACCCGAAGGCAGATCCGAAAGCGCGAATTACTCCAAATTTTATCGTCCACGACGCCCGCCGGCTTCTGAGTCGCAAGAATCAGATGGACTCCGAGTGTTCGTCCAATAGCGGCGATGCTGATCAATTCATCCATGAATTCCGGTTGGTCTTTCTTCAGCTGTGCAAATTCATCAATGATAATAACGAGATGCGGAAGCGGTTCGCCATGCCGATTGCGCAGCAGCTTGTAGTACTCGTCGATATGCTGCAGATTTCCCGCATCGTTCAATATTTTCTGGCGGCGAACCAGCTCGGCTTTCAGCGACACCTTCGCGCGCTCGATTAGATTGTTATCCAGATTCGTTATGGTTCCTACAACGTGCGGCAAGTTAACAAACGTGTTCGACATGCCGCCGCCCTTGTAATCAATAAGCATAAATGCCAGGTCATGAGGGTGGAATTCGGATGCCAGGGAGGCAACAATGGATTGAATAACCTCACTTTTCCCGGAACCGGTCGTTCCCGCAATCAGACCGTGCGGTCCATGACCTTGACGCTCTATTTTATCATGAAGATTCAAATTAATCTTCTTTCCGCCCGCCCGGACTCCCATCGGAACGGGTAATGAATCCGGATATCGGTTCTGCTGCCAGCGTCTGTGCACATCCAAATCGTTGATTTTTTGAATATCCATCATCTCGAAGAGTGCCAAAACGCTTGGGATATCCGACGCAGAGGATCGTTTCAGCCGGATCGGCGCCATGTATCGGGCCAAGGCTTCGATTTGCTCCCTGCTAATATGATGGGATTGGAAAGTTTGCTTGGAGACCGTGCCATCTGCTTTCTTAATCGTATACGCCGCCTGCTCCCGGTCAACCTCTACAATAAGCTGGCAGTGCATCGGCAAGCTTTCCTTGCGGTCGGACAAGATGATGGTAACCGCATCGGTCGCTTCGGCATCTTCCATCAACAGAGGCAGCAGCGGTTCTTCCTCGATTAATTGGGTAGCGGATAAAATCACCACGTATGCCGGTGTCTCAATCGTTTTCTTCCCATGCTCGGCACGATTATTTTTACGCCGGTATAAGTGAGTAAATATTTCATCCGCAAGCTGATGGGCATTGCTCCGTCGATCCGCAAGATAGCGGCTGGATCGATCATCATCCCACGTATGTGGGAGCCAGCGCAGCCATTGCCACTCGCTCGCTTCTTTCTCTTCGTAGAACGCGGCGATCTTCACTTCATCGGGTGAGTGCCGCACAGCCGTTTGGGCCATCATCACGCGCAGCATATTTAATACGCGCTCTCTTCCGCCTACGATCCCTATGACCTTGGATTCGAATAACGGCAGCGCAATCGATGCATCGTCGACGGACTGAAATTCGGAAGACAGCAATTCAGCTGCTTCAATCAAAGGGTCCTTGTCATATCCATCCGCGCGGGGAGGCTTTACGTTAATGTAAAAAGGAACCTCTCCCTTGCCCACGCAAATCTCCAGAAAGTCCTTATCTTCCGGAGAGCGTTCCCATAAGCTGCTGCTCCGGTTCTTCACGACGTTGTAACACACGTCCGGATCGCCATGGATTTCAAACAGAATGTGTACCTGATCTTCCTGCCGCTCCTTGAGCTCTTCGCGGTGCAGATCAAGCTGTGCCCGGTACTTCTGATTACGCTCGGCCAGATTCTTCTGATAGGTCTTCTTGTTGCTTAAATACATGAAGAACGGCAGCGTGTAGGATGTCAGCATCATAAAGACGGAGAGCATCTGGAACATCATGTAGTTGGGATTCCCCATTTTGCCGCTCACGTTCATATAAACATAGAAACCGACCGTCGCAGCCGTCATAATAATCGGGATAATGATGGCAATCATCGAAAACGACGGTTTGCTCGGCTCGGACGGCGGTCTCAGAATCTCCATGTCTTCATTCGGTAAAGCCGGTCTAATACGCGGCGAACGTTGGTACAACACGTTCATAAGTCACTTCCTCCTAATCCAGAGCATCTGAAATGTACAATTATGTATGTGGCTGTTTCATTCAAAACCAATGGGTTACTTACCCAATCTCAGCTTTCTTGAAACAACGATCTTCTGCCATAGACAGGAGCTTCCTCGGTGGTTGTTGAGAATGCCCGTTGCAAACGAATATAAGAGCCTTCCCTAAGTCCCGCTTCAACAAGGTTAGAATGGCCGCCTACCGTAAACCACAAGCCTTCCGGGAACTTTGCTTCTAATATATATTGAATCCCTTCACCCGAGGGTTCACGAAAAAGACGTAGCCCCAGCAGCTCATTCAACCGTTCAATGGAGCACTCATCGGGTACGTCGATATCAAACCAATCATCTTCATTTCGACCGCTGATCACGGTGAGTATCATCTAGCCAACCTGCCTTCCCAAACATGGTAATCCTTATGTTTATTCCATATGCAAAGTCCAATCACCTATTTCAATAGTTACAAAAAATAGTTACATTATTGTAATAATATCATCCCAGGGTCGGTTCTGTCAATTTGTGTCATATTTCCTATTTCCTATTTTTCGTGCGGGTTTGTTAGTCCCGAGGGACTATTTATATATTGATTATAGGGTAAATCCGGGTTTTTCGTCGGTAAAACAGCGTCGTTCACAAAAATGTCACGCTCTGAAAAATGATGCTGATTAATTCTATGAATTTAAGGTTATTTTAAGATTGGCAATTTATAATGCAAATATCATGAAAAATCTTTCGTGAGGTGATTGATATGAAAACACTTATCATGTTCCAAAATAAGCCGGTTCCCGTATACTTTACAACGGATAGCAAGCAGCCGGTACAGAAAGTATTAAAACTGCTAACCAGCGCGCTTGACCATAAAATTCAAACCGGCAAAAAGGCGCTGCAAAAATGCCTCAACTCCCTGATCAGCATTGAAATCGAGGGATCCGAGGCAATTCTTCACAGCAAAAGCGAAAACGACTCTCTTGCGCTATCTCTCTTTTAAAAAAGAGGGATAGCCCTTTTTTTGTTTAACTCCATTATAACCCGTAATGACGATCCTCGGCTATCTGCGCTCTCTGAATTCGGATTTGAAACAATTTCACGAGATTTCTCCGCGTTGTCATCTCCTGGCAACTGTCCAATTTTTTTAATATAAACCGATCGATGGACATACTGTTCATCCCTCCATTCTTATCTTGGAAAAACGACCCTATGTTCTGATAACTTCTATTAACCGTGCCTTTTCAAGATTAAACGAGACTTTCTTACGTTCAACAAAGCTTCTTATGATTCGACGATGTTCTGGTAATAACCCATTTTATAATCAGTACCTTGCATTAATCAGTACTTAGTGATATCTTATTGTAGAACCACTACTGAATATTAATCACTACCTCATGTTTACAGCATGAACATGGACTTATGAAAGGAGGTATTTGCCGTATGAATGTCAGTATTCAATTCAAAAAAGGCGTTCTTGAACTCTGCGTGCTTGTGTTAATCCATCGCAAGGACCAGTATGGCTACGAGTTGGCTCAAGCGGTATCGAGGCATATTGAGGTAGCCGAAGGGGCCTTGTACCCTCTCCTTCGCCGACTTGTTAATGAAGGCTATTGTACGACGTACCTCCAGGAATCGACCGAGGGTCCGCCCCGTAAATATTATAAGCTGACGCCCAGCGGAGTGATTTATATGAGAGCCTTGGTAAAGGAATGGCAAGCTTTTGTGGGCAATGTGACCAATCTGATAGAGGAAGGAAATTTGTATGACTAAAAAACAGTTTATTGCAATTTTGGAATCGCGTCTTGCCGCGCTTCCTCCCGACGAACGGCGGGAATTCATTCATGATGTGGCGTCCCATTTTGTCATTGGCATGCAGAATGGACGAACCGAAGAGGAAATCGCCCGTGAACTGGGAGATCCTTTTGAGATGGCTAAGGAAGCGTTAGGCGACCGGTATGTGGTTATGGATATGCCTGCTCCGGCAGCGATCCGAAGACCGTCTTCTTTTGGAAAATATGCAGTAGGAGTCGGTTTGTTCTTCTGTGCATTGGTGGCAGTCCCCTTCCTTGCGGCATTATGGTCCGGAGGCGTCGCTATTGCTCTGGGAGCCCTGGCAACCTTGCTGAGCCCGGTGCTCGTTCTGCTTGACTATATCGTAAACGGAACGTTTTATCCGGCCAAATTATTCTTATCTATCTCTTTGATCGGAATCGGCATCTTCCTCGGATATGCCACACGCTCAGCCATGGTTGGGTTGTTATCGTTAACCTTGAGGTACTCCAGATGGAATACGCGTTTATTGAAGGGACGTGACGCACAGTGAACAGAAAATGGTTGTTCAGTTTAGCAATCGCACTTATATTGGTAGGAATCGTCGGCATGGCTGCGAACAAGTTTAAATTCGGAGAAGATCTTGTCAGCTATCAGAATCGATGGGATCTGCAGGATGCCGAAAATTTGAAGAAATTAACGATTGCCAGCAATATTAATATCAGCTTCGCATTTGAGGACAGCGGCGATTCGAACGGATATATCGCGTTTGACGGCAAATTAAAACCGGAGCATGTCGATATTCTTAAAAACTTTAATCCATCAGGCTCTGAGGTGAAATTGGATCTGACTACTCCTTCCACTTTTCAGTTGATGAGTGTGGACTTTCGTTCACCGAAAGGAACACTGACCATCGTGCTTCCATCAACCACGCAACTGGACGAACTCGATTTGTCGACCATCTCCGATAATATCCAGGTAAGCGGAGCTTCCTCCAAGGTGGTTGACATCTCCGTGAAGTCAGGCAGCATTAACTTGAGCGGAATACAAGCCGAGCAGTTAAGCGTTGAGAACATTTCGGGAAGCATTCGCGGTTCTGACATTCGGGCATCCACCCGGCTCGTCAATCATTCGGGAAATGTCGTGCTGAAAAATATGGAAGGTCCCTTGGACATCGAGGTCACTTCCGGTAACGTAAACGCAGGATTGCTTGGCGTTTCATCGGTTAATATCCTGTGCAGATCCGGCAACGTGAAAGTACAGCCTGACCCGTCATTCCGCGGTTTCTATGACCTTAAGACACTGTCGGGATCCGTCTCGGCGCCGGAGTCATTGAAAGAAACAACCGATACCATCCAAGTGGAAACGTACTCCGGTAATATCGATATCGTACATTGAGACGTTGTTGACAAACAATAAAAATGAAATATACTATACTTTATAAAGTAAACCTAACAACAAGGAGTGTTTTCATACATGTCTAATGTACTATTCATCAAAGCAAACAACAGAGCCATCGAACAATCGGTAAGCGTAAAAATGTACCATGCGTTTTTGGAGTCCTTCAAAGCAAGCCATCCGGAAGACCACATCACGGAGCTTGACCTTTTTGCAGAGAATCTTCCTTATTATGATAGCACTGCCATCAACGGTATGTTTAAAGCTGCCCAAGGATTGGAAGCTACACCGGAAGAGCAGGCGGCTGCATCGAATGTGAGCAAATATCTAGACCAGTTTCTTGCTGCAGACAAAATCGTGCTTGCTTTCCCATTGTGGAACATGACCGTACCTGCCGTTCTTCATACCTATATCGACTACCTGAACCAAGCAGGCAAAACGTTCAAATATACCCCTCAAGGCGTTGTAGGTCTCGTGACTGGCAAAAAAGTCGTCATCCTGAATGCGCGCGGCGGCAACTATTCCGAAGGACCTATGGCTGCGGCTGAGATGGCTGTTAACTTCGTAATGGGCAATCTTCGTCAATGGGGCGTACAGGATATCGAAACCCTGATCATCGAAGGCCACAACCAATTCCCTAATGAAGCAGAAATGATCGTTCAGAACGGTCTTGAGCTCGTTAAAAAGGCTGCTGCCGGTTTCTAATCGAACTTATACGGAATAATGACACGGATCGTTATATACAATAGCCACCTTCAACTGCTTAGGCAGTGAAAGGTGGCTTTTTGTGATAATCCCATTTAAACCTTTTCCCATTGGGTCCATAACTCGCGCGGGTTACGTATATAGATTTCATGATCTCGGCTCATATATTGATGAATGATAAATTCCCGCCGAATGGTCGCATAATCGGCATAATAACGCTTGATAAACGCATTGATATCCTTTTCCGGATATTCCTTCCCCGCTTCAAGCTGCTCAACCAGGTATTCCAATATGACGAGTTTCTTCTTGTACTGGGCCGGAATGGAACGCAGCGTTCCGTCTTTCGCTATAAAATTCCGGAGAACGGTTGTTTTATAGGCTTCGCTAGCAGTCGTTTCCATCTTTTTTCTTCCTCCCTCCTAACAACAAGTTTCATAACCATCTAATTTAATGGTAATCTAATTAGATGGTAATCAAATTGATGGTGTTTGTCAAATCCTTTATGCTTGAAGTCAATTCAGCCAGGCTCCATACCGCCCAATCTGGATTTATCCTCTTATTTGCTGTAGGATTATAATGCTGATCTAAACGCAAGGCTAATACATAAGGAGGTTCACCATGCTCGACGTCTTAATTATCGGCGCAGGCCCATGCGGTCTCTCAGCTGCCATTGAATGCCGCAACCAGGGCCTCAGCTGCGAGATCATCGATAAACACAATGTAGTTCATTCCATTTATCTCTATCCAACACATATGCAGTTTTTCAGTACGGCCGAAATGCTTGAAATCGGAGATGTTCCGTTCGCCATATCGAATGATAAACCGTTTCGGCACGAGGCGCTGGCCTATTATCGCAGAGTTGCCAGACACTTTAATCTAAAAATCTCCCCATACGAAGAAGCACTCACCATAACCAAGCAGCCCGACGGGAGCTTCCAGGTGAAGACCCAGCGCCGCGGTGGTGTAGAGTCCATACGAGAAGCTAAACACGTAGTCATTGCTACGGGTTATTTTGATCATCCGAATTATATTGGCATTCCCGGAGAAGACTTGGAGAAAGTAACCCATTATTTCCGGGAAGCCCATCCATATGCAGGAATGAAAACCGCGATCATCGGCGGCAGTAATTCCGCCGTAGATGCTGCCATGGAGCTTATCCGTGTCGGAGCCGAGGTGACGATGGTATACCGGGGTGAGGAAGTTTCACAAAACATCAAACCTTGGGTACGTCCTCTGTTTGACAGCATGGTGCAAAAAGGTCATATCCAGCTTCACCTGAACTCGCGTGTCGTACAAATCGCGGAATCTTCCATTACCGTTCTATCGAATCAAGGCCAGGAAACAATCATTGAGAATGATTTTGTACTGGCCTTGACCGGATTCCGTCCTGACCGCAAGCTGCTTGCCTCCTCCGGCGTTGAACTGAATGAAGACATGGAGAAGCCGCTTTATAATCCGGATACGATGGAGACCAACGTTCCGGGACTCTATGTCGCAGGCGTCATTGCATCCGGCCGCAACGCCAATGAGGTGTTCATTGAGACAGGCAGATTACACGGTCGCCTGATTGCTGAGCATCTGGCTTCGGACGCTTAAACGATAAACGTCGTGCATTCCCTGAGGACAGGCCGGTTTTTTATGATGTTTTTCTTACGATATCAGGAAGGTATACGCTTCGTAGTCTAACTTTCTGATATCTTAAACATAAGGAGTGATTCCCCATGGACGTAACTTCACTCATCCTGCTGGCTATGGCGGGACTTGGTATTATTAGCAGCAATTCTGCCGTGACCATTGCGATGCTGGCATTGCTTCTCATCCGCGTAACCGGTTTTCAGCAAGCATTCCCATGGCTGGAGAAATACGGACTGACACTCGGCATTATCATTCTCACCATAGGTGTCATGTCACCGCTGGCCAGCGGAAAGATGAGTCTGCAAACGATCGGCGAATCATTCCTGAACTGGAAATCGCTATTGGCCATCGCCGTCGGCATGCTTGTCGCATACCTGGGCGGCCGGGGTGCCACGCTGATGGGTACCAATCCCACCGTGGTTGCGGGTCTTCTCGTTGGCACGGTGCTTGGGGTAGCCCTGTTCCGAGGCGTACCCGTCGGGCCGCTCATTGCGGCCGGTCTGCTGTCCCTGTTGATCGGCAAATCATGAGGAACCGAATGCAGCCTTCTCTTTTTACAATTAATAAGCAGAACAATAACCTCCCTGCCAACTCGTGAACGCTTGGGGAGGTTTATTTGTTCTATATGTAAGCTTCGCAACCAACGGATCATTACCATATATAGTCTATTTTATGGTATGATAGCTATCGTGTTTTAGCGCTATTTCTCGTAAATCCTTATGAAATATGATGTATCAGGAGGTAACACCATTGTCTTCAACGAATACCGAATCGGTCGCTGCTCCGCTTAAACAGCTTCCCATGCTGCTCTTCAGGCAGCTGAGGCCTAAGCAATGGACCAAAAACTTGCTCATATTTGCAGCTCCCCTCTTCTCCTTTGAAGGGGTAAATCCCGGCGTGCTATTCGACACCCTGATCGGTTTTTTTCTGTTGTCCTTCGTGTCCGGCTGTGTCTACATTGTGAACGATTATGCCGATCGCGAAGCGGATCGCAACCATCCGGTGAAAAAATACCGTCCCATGGCCTCGGGTGCATTGCCGCCTAAGCTGGCTATTGGATTCGGCGCGCTGCTGCTGATCGCTTCGCTGGTCATATCTTATTTGCTCAATCCGCTGTTTACCGTATTATTGGTGCTCTATTTTGCCATGAACGTAGCTTATTCCTTCCGGCTGAAGCATGTTGTCATCATTGACATCATGATTATCGCGGCCGGGTTTGTGCTGCGTGCCATCGCAGGCGGACTGGTCATCCACGTCCCGTTCACGCCATGGTTTCTTCTCTGTACGATGCTGTTATCGCTCTTCCTGGCGATTGGCAAGAGACGACATGAACTTCATCTGCTGCAGCATGACAAGGGCTCTCACCGCAAGGTGCTCGATCAATATTCGTTCGATCTGCTGGATCAGATGAGCAGCATTGTCACCACAGCAACCATCATCAGTTATTCGCTGTTTACCTTTACGTCCGGCAGAACCGTTCATCTTATGTGGACCATACCACTCGTTATCTACGGGATGTTCCGCTATCTTTATCTGATTCACATCGAGAAAAAAGGCGGGGCTCCGGACCGGGTGCTCCTGGAGGACGCTCACATCCTGGTCACCGTGATCCTTTATGTCATCAGCGTCATCGGAATTTTGGTATACTTTGAATAATACAGAATCGGTAAATTGAGGGAAATGATATGAATCAGAAATTCGCAATCTTTGACATCGACAAAACGGTCATCCATTCGGACTCCATGTTTCAATTTTTAAAGTATGGCATACGAAAAAAACCGTCCACGGCCCCCGTTATACTGAAAGTCCTGCTTCACTCCGTACTGTACAAGCTCCGTCTTCTGGGAGCTGAAAAAGCAAAGAGCGCTTATTTTCATGCGATGCGCCATATGGATGATGCCGACCTGAAACATTTTTACGAAACGGAATTGAAACCTGCGATCTTCCCGGCTGCGCTGGAGGAAATGCAGCGAAAAAAAAGCGAGGGCTATCATGTGCTCCTTGTAACGGCGTCCCCCGATGCTTACATGAGATACTTTGCAGAGCTTCCTTGTGTCGACACGGTGATCGCTACCAAGCTTTCCGTACGGGACGGACGCTTTACATCGATGATCGAAGGGAACAATTGTAAGGGGGAGGAAAAAGTGAACCGGATTCAGCAGTACTTGAACGAGCGGCAGCTGACCATTGACTATGCAGCTTCCTGCGCTTATTCCGACTCCTTGTCCGACCTCCCGATGTTCGGGCTCGTCAAACACAAGTATTTGATCAATCACAAATCCGCTCAGGGATGCGAGGGATTAACATGGAACAGATAAAAGCGCAGAGCTCCCCGCGCCATTTGGGCAAGCTGCTCATGGTCTTATCGGCATTCTTGACGGCTACCGGCCAGCTGTTCTGGAAATGGGGACACGCCAACTTGCTGTATATGGGAATCGGCTTTATCTGTTATGGCCTCGGAGCCATACTCATGATCAAATCGTTTTCAATGGAGAAGCTGTCCGTTGCTTATCCCCTAATGTGCATCAGCTATATTGTGGCTCTGTTTTATGGTGACTTTTTTCTGGATGAACCGTTAACCCTGCAAAAACTGGCAGCCGTCGCCCTGCTCGGAATCGGGGTGACATTAACGTCCTATGAAAAATGACGGGTTCCTATACTTGCTCCTGCTTCTGATGACTTTGCTTGGCTCGCTGGGGAGCGTATTCTTCAAGGGGTATACCGCAAACAAACAAATCAAGCTGCTGCTAGTCGGTTTTCTTAGTTACGGATTGGGAGCCTTGTTAAACATATACCTTCTGGGTGAGCTTCCCTATACGCTGGTTATGCCTGCCAACGCACTGACGTTCCTGTGGGCCTTGTTGTTTGCCAAATGGGTATTCAAGGAAACCATCGGGATCCGCAAGATCGCCGGCGTCGCTTTTATTATTTCCGGATTGCTTCTGCTGATCTGGTAAGCGAACGCAGCTTAAAGCCCCTTCACGGTACATATATAATGGAAAGATTGGTGGAGCGTAAAACATGACTTTTTTCAGTTATTTATTCCGACATAAAAAAGATAATTACACGGCGATCGGCCTAAGTATCTGTCTTGTCCTATGGTATGTTTTCATGAACCTTCCGTTCGTGACCTACATTAAGGATCATGCAGCCGAGTTGATGCCGCACAGCCCGTTCTATGGTGCGCCTTTCACATTGAATCTGTTCAACTTCGATCCTTCCATGGAATATGGACCGGAGAATATCTCGATCATCCATCCATTCATTAATTTCCTGACCAGTCCGTTAACGACGATGATCGGGAGTGCGAACCTCCCTTATCTTCTGATTCAATCGGTATTGAATGCCTTAAGCGCTGCGCTGGTCTACTATATCGTCCGAAGAAGCGGAGCCGGCTGGTTGTTGTCCTTCGTAACTGCGGCTTTCTTCGGTATCAGCTCGTATACGCTGTTCACGGCGTTCATACCGGATTCCTATGCTTATGCGCAGTTCATGATCATCTTATCAGCCGCCTACTTACACTATTGCCGGCTTACGAATCGATATGCCGTCATGCCGAATGCTTCCCTGGCCCTGATTAATTTCGGCATCACCTCTACGAATGTGGCAACGTTCGCAGGTGCGCTCCTGATCAGTCTGTTCGATCGACGCTGGAAGGATGCCTTTAAACGCTTCATCCTCATTATGCTGGCTTTTCTGGGGATGGTGATTATCGTAACCCTGCTTCAACACTTGCTGTTCTCAGGTAAGTCCTGGATCGCCAACGTGTTTTCAAGCGTTCAAAACGGTGCGCTCAGCTATGTTTCTCCTTTTTCATTCGAGCACCATTCCCGGGTCTTCTACATGCTGTTTGTAAGCCCGATCCTGTCGCCGGAGCTTGCCATGATTGATCCGGGGATCGCGGCATTCGTGACGAATTTGGCCAAGCCGTATCCGATTCATGTCCATATCGTCGGGATCGGAATGCTTATTCTTGCGATTCTGTCCTTCATGAAAGGCATCCGCTCCCGCGACACCTGGGCATTTGCCATCTATATCCTGTTCGCGATTCTGCTGCACATCATCGTTGGGTTCGGTTTGGCCACTTATGCTTACGATCTGTACTTGTACGCAGGACATTATCTGTTTGCCGTGTTTGTGCTTGCAGCGCTGTTTATTGCCAAAACGAAGAATTTCCGGATTCAACAAGCTCTGACCGGCATCATGATTCTGTTCCTGTTGATCACCTTAGTGAACAATATGGTATTACACGGGCAGACGCTAGAATATATTCAGATGACCTATGATACGGTATTCAAGAATATCGAGAAATAAGCCTTTACCCTAAAATAAAGACCCGTTCCCTGAAGCATGGCCCAACACCATGCCTCAGAAGGACGGGTCTTTCGTATTAACTCTCTAGATGCTGCACGTTATATAGTCTGGCATAACTTCCATCCAGGTTCATCAGCTCGCCGTGCGTTCCCTGCTCTGTAATTCTGCCATTCTCCAGCACAACGATTTGATCGGCGTGCGTAATCGTTGACAGGCGATGGGCCACGATCAATGTGGTGCGGTTGTTGGACAGGGATTGCAGCGCCTGCTGTATCAGATGCTCGGACTCCAAGTCCAGCGCCGACGTCGCTTCATCCAGCACCAGAATGTCCGGATCCTTGAGGAAGACACGAGCGATCGCTAATCTCTGCTTCTGTCCGCCAGAGAGCTTGACGCCGCGTTCACCCACTTCCGTCTCATAGCCTTGCGGCAGCTGGGTAATGAAATCATGCGCATTGGCAGCTTTGGCAGCGGCGACGATTCTCTCTTCATCCGCCTCCGGATTGCCGAACAGAATATTCTCACGGACAGTGCCGCTGAATAGGAAGTTGTCCTGCAGGACCATGCCCACCGATCCGCGCAGGCTGTCCAGCGTCAGATCCCTGACGTCGTGACCGTTAATCTTCACCGCGCCCTGCTGTACATCGTAGAATCTCGGAATCAGTCCGATCAGAGACGATTTACCGCCGCCGCTCATGCCGACAAACGCAACCGTCTGCCCCTGCCGAATGGTTAAGTTTATATCTTGAAGCACCCAACCGGCAGCGTCGTTGTATTTGAAGGAGACACGGTCGAATTCGATCTGTCCCGCTGTTTTAAGCGTTTTGGCATCCGGACGGTCCACAATGTCATACGGCTCGTCCATGAGCTCCTTGACCCGCTCCAGCGACGCTGAAGCCTGCGTTAGCACCGTTGACGAATTGATCAGACGGCGAAGGGGCGCATACAGCCTGTCGAGGTAACCAAAGAAGGCAACAAACGTACCTAATGTCAGATCTCCCTGGATCACCCGGTATCCCCCATAACCGATAACCAGAATAGGCGCAATATCGGTGAGCGTGTTGATAATGGAAAAGGTGAGCGCATTCCAGCGGGTCTGGGCCATCGCTTTTTTCAGGAAATTGCCGTTGATCCCTTCGAATTTCTTCTGGTCGTAACGCTCCAGGGTAAAACTGCGGATAACCGAGATCCCCTGAATCCGTTCATGCAGATACGCTTGGATGCCGGCGAGAGCCTGCGACCGGTCCTTAGTCAGACGTTTAAGCCGCTTATACAACAAATTCACCGCTAGTCCATATAGAGGAAGAATCGAGATGGCAACCAGCGTCAATACGGGATTCATGAAGAACATGACAATTAACACGAACAGCAGTGTAAACATATCCAGCCAGATGTTCATCATACCGACTTCCACCAGGTTCTTGGATTGTTCCACATCATTGATAAAACGTGATATCGCCTCGCCTACCTTGGTATTCTGATAGTAACGGAGGGATAACCGCTGCAGATGGGCATATAACCGGTTACGCATATCGAATAAAATACGGCTGGTAATGAATTGGGCAAAATACTGCCGCAAGTATTCCACCGGACCACGCACCACGACAAACAGCACCAGTGTCCCGGCAAGAATCCACATCAGATCCTGAATTTTCTGTTCGATCGTCATCTGCTGGTTGATCAGCAAATCATCCACGACATATTTCATGATCATGGGCAGTAATAACGGAATTGCAAATTTGATCATGCCAATAATAAGGGTCAGAATGATCCACTTCATGTATGGCTTAACAAACGGATAATAGATTTTCCATGATTTCAATGGTGATCAAAGCCCCTTTCTTTAGATTATAGAATTTACGAGTTTTCTGCGAAGCTGAATCCATTCAATAATCGCAAGAAAAGCACCTTTAACCCGCGGTCTGTCTTCTGCGAAAGTAAGTCGATGGACGTTATTGTTAAGTAGGATCCACGCGCTTGTTAGGCGAAGAGCAGTTGACATTTATGAACTTCAATGCTTTATTAGTTCTAAACTTATGAATTGTATCATGTCTTGCAGGAGGATTTAGTCATGACCAGAATTTTCGTGACGGAGGCCGTCATGCTGGCTATTTACGGTCAGCTGTTAGTACCACCGAAACCCGTCGAGTATATCATTCCGTACACAACCATTTTGGAATTATATGAGCTTCATACCACCGAAGAGCATCTCATGAATAGCAGTGCTGATGACCAGCACGTCAAGATAAAGATCGGCGAATTGATTTCCTATTTTGAAGAGCCGCTGAACAAAAAGAAAATTGAGCGTGCCCTGCAGGTTCCCTGGTCCAAGAGCCCTACCATTCCCGTTAGTGAAACTACTCGGGTCTCGGTCATGAACACCATGGACACCGCACCTTATGGGGAATCCTTTGATCCTGTTGAAACTGAGCTGCTGCTGGCATCCCAAAGAACCGAGGCTCCCATACTGACTGATCAATACGAATTGATTCAGCGTATCGTCGAAAGCGCTCTTCCCGTTCAGGTATATGATATCGACGATTTTGACTTTGCATTGGAGGTCCCGCTGTCCGGGCAGCCCTAATGATCATATGTGCACACCTTCGCATGGCAAAAGGAGTCCCTTCCCCCCGGTTTGAATGGGGCAGGGACTCCTCATGTTGACCGAAAAAAATTCCCCATGCGGGGAATTTAAAGCGTATAAAACTGCCACCACTAACTAAGCCTCAGCTGTTCTTTTTAATCTTGTCCAGCAAGCGGACCGTGATCGCATCCATTGCGGGCAATGCTTGAAAATCAAAATATTTAAGAGATACTTCCGTATTAGGGGACAAATGAATGGCACTGTGCAGACCGGTTGCCTCATACACACCTATCACATAATACACTTCATCTCCACCAATTTGCTTCTTCATATACTCCGGACCAGATACAAGATCCAAGAGTCGCATATCATCCGCTGTCAGGCCGCTCTCCTCCCACAGCTCTCTGGACGCTGTGTCTTCAAGAGCTTCGCCGGGCTTCAGGGTTCCGATTGGAAGTCCCCACTCGTCCTTGTTCTGCCGTTTCAGGAGCAGAATCTCTCCATTATCGTTCAGCACAAGCACCGCCGCTTTCACACGAACCACCGAACGTTTGCCGATGTATTGGCGAATATCACGGTGATATACGCTCATCTTGGGAACCTCCTTTCCCTAGATGGCGCTGCAGTCTCTCATCAGGTTAATTCACTGCGCCCTCTTCTTCATAAATATACGAAATGTCATCCAAGGATTCCTCATATTTCACGCGTAGCGTATATCCCTTCAAATACCACAGATCCTGTTCTTCCATAAAGAATGTTACCTCTTCGGAACGCTCCGTGAGTCCCGCTTCTCTTGGTTCTTCTACCGAAATACCGAGCGAAAAGCCGGGATGGAGGCCTCCGCCTGAGCTATATCGTGGAAAGAAGCGAACGAACGTGCCTGCCTGAAGGTCTAGTTCCTTCTTGTACCATCGTGCCGCCTGATCGCTGACTTGAATTTGCATGTGTCGTACACCCTCCTTAGACGTCATAATATGTTGACCCCTATCTATTAGCAGACCGGAGATCTTAGGGACGGTATCCATATTTAGTTGCAATATTATCATAACGCATACGTACGTTAGGATACAAATCATTTTGATAATAAAATAGTGACATAAGGTTCTAACCTACCTTCACTATCGAATATCTTGCGAGTGATCCTGAAAAATAAGTTTGACACATTCCAGTTCATGGTGATAAAATTCAGTCCATACGAGATCGATTTGAATAAAATGTAAATTACGAAGAAAGGGTGAGTGACATGTTGAAACTGTTTGCAATGGATCAAGATCATCTTGATCATCATTTCCTACAATTAAATATGGATCGACTCCCCAATGGTGCTGTCTCATCATCATCAAGCCTCGTTCATTCGTTGCCAGAATGATCTGAACGAAGCTGCTAACCGTTGCACGGAAGTCAGGATCACCGTGCGTATGATAAGTTCAAAATTAATGAAGCATATCGTCCGTCGTCGGATGATGTGCTTTTTTTGGTTTTTGTGGATGATATGATGTCAGAACGACCTACGAGAGGAAGGGATAATGTGTTTGCCGTACTTAAAAATTTAGGATGGTTTTTCAAGCAAGAAAAAAAGCGTTACTTGATCGGCCTTGCGCTTCTCATCTTTTGCGGACTGGTTGAGCTACTGCCGCCGCTTCTGCTCGGAAACGCCATTGACGATATCGTCAGCAGTTCCATAACGTGGGCTTCCCTCGTTCAATATCTGCTCATGATTCTCGGCATCGTTGCTGTCGTATACTGCGCCACTTACATATGGATGCACCGTTTGTTCGGAGGAGCGAACCTCGTGGAACGCCTGCTCCGTACCCGGTACATGAACCATTTGCTGCGGATGCTTCCGCCGTTTTTCGAACGCAACCGTACCGGAGACCTCATGGCAAAAGCCACGAATGATCTTCGCTCCGTGGCAGCAACTGCCGGCTTCGGAATGCTCGTCATGACCGACTCCACCATATACTTGATTGTCGTCCTCTTCGCCATGGGCTTCATTGTCAGCTGGCAGCTGACGCTGGCCGCTATACTGCCCATGCCGATCATTGCCATTGGCATGGTCATCTACGGAAGAGCCATTCATAAGCGCTACACACTGGCGCAGGATGCCTTCGGTGACATGAACGATCAGGTTCTGGAGTCGGTAGCCGGTGTGCGCGTCGTCCGAGCATATGTACAAGAACGCGCCGATCAGCAGCGATTCCAGGACATTACGGATGATGTATATCGTAAAAATCTGGCGGTAGCCAAAGTAGACGCCTTATTCGAACCGACCATCAATTTCTCCATTGGTCTCAGTTACGTCATCGGTTTAGCCTACGGCGTGTACCTCGTGTTCCAGAATCAAATCACACTCGGAGATCTCGTATCGTTCAACATGTACCTCGGGATGATGATTTGGCCGATGTTCGCCATCGGGGAATTGATCAACATTATGCAGCGCGGAAACGCTTCACTGGATCGGGTCAACGAAACCTTAAAGACCCCGCCGGATGTTACCGACGCCGCGAGCCCTGTAGACGTGAAGGTTCCGGATACAATTCAATTCAAGGATGTCACTTTCCGTTACCCGACCTCTACGATAGATAATTTGAAAAATATTAACTTCACACTGGAAAAAGGCCAGACGCTCGGCGTCGTAGGACGCACGGGCAGCGGCAAATCAACGCTGCTAAAGCAGCTTCTCCATGAGTACCCTACTGGAACCGGCGAAATCCTCATTTCCGACATCCCCATGGAGATGCTGGCGACCGATCAGCTCCACAGCTGGATCGGATACGTTCCCCAGGAGCAGATTTTGTTCTCCAAGACGGTGCGCCAGAACATCCAATTCGGCAAAAAGGATGCCAGCGACGAACTCATTATGGATGCCATTACAACTGCCGCTTTTGACCGCGATCTGGTTACCCTGTCCGATGGCCTTGATACCATTGTCGGCGAAAAAGGGGTGGCGTTATCCGGCGGACAAAAACAAAGGGTCTCACTGGCCCGAGCTTTTATCAGCGACCCTGACATCTTAATTTTGGACGATTCCTTGTCCGCTGTGGATGCCCGGACGGAAGCCAGAATCATCGATAATATCCGGAGCAAACGCGCCGGCAAAACGACGCTGATCTCCACGCACCGACTCTCGGCCGTTCAGCATGCCGATATCATCGTGGTGCTGGAGGACGGTCGAATCACGGAGCAGGGAACCCACGATGAACTGCTGGAGCTCGGCGGCTGGTACCGTGAGCAATTCGAACGCCAGCAGGTAGAAAACAATCTGACCTCCGAGGAGGTGTCTTAATTGACTCCAAACGATACAACCATCTCGAATGAATCCGGAATTGCCAAACGGCTGTTCCGCTATGCCTTAACGGCCAAGGGCACCTTCATTACCGCCTTGATTCTGCTGGCCATCGGTGTTGCCGCAGAGCTTGCTGGGCCCTTCATCGCAAAAACGATGATCGACGAGCATATTCTGGGCATCGAGCGTCCCTATTATGAGACGACGCAAGCCCAAGGTGCTGCATCCTATAATGGAACCTATTATAAACGTGAGGATCGCTTTCAAGAAGGAGAAACGCGAGGACAGGAAGTACGCCTCGTCCAGGCTGGCCGCAGCTTCTATTTCATTGATGAGCCGGTAGCCCGAACGGAAGGAAACCGTTCCTTCCAGGATGGTGTTTTGACGATTTCCTATGCCTCGGAAGAATTGCAATATCCAGCCGTCAAATTAACCAAAGAACAGCTGTTTGAATTTTATAAACCCGAGCTGCCCAGCATTTACAAGCTAGTCGGCCTGTTCCTGATCTGTCTGCTGATCTCCATGATTACGGTATTCGGCAGAACCTACTGGCTGCAATCGGCAGCCAACCGGGTCATTCAGAAGCTGCGTACCGATGTATATGCCCATATTCAGCGGCTGCCCGTCAACTTCTTTGATAATTTACCGGCGGGCAAAGTCGTTTCCCGGGTAACCAATGATACCGAAGCGGTAAAGGACCTGTTTGTTGCGGTATTATCCAACTTCAGCTCTGGCGCCGTTTATATCACGGGTGTCTATGTTGCCTTGTTCCTTCTGGACGTTCGATTGGGCTTAATCAGTTTGTTTGTTATTCCAATGCTGATTGTATGGACCATCCTGTACCGTAAATTCGCAACCAAATACAATACGGTCATCCGCTCCCGGCTGAGCGAGATCAACGCCATCATTAATGAATCCATTCAGGGCATGGCCATCATTCGTGTATTCCGCCGCCAAAAAGCGACCCAAGAAGAGTTCGAGTCCCTGAATGCGGACTATATGGCCCATCAGAACAAAATGCTCAATCTGAACTCCTTCACCACGCACAATCTGGTAAATGTGCTGCGTAACGTATCCTTTGTGGTCGTTCTTTGGTATTTCGGTTCGGCATCATTGAACGGTGCCGGCATCGTATCGATCGGCGTCCTCTACGCCTTCGTTGATCTGCTTGGCCGCATGTTCCAGCCGATTACGGGCATGGTCAACCAGCTGGCCGCGCTCGATACCTCCATCGTCTCCGCCAAACGGGTATTCGAGCTGATGGATGAAACGGGCGAAAAAGTAACGGACGGCAGCATGCCGCGGTATTTAGGAAATGTGGAGTTTCAGAATGTCTCCTTCGCATACAAGAAAGACTATGTGCTAAAAGACATTACATTTGAAGCGAAGCAGGGCCAAACCGTGGCGCTTGTCGGTCATACCGGCTCCGGCAAAAGTTCCATCATCAATCTGTTGTTCCGTTTCTATGACCCGCAGAAAGGCACGATTACCATTGATGGGCAGCCCGTTACCGATATTCCGAAGCAATGGCTCCGCAAGCATATGGGCATCGTGCTGCAAGACCCGTACCTGTTCACCGGCACGATTGCTTCGAATGTCAGCCTCGGTGATCCTGGGATCACGCGGGAACAGGTGGAGCAGGCGCTTCGCGACGTAGGGGCCGACCGGCTGCTCGCTCATCTTCCGCAAGGCTTTGATGAGCCGGTTCTGGAGAAAGGCAGCACGCTGTCCGCCGGACAGCGCCAGTTAATCTCCTTTGCCCGTGCATTGGCGTTCAACCCGGCCATACTGATTCTCGACGAAGCCACCGCTAACATCGATACGGAGACGGAAGCCTTAATCCAGGAAGCTCTGGAGGTACTGAAGCGTGGGCGCACGACCTTTATCATCGCTCACCGCTTATCCACGATTCGCAGCGCCGATCAGATTTTGGTCCTTCACCGTGGAGAAATTGTGGAGCAGGGTTCCCATGACGAGTTGATGGCCCTGGGCGGAAGGTACTTTAAAATGTACCAGCTCCAGCAAGGCAGCACGGCTTCGATTGCAGAGACTAAGGAAACGGTACTTGCCACCTCCACCAGCAAGCTGGCCGGTGGCCATGTGTAGTAGTTCCAGCTGCGTTATAACATTGTAGGATTAAACAAGAAGGCTGTCCCCTGTCGAATGTAACATTCGCTTGGGAACAGCCTTCTTTTTAACATGGTATGCTGGCAGTATATTGCAAGAATTACTTTGTCGAATCAAGAGTTCCCTCTGTAGCTTCTGCTTTGACCGTGATTTTGGTGTACTTGGAAGGCACGAGCACGTCATCGGAAGATTTCGAGATGACTTGCGGGTACATTTTGTCCGGATCGGGTTGAAGAACTTTGTAGTGGATCACGGCTTCGGTATCGCTAACATAGTCGACCGACGTAATTTTAATGCCGTACCCCGGATTCGGTAGGTCTTCCTTGGTTACCGTAACTTTGTTCTGCGATTCATCCACCTTAACAACTTTTGTACTTACATCCGGTTCAGATTGTCCCGGCTCCTGGGGTATCATGTTCTTCTGATGCTCCTCAATGAATCGGATCGAATGGTACGCAAGCTCTGCCGCTTCTATTCGCGTTAAATTCTTCGTTGGATGGAACTTGGCGTTAGCGTCGAGCTCAGCGATCTTGGTTAACAGCAGGAACTGCACCGCTCCCCGGCTCTCCTCTTTCATCAGATCCTCGTCGGCTACATGCAAATACATCATAACCACGGGATAATTCCCGGTCTTCTGAATCGCTTCCGAGAGCAATGTCGCGAACCCTTCACGCGTTATCGGCTCATTCCATTTCATGTCTGCGGATACGGACAATCCGTTCTGAGCCGCTATATTCACAGCATCAGCAAACCAGGCATCCTTCGGCACACTGTCAAACGAACGGCCCGTAAAGTTCGGTTGTACCTTCAGGTCGGCGACATTCACAATCATCTGTACCGCCTGGGCGGTCGTTATTGTTTTGGCCGGAGCGAATTTGTCGGCGCTAACCCCTTGGATTATACCTTTCGCTTGCAGCTCCTTCACCATTTGTAAAGGCTTCCCCTCTTGAACATCCTGGAAAGCAGAGGCGGCGCCGGCACCGAGCAATGACGAAGTGACAAGCATTGCAGTTAACAATTTCGTAGTTTTTTTCATAATTACACCTCCTATTCTTTCTGACGCAGAGGTGCTGGAATATGTTTCATCTCAGCCCTAATTTCTTTTACACGCTTTTTTCGCTGTCCAGGCCAAGCTTCACATACATTTCGCGGGAATAGCCCTGCAGCTTCTGCTCCAGCGCTTGGGCCTGGTCCTTAAAAGCGGTCAGCTCCCGAATCATTCGGGATCGGCCGGCCGGGCTGAATGTCTCATGAATCCGCTCTTTGAAATAATCATGAACGATATAGTTGCGCTGCTTCCAGACCTCTTTTAATTGAAGTGTTTCTTCTTCGGAGAATGGAAAGTAATGCTGGATCTCGTGTACCAATTGGCCCAGAGAGCTGCTTAATTTCCGCTGATATAATTGGGTGAAATCTTCTTCTGAAGGCACATTCCCCTGGGAAAGCTTGATCAGCATCAACAGATTCGCCAGCTGCTGCTCAAGCGCCTGTGAATAATACACCGCTAATCCGAAATAGGCAAACAGCTCTTTGGAGTGGTCGCTGTCCATCAGTCGAGATTGTTTCATGGTATCCTCCTCTAGTATTGGCTGTCTTTACCGTTTCTATTTGTGTATATCCCTATGGTAAAGGAAGATACCTCCTACTTCAACCTACTTTTCGGATCATGGTTGCCGCATCCTTGCGGCATGCCGTCCATAGATAAACAGCCAGCAAAATGAAGCTGTATATGAACGTATATGTAAGGGTCATGAATAACATGGCCCGGGAACGCTCGTCAGCATGAATGAGCATATCGATCATCACAGAGACGGGAGGCAGCACATAAGGAATCATTCTCAAATAAGCAAGATCATCCTGAACGATGGATTGTCCGGCTAAGGAAATAACGATAACGATTAACAGCAAACCAGCCGCCCTTCCCTGATTCTCCATAAAGCCAAACTGAAAAAATACCGAAATTGAAATGCCGAGCAAGGACAAAGCAGCATGTCCCAGATAACCCAAAACAAACTGGGATAATGTAATCGGCTTATCAAACATTCCAAACGCGATCGGGTAAAGGACAGCAAATAAGCTGAACAGGATAGATAGAAGCGTTACGGTTAAATACTGGGCGGCATAATATCGTATGGCCTTCCCGCTATGAACAATCAGGAGCATCGTTTGACGCCCTTGATCATGATTGAGAAAGTTCAAACCAAGCCAAGCGGAGCCGACAAACAGAAATGCAGCGGTTACGGCATAGCTGTCCATGATGGGGTTAGGCCGGTAAGAGTAGATAAACACTACCGATATCAGCATAAAGGCAATCGGCGCGAAATACCGATAGGATCTCGTATAACTGGCAAGCATGTAATGAATCAATGATCCCATTATGCTCCCTCCCCTTCCATGGATTGACCAAGGTTAGGCTTCACTTGCTCTGCCTTCTCCATGCTCCAAGGCTCCAGCCGTGTCAGCGATCCGCCTGACTGTAGAATATCCAGCAGCATTTCATCCGCGACCTTCCGCGAGACTACCATCGATGCAGGATTACCTCTCGATATCCAATAATGGAACCCTGAACGGCGTTCCAGTTCCAGCATTTTGTCTTGAGTAACATGCGTGAATTCCAGCTTCATCCGTCCCATCTCCGTATCGGTTTCCAGCATGCCGTCCCGCTCGATCCGCCCCTCGCGGAGTTGCGTCTCCCGGTCGGCCAGCGAAGCAATAAGCAGCGGCTCGTGAACGGACATCACGATCGCTGTTCCTTGTCTTTTGATTTCACTTAGAATGCCGATCATCTCCATTTGAGAGGGCTCGTCCAATCCCGACAGAGGTTCATCCAGAACCAATAAATCGGGCTGACGAAGCAGGGCCTGCATGATATTGACCTTTTGCAGCATCCCCTTGGAGCATAGCGTCATCTTCATGTCCTGCAATCGAAACACATTCAGCATGGCATCGATTCGTTTCGCTGCTTCTTGTTTGTCCATGCCCTGAATGCCAGCCATGTGGCGCAAATATTCGGAAGGGCGAAACCGCAGCGCAGGAAAACGTTCCGGTACATAGCCGACACGCAGCGATGTTCCATGTTCGATCCGTGACCCTACCGACGGGTTAGCAAGCCCTGCTATCACATGCAGCATGGTGCTCTTTCCTGCGCCATTGCTTCCTGTTATCGCAACGCACTCAGCGCGGGAAATGCTCCAATGAATGTTATGTAAGACGGCGAATTTACCAAAACGCTTGTTTATTCCGATCAATTCCAACAGCTCCTGCAAATCTGTTCAACTCCTGTTCATGGATTCCGGTGCGGCCCGTTTGAGGGTGTCCTTCCCCCTCTAATCGCTTATGTCACCCAAGTATTTTTCAAACACAATCGTCCCTGCGCCTATGATGCACGCATCTTCTCCCAGCTGGGAGGGCTGCAGCACCATTTTATTATGGAGGCTGGATAGGCTTCTGTTAACGGATGTTTCTTTAACATGATTGAAGAAATCCGGGTAACGGTTAGCCAGTACTCCGCCCAGGATGATGATCTCGGGTGTAAGCAGATTCATGATGTTGGCCAGTGATACACCAACATATCGTGCCGATTCGTGCAGTACATTGGCAGCCAATGGATCTCCAGCCAGCCCGGCATGGATTACATCGACTACATCCATACCCTGATCATCGCTATTAAAATAAGATGTAAGAGAACTTGCTGCCCCGCGACCCAACTCCTCATACACTCTGCGGACGATGGCATTTCCCGATGCCATCGCTTCAAGGCAGCCGTCATTACCGCAATGGCAGCGCGGACCGTTGATATCTATCGTACAGTGCCCAATCTCACCGGCACCACAAGGGTAACCCTGATATATTTTCTGGTTGAAGATCAGTCCGCACCCAATCCCGATATCTGCATCCATGTACACCAGATTGTTGAAATGCCGACCGTTTCCATACCATAGCTCACCGAGAGCCATTACGTTAGCGTCCTTCTCTACATGGGTCGGAAGCTCCGTGTTCTCCTCGATCAGATCCTTTAATCGTACTTGATGCAGACCGGTTAAGTTGGGCGGAGACAGAATTTTGCCTTGAACCGGATCAAGCGGTCCGGGCGCTCCTACGCCGATGCCGATAATTTCGGACTCCAGGCCTGACTCGTCCAGTACGGCTTGTATCGTGGATATAATCATATTCACTACGCTGCCGCGATTGGCGCCATCTTCAAAAGAGCAACGTTTCTCCAATAACACATTCCCCTGTAAATTAATGACTGCCGCCTGCACGGAGGATGCGCTAATATGAACGCCGACTGTATACTTATCGGCGGGATTCAACGAGATGAGCTTGGGCTTCCTGCCGCGGCTGGAATCATCATATAATCCGGCATCAATGATCACTCGCTCCTTCATCAGCTCTTCCACCAGATTGTTAACCGCCGTAAACGTCAAGTTCATCTTGGCTGCGATTTCCGCTTTCGTTAAACTGCCATAGTCGCGAAGCAGTCCGACGATGCCGATCCGATTCATATTACGGACATACCGATTGTTTTTTCCAACTGAATTGTTCATGTTACAACCTCATTCTTTACCATTCATTGTACTACCTTCCTAGCACATCTATCATAGGGGAAAATACGATGTTAGTAAAATTCCTCCGGGTGGTCTCGCGGAGTACGGTCAGCGCACCGGTCCAGAAGACATTATACTTATAACTAAAAAAGCCCGATCTCCCGCTTCGGAAATCAGGCTTTGTTATATCGAAGGATGGTGCCGGTTGACTTAGATGTGGCTCAGCATTTCACGGCATGCTTCGGCACACTTCCGGCAAGCCTCCGCGCATTGTTTGCAATGCTCGTGGTCATGCTTCCCGCACTCTTCCGCGCAAGCGAGGCATGCCTTGATGCACAGTTCGCAAATCTCCTTCACGTAAGGGCTTTTGCGTGACATGGCTTGAGCCGCAAACGCGCAAATATCCGCACACTCTCTGTCGAGTGTAATACAATCGCGAAGCATGGCCAGTTCGTATTCTTTCAGGCAGGATACATAACATACATTGCAAGCGTTCATACATTGGAGACATGCTTCGATGCATTCTTTATATTTGAGTTCATTTAACATTGGATAGATCCTCCTTGTAGTTATTACGCTATGCCTTTCTATTAAACGTTCGACTGCCCTCTGAATCAAACACCGGCCAGAAGACCCAAGGTATAATTGCCCAAGTTAACTGGGCAAATCGTTGACTTATGCCCGACTTGTCTTCCCTTCCAGTGTTTCAAGCTGCTCTCGCAGCAGCGATTTCTGAAAGTGCTCCCCGATAAATACCACCACATCCGGGACTTGACCCTGGGGTGTAATTTTCATAAAATCGGATTCCCGGAACGCGTACTGGAACAAAAAACGGCTGTTCGTATCGCTGAAGGTGAGAATGCCCTTCGCCCGGTACACATCCCTTGGCAGCCCGGCTATCAATCGCTCAAATTCCACACTGTTTACTGCATGGCTGAAATAGTAGGTGTAGGACATTACATGATCATGAGAGCCATGATCATGTGTTTGGCCGTGGTTGTGTGTATGATGCTCATGGCTGTGGTCATGCTCATGGCTGTTGGCTTGCTTGTTCTTGTCTGTATGCTCATAGGCATCCCTGCCCTCTCGATTATGTACAATAGAATGCTCAACCCGGTCCTTGGGATCGCTCTGAAGCAGATCTTCAAGTTTTATGTCGCAGCGCACCGCAGGCATGATCGGAGCATACGGATTCCAGCGCTCGACCAGCTGCTGAACCGTCTCTTTGCCCTGATCCGTTACTTGGTCCATCTTATTGAGGACAAGCGCCGAGGCTGCACGAATCTGCTCCTGCATCAAACGATAGGTTTTCCCCTTCTGCTCTATATTCAAATGCAGCAGATGCGCGGCATCCACGACAGTGATCAGTTTTTTCACATCGATTCTCATGTATAAAGAAGCTTCCGCCGCCGCGTCCAGGATTTCCATCGGATTGGCGATCCCCGTCGCTTCAATGACGATGACATCCGGCTGCTCCCGCTGGATTAGCATTGCGATTTCAGATGATAAATCGGATCGAATGGTACAACAAATACAGCCGCTTAGCATCTCTGCCGTCGGTACTTCTTCACCGGCGACAAGCCCTTCGATGTTGACCTCGCCGATCTCATTCATGACAATGGCCGGCCGCAATCCCTGCTGCTTGAAGGAGGTAATAAGACGGCTAAGCAATGTCGTTTTTCCACTGCCAAGAAAACCTGATAAAATATAAATGGGTGTTACGTGCTCCACGTTCCATACTCCTTTGCGTGCATCATGATTATGCTAGCGAGTGTACTACATTTCATCCATCTACTGCAAGCGCGCCGCCACTAACTATAACAGGAGATGTCATTTCTATGAATTCATCGCAAGAGCATAAACAGCAATCCCCCGCTTCCGTGAACTGCAAGGTGATTACGGTCTCGGATACGCGGACCAAGGACACGGACAAGAGCGGCAAACTGATGATGAGCTTGCTTGAAGAAGCCGGGCATGCCGTTGTATCTTACAGCATTGTTCAGGACGACTACGAAACGATCCGCGAAACGATCTATACTGCGGTTAGCAATCCGGACATTGATGTCGTCCTACTAACAGGCGGAACAGGCATATCGAGCCGGGATACCACCTACGAAGCCGTATCCTCATTGCTTGATAAGGAACTCCCCGGATTCGGCGAAATCTTCCGCTTCCTAAGCTTTACGGAGGATATTGGGTCTGCGGCCATATTGAGCCGCGCGATCGGCGGCACGCTAAGCCACACGGCCGTCTTCTCCATGCCGGGTTCTAGCGGAGCCGTCAAGCTTGCGATGAACCGGATTCTGCTGCCTGAGCTGCGGCACATCAAATATGAGCTGGATAAACACAGATCATAACCAACGCCGGGCAACAAACAAAAGGCCGGATGCATATGGGCATCCGGCCTTAGCTGTATCCTAACTGCTGGCACGTCGTTGATGTTTGGCAAGCAGGGAGGGCGCTATTTTTTTGACCTGGTCATAATAGTTATCCGTTTTGTCGCCCGTTGACGTATATACGATGGACGTTTCTTTGTCGCTCACGATCAGGTTATGTCCGCCGGCCGCATTGGCATCCCCTTCTGTAACGCCGTATATCTCCTTGATCCCTTTTTCCCTGGCCGCTTGATCCTGATAGACATATACGGTGATAAACTGGCTTGCATCATAATTGATCCGGTATTGATACGTAATATTGCCGACGTTGTCTTCCGCATAGGTTTCATTGGTCAACGGCATGCCCACCTGGTTAAACGAGGCTTGGAGATCCTCAAGGAATTTTCCGTTCAAACCCCGTCCCGATATCCGGGCCTCCCTGGACCCTTCCTCGTAAGCCCTCATGTTATATAGGCGCATCTCGTCCCTGGCTATCTGCCTGGAACAACCGACCGATATGGCAAGAATGGAACAAAGCAATAAAACGGTAACGATTCTGCGATAATTCATGTTCACTCACCCTTCCTTAGGTGTCAGAGGTTGCCTTCCCTTAGAATGCCTGAGGATGAGGAACATTATGCGTATGAGAAATCAAGGTAATATTATAGAGCGATGACGCTTCTTCCAACTGCTCTGCCCTGCAGAATGGTGTTCAGCACTTCAGGCAGATCGTGTAGACCGTATTCCGTAATTCCTTCTTGTAGCACGGATGCCGGCTTCCATTCATCCGCCAGTTTCGACCATACCGATCGGCGGTAGGCCATAGGGCAGTATACCGAATCGATTCCGAGGAGATTGATGCCTCTAAGGATAAACGGAAACACCGTCGAATCAAAAGCACCGCCACCCGTCATACCGGAAACAGCGACGCTTCCGCCATATTTTACGCTTTTCAGAAGTGAACCCAGTTGGTTTCCTCCGACCGGATCTACTATCGCTGCCCAGCGCTCGGCAGAGATGGCCCCCTTGGAGGATGCCGCAGCCTCTTCCCTGGATATCACTTCATGAGCTCCCAGCTTTAAGAGCCAGTCCCTCTGACTTGATTTGCCTGTGGATGCCGTTACGCTATAGCCTAATTGACTGAGGATGGAGACCGCGAAGCTGCCCACGCCCCCAGTTGCCCCCGTAACTAGAACGGCCCCCTGTTCCTGTCGCAGTCCATTCCGTATCAAGGCCTCTATCGATAATGCAGCCGTAAAACCTGCGGTTCCGATAGCCATCGCATCACGCGGAGACAAGCCCTGCGGCAGCGGGACAAGCCATTCTCCCTTAACCCGTGCATACTGGCTGAACCCGCCTTCATGAGATACGCCTAATTCATAACCGGTACAGAGAACGTCATCGCCTTCCTTGTAATCAGCATGAGCGGAACGCACAACCGTTCCTGCCAGATCAATGCCCGGAATGAACGGGTATCGGCGGACAATTTTCCCTTCCGGTATGCTGGCCAGCCCGTCTTTATAGTTAACCCCGCTGTATAATACCCGCACAATAACGTCACCTTCGGGCAGCTGCTTCAAACACAGGTTCTCCACGCTGCCGCGAACCCCTTGTTCATCTTGACGCAGCACGTAGGCCTGAAAATTGGTTTCGTTGTCCACACATATCACTCCTTGGGTTAGTTTAGGTGCTGTAAAGCAATCCGGATTTGCACTATGAATATGTCGAAGCTTTATACATGCTCTCGGAATATGGCGACTTATGCGCTTTCCCAAGAAATGATTCAGTATCGTCATTTATAATCAGAATTGTGTTATTATGGAAAAAGAATACTTTTATAAAAGATTATCAGCAGGAGTTGAAATCCACGTTATGACTCATTTCGATCATGGATCTACACGTAGATCCTTCCGCTTCTCGTACTTGCTCACGCTGGTAACACTACTTCTGTTACCGCTCGTCCATAAGCCGATCAGCCAGGTTTTTGGATTCCTTGGTATTCATACACAATCAGGCGGCATTGCCGGCTCGTTTCTCGTTTTCTTTTTGAGTTTGGGTCTCATTCTTACGCTGTTTAGACTAGTCTTCAGGGCTTTCCCTTTAATTACCTGGCCTGGTCTCAAAGTGTACGTACTAATCGGCCTCCTCTTCATTTTAATGACAGGGATCTACGAATACACAAACACACACCGCTCGGTTGAAGCGGCGGTATTCAACGAGAAACATGCTTTTCTTGAAGCACCTTTCAGCATAGATCATGCTGAAATCATACAATCCGAATTAACCTCTGAGAATGTTTATGCTTTCGTGGGTACACCTGGACTGGGACTGCAATTATCCACCTATACCAAAGGATGGTTCGGATGGAATATGTCCGCCGTAACTACATTATACCTTTCTCCTGAGAATCCCGCTTCTCCGTCCGTATTCTCGGAGACAAACCTGGATTCATCACTCGTGTTTGGCCTGTATAGAAGCACAGAACCCATTCAGATTCATGTAAATGGTCAGCCGGCACATACCATACCCTACCAACAACTGAGGCCTGATGTCAGTGAAGATTTGTACATGTGGTATTACGAACGCCAGCCCGACACGATAGAGAACAAGGACAAGGTTCACCTCACCGCGCGTGACGTCAACGGAAGTATAGTGGATCGACTTGAGTTATAGCCGAGTACAAAAAGACGCCCCTTCTCCTGCCAAGCGGCAAGATTGGGAAAGCGTCTTTTTCATTTCTGTATTTTATAACCTAATCTTCATGCTGTTCCATGAACTCGGCCATCATCCGCTGTTTCACTTCCCAGACCTCTTCACTCAAATTCACGCGGTAAATTTCCGGATTCAGCTTCCGCAGATACTCCGGCCAGAACTGATCCAGCTGAGCATCATGATAGCTGCGAATCTCTTCGAGCTTCGGCAGCTCATACACCAGTTCGCCATTCACAAACACCGGTTCAAGCATGGACACCGCTTCAAAGTTCTTTACATTTTTGCGCATATAAGGATGCAGTGGATTAAACAGCTTTAATTTCCCGTTCTCCGGCGGCATCTCTTCTTCCGGGAAGCAGATGTAATCGGCGATCGCTTTGCCGCTGCCCTTGGATATGATGCGGTATACCTCTTTTTTGCCTGGGGTAGATACTTTTTCGGGGTTGCCCGAGATTTTGATGGTCGGTACCATCTTCCCGTCAACCTCCCGCTCCACCAGCTTATAAACGCCCCCAAGCGCAGGCTGGTCGGCTGCCGTAATCAATTGGGTACCGACGCCCCAAGTATCTACTTTGGCCCCTTGCGCCTTGAGATCCAGAATGGTGCCTTCATCCAGATCGTTTGATGCCACGATACCGACGTAATGAAGACCGGCCTCATCCAGCATCTTTCGTGCCTGAATCGACAGGTAAGCCAAATCCCCGCTATCTAAACGAATGGCATTCATCCGTTTCCCTTGGGCCTCCAGCTTCTTCGCCGTTACGATGGCATGGGGAATCCCGCTCTTTAACGTATCAAAGGTATCCACCAGCAGCGTCACTTGATCCGGCATAACCTCGGCAAATATATCAAAGGCCTCCTGCTCGCTCCGGAAGGTCTGCACCCAGGAATGCGCATGCGTGCCTTTTGTCGGGATGCCGAATTTCTCGCCAGCCAGCATATTCGACGTGGCATGGAAACCGGCCAGATACGCAGCACGCGCCCCCCAAACCGCCGCATCCGCTTCCTGTGCACGTCTTGTACCAAACTCCAGCAAGGTATCGCCGCTGGCAACCTGCCGGATACGGGACGCTTTGGTAGCGATCAAGGTTTGAAAGTTCATAAAGTTCAAGAGTGCCGTTTCGACCAGCTGTGTCTCGAAAATGGTGCCTTCCACTCGAATGAGCGGCTCGTTCGGGAATACCAGCGCCCCCTCCTTCATGGAATGAATATTCCCTTGAAAACGGAATCGGCGAAGCTCTTCCAGAAATTCAGGTTTATACTTCTCTTCCTGTTTGGCCAAATACGCGATATCCTCATCCGAGAAACGCAAGGACTCAATATAATGTACAATCCGCTCAAGACCGGCAAAAACGGCATATCCGTTACCGAATGGCAGCTTACGGAAATACGCCTCAAACACCGCACGCGTACGATGAGAGCCATTAATCCAGTGAGCGTACATCATGTTAATCTGGTATTTGTCCGTGTGTAGTGCTAATCCTGCTGTCAGCATCACGATCATCCTCCACTGTTACCCGGTTCATCTAGGCTTCCGGGTGGTTCAAGCTGTCTATTGATTAAGAAGTTCCTTACTTCGCACTACCGATGCCCCGAGGCTGCCTTGAAAGTGACTTAAAGCCCACTTATGTCCTTCCGGATTAAAGCTTGCGACGGCATCTTCATAAACGGTAATACGATATCCGTAATTATAAGCATCCACTGCGGTATGCAGCACGCAGATGTCGGTACAAACTCCGATGAGATCGACTTCGGTAATCCCGCGTTCCCGCAGCTTCTGGTTCAGATCCGTACCGCAAAATGCGCTGTATCTCGTTTTGTCCATCCAATAGATGGCGTCTTCTCGTTCCTCATACACCCGCTGAAGTTCACCGTATAATTCCCGACCCCGGGTTCCCCGAATGTTATGCGGAGGGAACAGCTTCGTTTCGGGATGATAAGCGTCATTGCTCTCATGCAGGTCCACGGCCATTACAACAAAATCACCACGATCGCTGTACAACTTGGTCAGCTCCGCGATGGTGTTCTGAATGTCAATGGCGGGCTTCCCTACCGGCAGATTGCCATCCACGAAATCATTCGTGAAATCTATCACGATCAAGGCTTTCATCTGACACACTCCTCTACGACATGATTAATGTGATCGATAAAATAACAGCTTGTGAATCCCATCCTACGTATAAATTGATAGCAACGGTGCATGATCCGTAAACCGATACAATTGGGCCGGCCGCTGGGAATATTGATTGGAGTTTAGCGGCTTGCCGTTCTCATCCCGTGCTTCTTCCAGTATCCCCTGTCTGCTGCGGGTTGACGTGATTTTACGGATAAAATTGGGCTCGTTGAACTCGGGCACAACCGTCTGGATGACCTGATATAACTCGCTCAGTGTAAAATGCTCCGGTAAAAACTGCCGCGCAATCGTCGTCTGCAGCATTTGCTGCTGAATCTTGCGGTACGCATCCATTATGATATCTCTGTGGTCAAAAGCCAGCTCCAGCTCTTCCAAAGCTTCCGCGACCGTAAACAGACCTACCTCTTCCGCATCATCGGCAGCCTGGCGATGCTCCAGCATCCATTCTTCTACGAGCGCGTAGAATGCATGGCTGATAATCCAGCCCCTTGGATCCCGTCCCGGTGCGCTGTACACGCCCAAGTACTCCAAATGGCCGCCATCCACCCCGGTCTCTTCTTTCAGCTCCCGTTTGGCGGCATCGTAAATAGACTCACTCTCACGGCAAAATCCGCCGGGGAGTGCCCACATACCCGCACATGGCCATGATCTGCGCCTGATCAGCATCACCTTAAGCTCGCGTATCGGCAATGTCTTGGTGAAGGTTTTCCGTTCCCGCTTCGTTAAGGTAAACATCACGATATCAGCGGGCACACCATCCGGTGTTCTGTATTTCTTGGCACTGCTCTTTGGAGCCTGTTCGCGATCCGTCATTTCCATCACCATAACTATTATTTTGATAATTTCATTATGACATATTTAAAAATGATGTCAAGGATTTCCTGACCCCATCCTTTATAATAAGTTTACTATGCCCTATTCATTCTCATTCTGTACATGAAATAACAAGAATAGAAAAGGTGCGGAACCATTCCGCACCTCGTTTCATCTATCCGCAGCTGCTTGGCGGCGTATCTTTTCCTGTTTCCACATTCACTTTTTCCGAAACCGTATCATGAATCACGGATACGACCAGTTGAAGAAGATAATTAATGTCGCTTTGACTTTGCTGGAACTCCATCACGAGCGGAATACCGTCAATCTCCTCTTGCAGTTCTTCGATCTCCCGTTCGATTTTGGCGACCATATCCTTGTTCTGGAACGTTTCAAAAGCCACGATTTCCTTTTGCTTTTTCTTAATGGTTTTTATCAGGTTTTGAACCCGTTCGTGGTTCTGGATCTTCTCTTCGGCCTGCTTAAACATCTGAACTTCTTCACTGGTGGATATTAATTCCGCCAGCTCGCCGGCTTTTGCCAAAATATCGTCACGTATAATCAATTCACGCGTGTTGTAAGTTGACATACCGTATGTGTTCGTACGAACATGATCATGTGCCAAGGTTCATCGCTCCAATTCTTCATCATCTATATGGGAATATGCAGCACCGGCCGGTTTTTTGTTCGCGGCCCTATGCTGCATTTGAATGCTGCCTGCTCCTCTATTATACCGCATCCGAGGCAGGAATCGTGTCCGGGATTCTATCCCCTTTGATATACCAGGTCTTCGTATCCGTA
The DNA here is from genome assembly GCF_015326965.1 of Paenibacillus sp. JZ16. Lineage (NCBI taxonomy): Bacteria > Bacillati > Bacillota > Bacilli > Caryophanales > Paenibacillaceae > Paenibacillus > Paenibacillus sp. JZ16. The sequence goes on from NZ_CP017659.1 coordinate 1,812,392, forward strand.
ATCCGGACATTTACGAAGCTGCCTATGAGGTCCGTCGAGCCTTCGAAATGCACCAGCTTGTTCGTGCGCGTGCGTCCCGACAGCATGGAATCATTGTTCTTGCTGACTCCTTCTACCAGCACCTCCACCGTAGATCCAAGCAGCCTGTCGTTGCTCTTGCGGCTGTACTCATTGATGGCGGCATTCAATCGCTGAAGACGCTCGCTCTTGACCTCCATCGGTACATTATCCTCCATCACCGCCGCTGGCGTTCCTTCACGAGGAGAATAAATGAACGTGTAAGCGGAGTCGTAGCCGACCTCCCGAACCAGGGACAGCGTCTCCTCAAACTGCTCATCGGTCTCACCAGGGAATCCGACAATGATGTCGGTGGTGAATGCTACATTGGGAATCGCCTTCTTAATTTTATGGGCGAGCTCCAAGTACGTCTCACGCGTATATTTTCGGCTCATTTTTTTGAGCACTTGCGTGCTTCCCGACTGTACCGGCAGGTGAATATGCTCGACCAGGTTACCACCCTTCGCCAGCACCTCAATCAGGTGATCATCGAAATCCCTTGGATGGGATGTAGTGAAGCGAACACGCGGGATATCGATCTTGTGAATATCATCCATCAGATCGCCGAAACGGTATTCGATATCTTCAAAGTCTTTGCCATATGCGTTCACGTTCTGACCGAGCAGCGTAATTTCCTTATACCCTTGCCGGGCTAATTCACGAACCTCAGCAATGACATCCTCCGGACGCCGGCTGCGCTCCTTGCCGCGGGTATATGGGACGATGCAGTATGTACAGAATTTATCACAGCCGTACATAATGTTGACCCAGCCGCGGAGACCTTCTCTCTTTTTCGGTAGATTCTCAACAATGTCGCCCTCTTTGGACCACACTTCAACCACCATTTCCTTGCTGAAGAGCGCTTCCTGAATAAGATGAGGCAGACGATGCACGTTATGCGTACCAAAAATCAAATCCACAAAGCCATGCTTTTGGAGAATCCGATTAACAACCGATTCTTCCTGCGACATGCAGCCGCAAACGCCAAGCAGCATATCCGGCTTTTCCGTCTTCAAATGCTTCAGATGGCCGAGTTCGCCAAACACTTTATCCTCCGCGTTTTCACGAATGGCGCACGTATTGAGCAAGATGATGTCCGCCTGCTTCCGATCCTCGGTTGCCTGGTAGCCCATCTGCTCCAGCAATCCCTTGATCGTTTCGGAATCATGCTCATTCATCTGACATCCGTACGTATACACGATATAATGCTTGCCAGCCCCGAGGGTTCGAAACGCTTCCGGCAGCTCGGTATCGTACAAAACTTCGACACTTTGTTTGCCGCGCTGTTTTTCCTGTCTATGATTAGGCTCCGATAGGATGTTGATTTCCCGGCCATTGATGCGAATTCTCTTCCCGTGTTCATCTTCGGAGAGAACTTTGGCTCCTGAAAAATCAAAATACTTGGAGTAGTCCTTACTTTCTTTGGACATGCTAGGTCACCCCTTAGATCCGCAAAATCTCTGGTTTACATGACAATATTGCTTAAATAGGCACTGTTTTAAATTATATCATGATCTTATTGCCTAAGCTACCACCTTGGGCGTTAATGAGTCCAAACCTTATCAAACGCTTTCCTTCAAAATAGGCCACCGAAACATGGAACCCGTAGAAAATTTCAAAAAAGAGCCTGAAATCGAAATGAATCGACTCAGGCTCTTCCAGCTGTGAACGCTAAGCTAAAAACGCTTAACAGCAGCAGATCCGTGACACATACAGTATGTTCATGAAGTTTACTGAAGCTATAGATTAATCAATAATTTCAGCAGTGTCTCCGTTTTTGGCGCCGGCAGCGTTAGCTTCATCGGTATCGATATGCATGTCGAGCGCAAAATTGTCGGATACGCGGGCAATGACGTTCTCCAGAACAAGACCGCGTTCGCCGCCTAAGCGTACCTTCAGCAGGTCCTTGTCTTTAATACCCCATTGATCCGCATCGGATGTATGGAAGTGGATATGACGAGCGGCTACGATGACACCTTCATCCACCGTTACTTCACCAGCCGGACCTTTAATCGTAATTCCCGGGGTTCCAGCGATGTTTCCGGATTCGCGTACAGGTGCTTTCACACCGATGGCAAAGGAATCCGTGCGGGAAATCTCCAGCTGGGTTGCAGGACGTGCAGGTCCCAAAATTCTTACTTTATCGAATTGTCCCTTCGTTCCAATAACCGCTACCGTTTCGTTGGCTGCGAATTGTCCTGGCTGGGACAATGGTTTGAACTCTGTCAGCTGATATCCAGGGCCGAACAATGCCTCAATATGCTCTTGGGTTAAATGAATATGGCGGGCGGATACACCCACAGGTACAGTTTTACTCATCTGTCTCACTCCTTGTTTTTCTCTATATGCTGTACATGCCATCACCTATTATACTCTCTATTACCCAAAAATAAAAAGGCAACCCGGGTGATTCAGGCCGCCTTCTTCCGATTCACGAGCAATCTGCTACAGGATTGTCAAAGTTATCCTCGAATCATGGTCGTTATGCGAAAGGTTGCTATGCTTGGCCTGACAATGAAGGTAAATTCTGCTCAAGAAAATGGAGGGCATACTCCGACATCCAGCCCTTTACCATCGATTCCGGGTAATGTTTAAGCAGCAGCTCCTGAAATTCAGGATACCGGCCCGGATGCTCAAGCCCGGCAACCCATTGATCAATCCCGTCGAAGTCCGAACCGAACATGATGTGCTCTTCACCGCCCAGCTCACAAATCTTCTCGATATGCGGCAATATGTCCTCCGGCTTCACACGATCTACTCCGCTGCGGATAAACCAGGGCACAAACGTGATTCCAATCATTCCGTTTAGCGCGATTAGTGCCCTTATCTGCTCATCATTCAAATTCCGGGGATGCTGGCAGACGGAGTACGCATTGGAATGCGAGGCGATGATGGGCCCTTTGGTCAGCTCCGCGAGCTCCCAGAAACCAGCTTGGGACAGGTGAGACACATCCAGAATGATGCCCGTCGAATGGGATAGCTCTACCAGCTGCCGTCCCCGTTCCGTGAATCCCCCATTTCGCTGCTCCAGTACTCCATCCGCAGCCCAGTTGGCATAATTCCAGGTAACCCCCATCAAACGCACGCCCATCTCAAACAAGAGCTGGACGTAATACAAATTCCCCTCCAGCCCGTCAACGCCTTCCAAGGACAGAACGCCGAACCGTCCATGCTGACCTTGTCTGGTCTCTTGAAGTTGCTCCCGCCAAAGCAGGGGCTTAAGATATCCCGGTTTAACGATGCGGCTGCGATATGTATCGAGTTGCGCCAGCACCCGTTCAAAGGATGGTCTCCCCCATTTCTCCGATAAAAAAACAGCGAACACCTGAAGGGCCAGGTCGCCCTCCTCCATGCGCTGCAGCGTTACATCCAAATGCGGGTCGTCCGCAAAGGAGGCTTGGGGGGCTTCCCACATTTTGCTCAAAACATCACAGTGAAAATCAACCGTCCGCATCGCGCCGTTCATCTCCCTTCTGAACTTGTCACAGCAAAAAGCCTGTTTACACCAAGAGAGTAAACAGGCTAATACCTCAACATTCGAAATTTATCTAGGTTCTACGATCAATTTAATTGCCGTCCGGTCTTCGCCATCAATCACAATATCCGTAAAAGCAGGGATGCAAATCAAATCCACCCCGCTCGGTGCTACAAATCCCCGGGCAATCGCTACCGCTTTAATGGCCTGGTTCAGTGCTCCCGCCCCAATCGCTTGCAGTTCCGCTCCGCCCCGCTCCCTAAGAACTCCAGCGAGCGCCCCTGCAACTGAATTAGGATTGGATTTTGCTGAAACTTTTAATACTTCCATGGTAAGTACCTCCCCTGGGAATGTTGAGTGATGGTTTGCTTCCGCTTACTAGATGTTATTCGTGAGAGGGGAAAAAATTCCTGCTTTTTACCATCCGTTCCTAATTTAATTAAACGGATTCCGCCTTTTTTAATCCATCCGCCATTCGTCTTCGTACATGCGGATTTTCTGTATCTTCCGGGCTCTTCCCGTGTCCTCATCCATATCCACGCATACGGCATGGAACTGCCATTTGCCTTCGTCGACCTGGAAACGGGCAGGAAGCTGGGTCTTGAACTTATACATCACCGCATCGCGCTGCATGCCGAGGATGCCTTCCTTGGAGCCCACCATGCCGGTATCCGTAATATAAGCTGTTCCTCCCGGCAGTATGGTATCGTCATTGCTTTGCACGTGGGTGTGCGTTCCGACCACCATCGAGGCGCGGCCTTCCAGATGCCATCCCATCGCAATCTTCTCCGACGTCGCCTCAGCATGGAAGTCCACCAGAATGCACTTCGTCTTCTGGCGAAGCTCATCCACAATGTCATCGGCTGCGCGAAACGGGCAATCGATGGCTGGCAGGAAGGTTCGTCCTTGTAGATTCACGATCGCCAGCTGTTTGCCGTTCGCTTTGATGATTGTGTATCCACGCCCCGGTGTGCCGGGCGGAAAATTTGCCGGACGAATCATGCGCGGCTCATCATCAATAAACTCAAAAATGTCCTTGTTATCCCAGGTGTGGTTACCCAAGGTGATGCCATGAATGCCCCAATTGAAAAATTCATTGGCGATGGCCGAGGTAATGCCGCGTCCTGAAGCAGCATTCTCCCCATTGGCAATAATGATGTGCGGATTATATTTGGACTTCAGCTCCGGAAGAGAAGCCTTCAAAGCTTTACGCCCTGTACTGCCGACAATGTCTCCGATGAATAATACTTTGATGTCAATCACTCCTTCAGGGATGCTTGTCCTGATTCCCGGCAGGACCGTTCCCGATTCATAAATGTCCGAAACTGTATTTTTGGTACTTGAAAGATAAAAAGTGGCCGGATTGCGGCCACTTTTTAAGGTCCAAACTCTATTTCGCGTAATCCACCGCTCGGGTTTCCCGGATGACGGTGACTTTGATATGACCCGGATAATCCAGTTCATTCTCAATGGTTTTGGTAATGTCACGTGCCAAGCGGAATGCTTCGGCATCGTCGATTTTCTCAGGCTGTACCATGACGCGAACTTCACGTCCCGCTTGAATGGCATAGGATTTCTCAACGCCTTCAAAGGATTCGGAAATTTCTTCGAGCTTCTCAAGACGGCGGATATACGTCTCAAGCGTCTCTCTGCGTGCTCCCGGTCTTGCAGCAGACAATGCGTCAGCTGCGCCAACCAGCATGGCAATAACCGAAGTTGCTTCACAATCACCGTGATGAGAGGCAATGCTGTTGATAACCACCGGATGTTCCTTGTACTTCTTCGCCAGCTCCACGCCGATTTCAACGTGCGATCCTTCCACTTCATGATCCAGCGCTTTCCCGATGTCATGCAACAGTCCTGCCCGTTTCGCAAGCACGATGTCTTCGCCCAGTTCGCCGGCCATCAGGCCAGTCAAATAGGCCACTTCCATGGAGTGTTTCAACACATTTTGTCCATAGCTTGTACGGAATTTCAGTCGGCCCAGAATTTTGATCAAATCTGGGTGCAAACCGTGAACGCCAACCTCGAAAGTCGCTTGTTCTCCGTATTCGCGAATGCGTTCGTCCACTTCCTTGCGGGATTTCTCCACCATTTCTTCGATACGAGCCGGATGAATCCGTCCGTCCGCCACGAGCTTTTCCAAAGCTGTACGGGCAATTTCACGGCGAATCGGATCAAAACCGGAGAGAATAACAGCTTCCGGAGTATCATCGATAATAAGGTCAATCCCTGTAAGGGTCTCAAGCGCACGAATATTCCGGCCTTCACGTCCGATAATCCGGCCCTTCATTTCTTCATTCGGCAAAGTGACAACAGATACCGTGGTCTCCGCGACGTGATCAGCCGCACAGCGCTGAATAGCCAGCGTGATGATCTCGCGTGATTTCTTATCTGCCTCTTCCTTCGCCTGCTGCTCGATTTCTTTAATCATCTGAGCGGTTTCATGACGAACTTCCTGTTCAACATTACTGAGAATAATGCTGCGGGCATCCTCCATCGTGAGGTTGGAGATGCGCTCCAGTTCCGTCGTTTGTTTCTTGTAAATGGCATCGATTTGCTGCTGGGTCTCTTCTATTCGTTTCTCTTTGTTCGCCACTTGTTCTTCTTTACGTTCCAAAGATTCTATTTTTTTATCCAGCGACTCTTCCTTTTGCAACAATCTGCGCTCCTGCCGTTGAATTTCATTCCGGCGCTCACGAGTGTCTTTTTCAGCTTCGGCTCTGATTTTATGAACTTCGTCTTTAGCTTCGAGAACCGTTTCTTTCTTCAATGCTTCTGCTTCCTTCTTCGCACTTTCTACGATCTGCAAAGCGGCATGCTCGGCACTGGAAATTTTAGCTTCTGCAAGGGATTTGCGAATAAAATAACCGAACCCAAAGAATATAGCGGCTACAGCGAGAACGATTATGATCCACCAAATTGGATGCATCTGATCACCTCCTCGTTGTTTCCTCCAAGGCATTCCTTGGGAAATGTTCAATTGTCAGGTTACTCATTCATACATAAAATTTTCCGGCAGTGGAAGCTGCCGTCCATACTGCGCACGCCGTATCACGTACGCAAATCCCGCCTTAGCCAGCGGAATACATTTCACTATGAATTGGCGATTAAAAGAATCTTTCACAAAGTAGTCACTTTTTTGGAAGGAAAAAGGATTCTAATTTATGATAAAAAGATTCATATTTATTTTAGTATTTATAAAAAGATATTGTCAAGGGAAAGCAATGGGTAAACGTCAGTTTCATCCAATGAAACCATTTCTTTCACGAAAAAGTATCCAAACTGCCCTTTATTCGAAATCTTCCAGCTCGTCGTCCCACTCACCCTTTTCCTGATCCTCGTCAACCAGACGCTTGAGCACCTGACGCACCTGATCCCCGCCGAAGCCCCTACGCATTAAATATGCTCCCGTTTTACGTTTGCGATCCAGCAACTCTCCATGGGTTTGCTGCCATTTTTTCCGTCCCACGGCAAGCGCGCTCTCCAATTCGGCATCTGCACTGATCTCGCCCAAAGCCTCGGAGATCAGCTCCGTGCCGATTCCCTTCTGTCTCAGCTCCTGTTTGACCCACAGCCTCCCCTTCTTATGGCTTGTCATTCGCTGCTCTGTCCACATCTTGGCGTATAACGCGTCATCAATCAGCTTGTCCTTCTCCAATCGCTCCAGCGTCGTCTCTATGCAACTCGGCTCGAAACTTTTTTGCTGCAGACGCTGGGTGATCTCCTTGGCTGTTCTGGGTTTCCTGGACAGATGATTCAGCGCCTCTACATAAGCCCTCTGTCGTTCATCGGCCACGATAATTTCCTCAAGCTCTTCCTTGCGAAAAACATTCCCCTTGAACATCCGGTATTTCAGCATCACATCTTCATGAACGGTCATAAGGTACGGACCAAACGCGATTTGGTATCGGTGCTTGGGCTTTTTCAGCATTTCGACTGACGTTACAATCAAATCCTCATGGTCCGGAAAATGCCCTATACCTGATGCTTCTGCCTGCTCCGACATTTCCTTATTCTCTTCTTCCATATGTCGCTCCTCTCACTACCGCACCATTTCTGAGTAAAATAACCAAGACTGCATCTGGAAGTCTGAATAAATGCAAAGAAGACCGTCTGGCGTTACAAACACCGGACGGTCCTCAACACTGTAATCGATAACCAGCAATGAACTACTCTACTTTAAACAACTCTTGCTCTTCTAATTCCTCTTGTTCCTTATCCTTCTCGGAAGGCTCAGGAACAGCCGTGGTCAGATTGCTCGCTTCACGAATTTTGTTCTCGATAACACTAGCGATCTCCGGATTCTCTTTCAAGAATTGCTTCGCATTCTCCCGTCCTTGGCCAAGACGGTCACCTGAATAAGAATACCATGCGCCGCTCTTATCCACGATATCGAGTTCCGTTCCGATATCGATCAGGCTTCCCTCTCTAGAGATGCCTTCACCGTACATAATATCAAGCTCAGCCTGTTTGAAAGGTGGCGCTACCTTGTTCTTAACAACCTTAATCCGTGTGCGGTTACCCACCACATCGTTGCCCATCTTGATGCTCTCAATTCGACGCACGTCCAAACGAACCGTCGAGTAGAACTTCAGAGCACGTCCACCTGGAGTCGTCTCAGGGTTACCGAACATAACACCAACCTTCTCACGAAGCTGGTTGATAAAGATGGCAATTGTTTTCGATTTATTAATAGCACCCGACAATTTCCGAAGAGCCTGGGACATCAGACGAGCTTGCAGACCTACGTGGGAGTCACCCATGTCGCCTTCAATTTCAGCTTTTGGTACCAGTGCAGCAACCGAGTCAATAACGATGATATCAACTGCACCACTGCGTACCAGAGCTTCCGCAATTTCCAGCGCCTGCTCACCCGTGTCCGGTTGGGAGAGCAGCAATTCATCAATGTTAACGCCCAATTTGCTTGCATACGATGGATCCAGAGCATGCTCGGCATCGATAAATGCAGCCTGTCCACCAGCCTTCTGAACTTCCGCAATCGCATGGAGGGCTACTGTTGTTTTACCGGAGGATTCCGGTCCATATACTTCAATAATCCGGCCTCTAGGCAAGCCGCCGGTTCCTAAAGCTATATCCAATGCCAACGATCCGCTCGGCACAATCTCTACTTGCATGTGGGTGGATTCACCCAGTTTCATGATGGAACCTTTTCCGAACTGTTTCTCTATCTGACGAAGCGCCATTTCCAGCGCAGCACGACGATCTGACAATTGTTCCACAACCCTTCACTGTTGATAGTCATATCATACCTTGTTTTGACACGTTTGCCAAGCTTTTTTTCGAACATACATTCGTTTTTTTTATTCCGCACCCCTTCCCGTATATGCTCCATGCCTTATGTATAAACAACAAGAACCGTGGCAACATCATACGATATGCCACGGTTCTTCCGTATTTCCCATTATACTTGGAACCGTTCGTAAATACAAGAAGAGCTGCCAAGCAAGGTGTAAATTATTTACTTTTTTTGAATAGCGGATATCCCTATTCTGCAACCCTAAACCTTTTGGAGGCAACAAGACGCTGCCAAAGCCGGTAGAGCAGCGCCTTCGTAGCTCGGAGCCGGATCGTTTCACGGTTACCCTGAAGGTGCAGCTCGTGCACTTCCGTTTCTTTTCCCCGTTGAGACAATCCAATGTAAACCAGACCTATAGGCTTGCGTTCAGCATACCCTGGACCTGCCACGCCCGTTACCGATAAACCAAAGTCGCTGTCGGTTACCATCCGGACATGATCCGCAAGCGCTTCGGCAACCTCTGCACTGACGGCTCCCGGCGCATCATCCCCCTCAAGCAGCGCATGCGGGATATGCACAAGCTTCTCCTTGATCTGATTGGTATAACAGATGATCCCGCCAAGGAACATGGACGCGCTCCCGGGGATAGAGGTCAGCGTCTCCGCTACAAGGCCTCCCGTGCAGCTCTCCGCAGCGCTCAGCGTCCAGCTATGATCCGCCATCATATCGACGATGACCTTCTCAATGGGCACATCCTCGTTAGCATACATAAATTCCGGGCCTCTCTCCTGGATCCGGGCTTCCAGTTCATTCAGCCGCACCATGGCCTCAGCCTCGCTGGCTGCCTTCGTGGAGATCCGGACGGTGACCTCCCCCTCCTTGGCATACAACGCAATCGTCGGATCGGTCTGGGCCGTAATCAGGTCCTCCAGGCGCTTATCAAGCGCGGACTCCCCGATGCCTGCGAATTTGAGCATCTTTGAATAGATGGGAAGCTCTTCCGTAAGCACATGCTGCAGAAGCCAAGGCTTGGCCTCCTGCTCAAACATCGGCATCAGCTCTTTCGGCGGACCCGGCAACACAATGTAATGAGTCCCTTCATAGGATACCGCATTCCCGACGGCGAGGCCTGTTTCGTTCGGAAGCGGAGTCCCGCCCTCGATGGCCAGAGCCTGGCGCCGATTGTTCTCGGTCATTACGGATCCTCGTTCATGGAAAAAGCGTTCAATCCGATCCATGGCCATCCGATCAATATGCAATGAACGATTTAGAAAAGATGCGAGCGCATCCTTTGTCAGGTCATCCTGTGTGGGGCCCAGACCACCGGACAGAAGAACGATATCGGCTCTGCTGCTGGACAGCCGCAAGGCCTCCTTGAGCCTCTCCATGTTATCCCCGACAACGGTTTGATAGTATACATCGATTCCCATTGAAGCAAGCTGCCTGGACAAATACTGTGCATTGGTATTCACAATCTGTCCAAGAAGAAGTTCGGTTCCAACTGCAATGATTTCTGCTTTCATGATTCGTCCATCCTCCTGTGTCTGCTATCTCTTCACAAATACCCGCTTTCATAAAGTTCTTACCCTGCGGAAGAAAAAAGCAATAGGATTGCTCCTATTGCCGTTACGCCCCGGCACCTTTGAGAAGATGCCTGTTCTGGACAAAATATTCGATTCCCGAATAGATCGTAATCATCGCGGCAGCCCAGATTGCAATGACATCAAACGGAATTCCCAAGAATACAAACGGGAAATTATTGATCAGAAGCGCGACAATCGCCACAATCTGAATCACCGTCTTGATTTTCCCCGATTGACCTGCTGCAACGACGGAACCTTCCAGGAGTGCAATTTGTCTCAAGCCAGTAACCGCGAATTCTCTGCTGATGATGACTACAGCAATCCAGGATTCGCATTTGCCCATCTCCACAAGCGATATGAGGATGGCTGCCACCAGCAGTTTGTCCGCAAGCGGATCCAGAAGTTTACCCAGGTTCGTCACCATATTGTTTTTCCGGGCTAAATACCCGTCAATCCCATCCGTACTTGCTGCAAGTATGAATATCAATGCTGCAATCAATTGGTTGTAGGGAAGGACGAAATCATTCCACACAATAGGAGCCGGATAAAAATCAAAATCCACCAGCAGGAAAATCATCATGACAGGGATCAAGCAAATGCGGGCCAACGTGATACGATTGGGTAAATTCATGGGGCAACCTCCCTTGCAACGGGTTGTCTTGAAATTTTCGCAGACCCCGCGACTGTTATCCATCTGTACTTCAATAGGGTCGCTCTTCCCAAGAGCCTAAAGGGTTCGAAGCGTGAAGCGCTGTCTGTCATATTCATCCCCAGTAATCTATGTATACGTTAATCCTTATATATCGTTTTTTAGTATAATATTTCCGCTCACGCCCTGTCAAAAGAAACAAACCTGTCCATCCCATCCTATATGAGCCTGTGGCGGCGTTTATTTAAAATTCGTGAACTGCAGGTCCAGAGAAAGATCCGCTTTGCGAAGCAGCTGCATGATCTGCTGAAGATCATCCTTGCTTTTTCCGGTTACCCGAATTTGGTCACCTTGAATCTGACTCTTGACCTTCAGCTTGGAATCACGGATCAATATGTTGATCTTTTTCGAATTTTCCTGATCGATTCCTTGCTTTAAGGTCAGGCGCTGGCGAACGGTACCCATGGAAGCCGGCTCGATCTTGCCGTACTCCACATTTTTCAGCGACAAGCCCCGTTTCACCATCTTGGTTTGCAAAATATCAATAACGGCGTTGAGTTTGTACTCGTCATCGGATGCAATGACCAGTGCGTCCTTGTCCAGCTTCAAGCTGCTCTTGCTGCCCTTGAAGTCAAAACGGTTCTCGATCTCCCGCTCCGCCTGATTAACCGCATTGTTAAGTTCCTGCATATCCATTTTGGATACGATATCAAATGAGTTTTCTGAAGCCATGGTGAATCCTTCCTTTCATTTGGCGATAATGCTTCTATTATAGGTAAAACCGTGAGCCAAGTCTAATCCTCTACGAGATCAGCGGGATAAATGTGAACGAAAAAGACTCCGCTTATCGCCAACATCCGGCGAAAACGAAGCCTGCTCCGTCAACTGCTAGCTTTCTCATCATGCACCGGACGGCGAAACATGCTCAGTATACCGAGCAAAATATGTGCCAGTCCAAAGCCTAATATGCCATATCCCCAGTCACTTGGAATCAAATAGTAGCCCAAGAGGCTGACGATAACACCTAATCCGAATATAATCCAGTTGACCGTCACGAGAGCATCACCTCTTCCAGGAAGTGCAATAACAGCATGCAGCTGCATGCTGTTATGATGGCCTGGAGGACAGGCAATTATTCGATATCTGTCGTATCCGATGTACCTGTAGTATCTGTGGTGGTACCTGTGGCATCCGTACCCGTGTTGTCCATCGTGCCTGCGGAACCATCAGCCGGCTCCAGCAAGATACGCGACGTTGATTTTCCATCCGTTACGGGCTGGCCGCCAACCGTAATGGTGGTTGCAGCGGAGTTCCCTGATTTCACGTAAAGTCCCTGGCTATCCAGGTCAAAGCTGAGAGAATCACCATTCTCAAGCATTTGGAAAGCCAGCTTCTCTCCGGAGGTATTGTAGCCACGATACACTTCTACCCAGCTCTTACCTTCGCTCGTTGCCACAATCTCAACCTTCACGGACGAGCCTGTTACCTTAAATACGGTGTTCTTGCCTTCCGTCCGGTCCTGCGTCACCGTCGTTTCTCCAGGCGTTGTATTTCCCGGTTCGTCGATGTCCGTGCCATCTGTTCCGTCCGTTGCGTCTGTTGCGTCTGTTCCTTCACCGTCTGTACCTTCGTTACCATTACCGGTATCGTCCGTGGTGTTGTCGCCGCCCTGCGCTCCGTCACCTGGCGTGGCGGGATCCGTATTGCCCGTGTCTTCCGGCTTTTGCGCTTGATCCGTCTGCGTCTGATCATTATTGCTTACCGGAGGTTCTTCCTTAGGCTCATTCGAATTGATGGCCACCAAGTAAATGACAACAACGATCAAAATCGGGAATGTCCACATCAGCAGTGTAGGCAGCCATTTCATGTTCCGTTCGGCTGAAGGTCTGGCGGCACGTTTTTGAATAACCGGTTCCATCGTCGCTTCCGGTTCGGATTTAGGCACATCCTGTTTATGGCCTTCAAGCAGTTCGTCCGGGTCAATCCCCACCGCTTCCGCATAGGTTTTGATGAATGCCCGCACGTAAAAACTGCCGGGAAGTACTTTGTAATCCCCTGCCTCGATGGCTTCCAAGTATCGCTTGCGTATTTTTGTCATTTCCTGCACATCATCAAGGCTCATCCCTTTTTGTAGACGCGCCTCCCTTAATTGCTGTCCCAGTTCGGACATGCCATCACCTCCTACTTTAGAAATTCGTGGTCAAAGTCAAAACAATATTATAAATCGTCACTATAAGAGCCCGTGAACGTATCATAAACGATTTCCTCTTCCGGATTGTTTCGCAATTCGATTATAATATCGAAATCCTCATAGGAATATTCGGATTCGCGAACAAAAATATCCGGATGCTCGATCACCTTCGTACTCTCCATCCCCATGATATCCTGCAGGAGCTGATAATGACGTTCGTTGGATCGGATCGTGCTCACAATGCCGTCAATGATGAAAACATTGTTCGAATTCATCTCGTCCTCAGAGAGTTGACTGCGAATGGTTTGACGGAGCAGCGTCGAGGAAACAAAGGTCCAGCGCTTCATCGCGCAGACGCTGCCGGCGATAATGGACTCGGTTTTGCCGACGCGGGGCATTCCGCGAAGACCGATAACCTGATTACCTTCCCTTTTGAACAATTCACCCAAAAAATCAACAAGTAAACCGAGCTCATCACGCGTAAAACGGAACGTTTTACGATCATCCGAGTCCCGGTCAATATATCGTCCATGTCGGACAGCCAAAATATCGACCAGTTTCGGGGGTCTCAAGGCTGTTACCGTAATATTTTTCATTTTGTTTAACATTTTGCCCATCAAGATAATTTTTTCTTCATCATCCGTTTCCAGCAGCATTCCGCGAGTTTGGCCTTCAACACCGTTAATGGTCAGGATGTTTACTTCGAGCATACCTAATACGGAAGCAATATCGCCGAGCAAACCAGGCCGGTTCTTATGTATCTTGTATTCCATGTACCATTGATTCGATTCCACAAAGACACCTCTTTGCACTTCTTTTCCATCAATATTCGACAAATTCCAGCGAAAATTGCACGCAAAAACAGGTCAAATGAAAAATGGGTCACGTTAATGATATATAAAATAAAAATGAAAGGCAAGTATTAACGATGACATGAAAATTACATTCTTTTTTCTTGACAAAAAGCCCCCGTTGGCGGGGGCTTTTTGCAAGAGGGTTATGCGTTGTTCTTGGCCAGTTTCACCATCAGACGCGCGATAACGTGGCGTTCTTCCTCGTTACCTACATCCCACAATTCTTTCAGTGCCCGGTTAGATGAGTTTTGCGGGTCAACCTTCTCATCGAGGAAATCACCGATCTCATAAGCCAGCTGAGAAATGGTGTCTTCACTCATACCCGCTTTCTCGGCTTGAACGACGCGCTCGCCCAGAAATTTCTTCCAGGAATCAAAGTTTTTGATTACGGATGACATGAATTAAATCCTCCTTTTGCGTGGTGGCAATTCAGATTTAAAGTAACAATAGTAATATGTCCCCGTAACCAATCCCTTATGAGTGGTGAATTGCACCACGAATGACGATCAGGTCACCCAACCTCCATTCGGGCTGATCACTTGCCCGGTAATGTAGCCCGACTCGGGCAGCGCTAGAAAATACACCAGTGATGAGATCTCATCCGGCTGCGCCAATCTGCCGACCGGAATTTCATCCTCCAGCATGCGGATCTCATCCGATTCCAAATGCCCCAGCATGGACGTATCCACCGCGCCGGGGGCAACGGCGTTCACCGTCACGCCTGATGGGGCAAGCTCCTTCGCAAGGGCCTTCGTAAAAGCGTTAACGCCGCCTTTGCTTGTTGAATACAATACCTCGCAGGAGGCACCCGACAATCCCCAGATCGAGGACACATTGATAATCCTGCCAAATCGCTGGGAGATCATACGCCCCATAAACGCCTGGGAACACAGGAACATCCCTCTCAGGTTAATGGACATCAAAGTGTCCCACTCTTCCTCGGTCACGTCAGACAGAAGCCCGTAATGGGATACCCCGGCGTTGTTGACCAGGATATCCGGCTCCATATCATGACTCTGAAGCTTCTCTTGCATGCGCAATATTTGCTCTTTGTCGCGAAGATCCGCGGACACGGTTAATACCTTAGCACCATAGGCCATACAGCGGCGGGCAACTTCATTGGCCGCTTCATGCGAATTCATGTAATGGATAACGACATTCATGCGTACCGAAGCAAAACGCTCGGCAACAGCCGCTCCAATACCTCTGCTGGCACCCGTGATCAGGACCGTCATTTCCCCGATCGGTTTCAATTCTCTTCCCATGTCTTGCTTCATTACGGACTCACAACGATCGATACGGCCAATTGATCCCAATCGATATGCTCCTGCAGACGGCGGTTTACATCATCTATGGTAATGGATTCATAAACCGGTAGAACCTTAAAGAAATCCGCCCCGCGGAACTGATAGCGAGTGAATTCATGAGCAATATTTTCAGGGGAATTGAGCATGCGCAAGTATCCGCCCATTTTCTTCTTGCGGGCACGTTCAAAGTCGGATGCCTGAAATCCGGTTGCCTTTAGCTTATCCACCTCAGTGCGGATACGCTCCAGAAGTTGGTCCGGATCCTTCGTATCTCCGCCCACCGCAGAGAACGCATATTGGGGTGAACTGTTATATTCATGGCCGAAGCTGTCGGATATCAAATCCTCGTCATACAGCTGCTGATACAATTCCGTACTGGATCCAAACAGGAGGTCCATCATCAGCTTCGTTGTCAAATCTCGGCGCAGCTGCTCCTCAGCCGTTAAACCGACCTGCTTCTCCTTGAAGCCGAACAGGCATTTCGGCAGGGATACGGCCAGCCGGCTCTCTCGCCGCTTCTCTTCAACTCCCTTCGGCTCCGGATCGAATATGCGCTCGATGGAGCCTTGCTTCTCATACGATTTTCCGGCTTGATTCGAACGGATCAGGTTCATCGTTTCAACTGGATCTACGCCGCCCACCACGAACAGCAGCATGTTGCTCGGATGATAAAAGGCATTGTAGCACGTATACAGATCTTCCTTTGTAATTGTTCCGATGGATTCCACCGTACCGGCAATATCGATGTGCACCGGATGCACCTTGTACATCGCTTCGATAAGACCGAAGTATACGCGCCAGTCCGGATTGTCCTGATACATGTTGATTTCCTGCCCGATAATCCCTTTTTCCTTCTCCACGTTCTGATCGGTAAAGTAAGGGTTCTGCACGAAATTAATCAGCGTCTCCAAATTTTCATGGATGTTCTCCGTCGCAGAAAAGAGATACACCGTTTGGTCAAAACTAGTAAAGGCATTCGCCGAGGCGCCGTTCGAGGCAAACTTGGCAAAAATATCGCCTTCCGGCTCCTCAAACATTTTGTGCTCAAGAAAATGCGCAATGCCATCAGGAACGCGAGTTTCAGATTCGCCTTCAACCTTGAAATGGTTATCCACCGAACCATATTTGGTTGCAAAGGTCGCATAGGTTTTCTGGAAGCCGGGTTTAGGCAGCACATACACGTGCAGACCGTTATCCATCACTTCGTAATACAGCGTTTCCTGCAGGTTGTCATAATGAATGCTCTCCACCGGCTATTCCTCCTTTTGACCTTTCAGGAAATAGATCGTATCCAGCGAAAATGCCGAAGCTGCTTGCTTCACATCATCCACTGTAATGCCTTCCACCTGCTGCAGCAGCTCATCCGGCGTACGTTCTCGCCCCGACAGCGTGCGGTTGAAATCATACGCAATCATCTCAAAGGCCGAATCCTGCATTTCCTTAATGACGTTGCGGATCATGGCTTTCGTTTGGGTCATTTCGATATCCGTAATGGCACCGTTGGCCATGTCATCGAGCTGCTGTTGAATAATTTGGACAGCCTTCTCGAAATTTTGAACCTCGATGCCGGACTGGATGGTTGCAATTCCTTTATGACCGTCATATCGGGACGACGCGTAATACGCCAGGCTTTCCTTCTCCCTCACGTTAACGAACAGCTTTGAATGCGGGTAACCGCCTAAAATCCCGTTATACAATAGCGCGGCGGCATACTCATCATCTCCGTAAGTAATGGTGCTTCTCAGACCCATGTTGAGTTTGCCTTGATTAATGTCCAGCTTCTCCACGACCGTCTGCGTCCCGCTTGCTGCCGTTCGCGTGGAGGAAGGAACATAATCCTTGCTTGCTGTTCTGTTCAGTTTAAAATGCTCCTCTACGAGCTTCTTCACCTCATCCAAACTCGTATCGCCAACCACATACAGATCCAGAACGGATTCATTAAGCCAGTTCTGATAGGACTCATATAAGCCTTCCGGCGTGATACCGTCAAGATCCTTCCGTTCTCCTAACGGATGCAGCCGATACGGTTCGTTCTTGCACATAACCTCGATGCAGCGCTCCGCAGCGTAACGAATCTTATCATTGACGATGGACTCCAGCTTCTTGCGAACCGTGTCTCTCTCGGTCTGTACATAAGATTTGCGGAATGCTCCATTCTCTAACACGGGCTGGGTGAAAGCTTCGCCCAAAAAAGCAAATGAAGAGCGCAGCAGGCTCTCCGGACTCTTAACAAAAGAGTCATTGATCGTATCCATGCGAAAGTGCACGATCTGATAATCGCCACGCTTATACACATCAAATCCAAATCCAGCGCCGTACAGCTGCTCCAGCTGTTCTCGGAAAGCTCGCGTTTCCGGATAGGAAACGGTCCCTCTGCGCAGCACAAAAGGTGTAAGCGCGGTCGAGGTCACGGTTTCTTCTGCTAACGGACTTCCGGCGTAAAGCGATATCGCAAATGTCTTGAATCGGTTGGTCGGTAATACGTGAATCCGAATTCCTCCGACTGTACCGTGTTCAAATTCCGTTTTCGTCAAGGTCCATATCCCCTTACATCATGGATTGTCGTTGCCAAAATTTACTTCATAGATAACTTTCATTCTAACCCATTGCAAAGTGAAGAAGCAACCGAAGACAGGCCCCGGTTGCTGTTGTTTACGGCTTACATACAGAAGATATGTTGACCGATGGTTTTGACTTGAGGGCGGGTCCAAATCCATGGCGAGGTGGCCGTTTTCGGATTGAAATAGTACAGGCAGCCTCCTGTCGGATCCCAGCCGCTCAGCGCCTGCTGTACTGCTTTCTTCGCCTGCTCGTTCGGCTCAAGCCATATTTGACCGTCGGCTACCGCGGTAAAGGCTCTCGGCTCAAATATAACCCCATGCGGCGTATTCGGGAAGCTTGGTGATTTTACCCGGTTGAGAATAACCGCCGCTACGGCGACCTGGCCTTCGAACGGCTCTCCTCGCGCTTCGCCATATACGGCATTTGCCATGATTCTCAAATCGTTCTCTGAAAGGCCCATTGAATCAGATGAGGCTAAGTTGTTATTGCCGCTTTCTTTGTTGGCTGAACCTCCGCCACCACCGGCCGCTGCACCGCCTCCACCTTCATGAGCCTTAGGAGCGGTCGGACGGAAATCCTTGGTTGCATTATACAGTTTAAGCTTGACCTTCGGTCCTACGATACCGTCTACCTTCATGCCAAACTCCGATTGGAACCATTTAACGGCTCCTTGGGTTTTGGAGCCAAATACGCTGTCAATTTTCCCATGATAAAAGCCCAGGTGTTTCAGACGGCCTTGCAGCTCATACACATCTTCGCCGGTAGAACCAAATTTGATGGTCTGCTGGCTAAAGGTTGGCAAAGCTTCCTGAAGATTCGAATGATCTGTTTCCAGGCCTCCCTGAGCGAAGACAACGGCAGACAACAGAATCGCAATGCTTATTAGAATCCAGATTCTTGAGTTTTTCATGCTGCGCTCTACCTTTCTCTTGTGGTTTAACAAGCCTCGCTACCGTTATTATGACAAGCCTGCCAGTTTCCTATGCACCTGTTCCCGAGTGGACTGAACGAAGACAGCACATCATCGCAGCACAAAGAGAGCTGTTCCTCAGAGGAACAGCTCATTGATATTCGGAATAGATTTAACGCTCATCCACGGATTTATCCATATATCCTGCCAAGCTCTACGCACGCCATGACTAACGCCCCAACACCATGGAGGTCATTCTCGCATTGCTGCCTTTCCACATAATGCTTATAATCGCCGACACCTGTACCGATACAGATCTTGGGCATGACCAGATGCCCCTGACCATCCACATATACGGATTGAGCCAGGCCGTTATATCCATGTCTTGCATGGGAGATCAAGGATGAATCCAGATAACCGAGTCGAATCCCTTTGGCCAAGGTATATATGAAGAGGCTGGAGCAAGAGGTTTCCAGCCAATTGTCCTCCCGGTCCCCTTTATCTAGAACTTGATACCACAGCCCTGTAAGCGGATCCTGATAACGCACCAGCGCCTCACTTAATTCACGGAGCACAACAGCCAGCTCTTCCCTCGCCGGATGATCCTCAGGCAGTAAATCAAGGAACTCCACGATCGACAGCGCATACCAGCCTAAGGCGCGTCCCCAAAATTCCGGAGATTGCCCGCTAACCGGATCAGCCCAAGGCATCGTCCTGCTCTCGTCCCAGGCATGATAAAATAACCCGGTTGCCTGATCCTTGGTATGAGAGCGCATCAACCTCTCCTGGAACAGCACTTCATCAAATAAATGCGGCTTATTATACTGCTGGGCATATTTCATCGTGAACACGCCACCCATATACAAGCCGTCCAACCACATCTGGTAAGGGTAGCGATCCTTATGCCAGTATCCTCCATCCGTGGTCCGATTCAAAGTAGATAACAGACGGAGCAGTTTATCCGCGGCAGCCTTGTACCGATGTTCGGGACATACAGCATCCAGCTCCATCAGGAGCAGGCCCGCTTGAACGGAATCCAGCTCCCCCCGCTCCAGCAGCAGATTCCCGTTGGAATCCACCAGATGATCGACATAACCCTTAACGTAATCCAAAAACTTTGTTTCACCGCTAAATTTCCATAATTGAGACATTCCAACCAGAAATACACCCTGGTGGTAATGCCACCGACCTGCGGGCGGCAGCTGCTCCGGCGAATACATTTCCATGATCGATTGGCAAGCCTTGGTGCCGAGTTCTAGGGGTGACAAGGTCAACTGTTCTTGCTGCTGAATAGGATTGGACATACAGGCTCCTCCTCTTTTTTTAAATCATGTTCCAACAGCTCACGCTATAAAATGACGCCATCCTTAAAAATGGATATTTCCCGGAAGCCATTGCGTTCATTTCTCGTCTGTTCAACGCCGGAGGCTAATTGGACAATACGATGCATGAGTTCCTCATGAAGCTCATCCATGGTTTTACCTTCCAGCAAAGCACCTGCATTAAAATCAACCCAATGCTTTTTACGAGCGGCCAGTTCGGAATTTGTCGCGATTTTGACGGTGGGAACCGGACCGCCAAACGGCGTCCCTCTCCCCGTCGTGAACAGCACAAGGTGGGCCCCCGCTGCAGCCAGGGCCGTCACCGATACAAGGTCGTTGCCTGGCGCCTCGATCAGGTTTAACCCCGGCTTCGTTGATCTTACGCCGTAACGGAGTACATCGGATACGGTGGCATTTCCTCCTTTTTGAGTGCACCCCAGCGATTTCTCCTCCAGGGTTGTGATGCCGCCGTCTTTATTACCGGGAGAAGGATTTTCATAGATTTCCTGTCCGTGCGATACGAAATATTGCTTGAAATTGTTAATCAGCAACGTAATATCCTGGAACACCTGCTCGTCGGCGGCCCGGTCCATCAGGATCGTTTCGGCTCCGAACATCTCCGGCACCTCTGTCAGAAGAGCAGTACCACCGTGAGCGGTGATGGTATCCGCAATTCGGCCCGCCAGCGGATTGGCTGTAATGCCCGACAGACCATCCGACCCGCCGCATTTCAGTCCGATCTTCAGCTTGGACAGAGGAACCGCAGACCGTTTGAAAGTCTCGGCATATTCCACGAGCTCCGAGATGAGGGACAAGCCCTCCTCCAATTCATCCTCCATGTCCTGAGCACGCATATATTGGATTCGTTTCCCGTCCTGCTCGCCTATCATGGCCTGCATTTGATCGATCTGGTTGTTCTCGCAGCCGAGCCCGATAATAAGCACGCCTGCCGCATTGCCGTGCTGCGCCAGGGACGAGAGCAGACGCTGGGTATAGCTTAGATCATCTCCGAGCTGCGAGCAGCCGTAGGGATGCGGGAAGTGATAAACCCCATCAATGCCTCTCCCCTGAAACTGCTGGCCAGCCATGCGCGCTAACAGCTCGCAGGTTTTGTTAATGCAGCCGACGGTGTTGATGATCCAAATTTCGTTGCGGATCCCAACCTGACCGCTGGGTCTGATATACCCCTGGAACGTTGGGGACTCCATAACCGTCGGTGATTCCTGAGCCGCTGCTTCTGCACCAGGCTTATACTGATACTCCACTTCACCGGATAGTCCGGTTTTCAAATTGTGGGTATGGATCCATCTCCCCGGCAAAATGACTTCCTTCGCCAATCCGATCGAATAGCCGAATTTCAAAACATGGCTGTCCGGCTCTATCAATCGAAGAGCTACCTTGTGACCTTTTGGCACATTCTCAGTTACCTCGATCGCATGCTCCTTCCCGTTCAGAAGCCCGATGGCATGTTCTCCTGCCGACAAGGGACGAAGCGCGATACCGACGTCGTCCTTGTGATGAAGTATGACGATGTCGCTCATGTCTCGATCAGCTCCATTTCTTCGATATAACGGCTTACCGCTTCATGAAGATTGGGTATCCGGTTCAAATCCTCGCCCCATAAAGCCTGATCGCCAAGAATGGATGCCACATGCTGACGTATGCTCCATTCGCCGTCTTCTACCTTTTGCCACGCTTGATAGAATGTCATCAGACTGTCCGGATCATCTCTTAACAGCATCCGTTCACCATCAAGACGCGTTCCGTACCACTGCCCTTCTACTTGTTTGGCATGATACAGACGGATCAAAGAGGCCAATCCCACAGTTATGAGGCTTGGGGGCGTATTGTGCGAACTGACATATTCCTTTAAGCTTGGCAAAAGCCTTACCTTGAACTTGGAGATGCTGTTCATGGCAATATCCTGGAGCTTATGCCGAAGAAAAGGATTGCGGAATCGCTCCCACACCGTTTCTGCATAAGCCGTAACCTCTTCCGGCGGGAGAGGCACCAGGGGGACGATTTCTTGCAGCATTGCGCTGCGAATATCTTCTCCCCATTCCATACTCTCTGCGATTTCTTTCACTTCAGTGAAACCGTGAAGCAAGCCGATGGAAGCCATCAGCGTATGCGTTCCATTCAAGATTCTTACCTTTCTTACCTGGTACGGAGTCAGATCGGGCACCCACCTTACCTGTAGACCCGCTGACTGGAGGGGAAGCCTGGACTCCAATGAGGGGTCGCCCTCAATAGCCCAGAAATAATAGGGCTCCGCCGTGTTCAACAATCGGTCTTCATAACCCCATTTGTCAAAATAGCGCTCGGCCTCTTCCGGATATCCGGTTACGATCCGATCCACTAGCGAGTTAAGAAACAGGTTGCATTCCTCAACCCAGCTCCTAAAAGCCGGCGAAAGTCCCCAATCCTCCGCATGCCGCAACACAATCGATCGCAAGATATCCCCGTTTCGTTCCAGCAGCTCGCATGGGAGGATCAACAGGCCCTTGTCCGGCGAGCCTTCATAACGCTCATAACGCCGATGTAAAAGCATGGTCAGCTTAGCGGGGAATGACATCGGCGCTTCCGACGGATTCCAGTCACTAAACTGATAAACGAGACCCGCTTCCGTTGTATTGGAGACTATGATCTCCAGGGAATCCAACTCGGCCACACTCAAGAAATGCCCCCATTCCGCATAGGGGTCAATCATCTCCGAGAACACCGGGATCCATAACTCCTCCTCGATCTTCCGGCCATCCTGCAGGCCTCGGGTCAGCAAGCCGTATATCCCGTCCTGTTCCCGAAGCTGCTCCAGCTTGCGTGCTCCACCAGGTCTTGGCTGACTGACGGCCACGCTTCCCTGGAACAGACCCTGCCGATTGCATTCATATAT